>NZ_CP134605.1:600000-900000 GCF_031844685.1 Streptomyces sp. ITFR-21
GCGGCCGACGCCGTACCGATCGGCTGCTGGTAGGGGCCCAGCAGCGGGAAGCGCTCGGCGAGCCCGGGGTAGTCGCGGGTGAAGTACGGCCGCTGGGTCCGCACCGCCTCGGCGAGCGGCAGATGCTCGGCCAGCCGGCGCGGCGGGAGGGCGTCCACGGCGATCGTCGGCGAGCCGCTGGACGCGACGAACCTCAGGGCGGTCCCCTCGACCAGTGCCAGGACCAGGCCGTCGGCGCCGAAGCGCTCCAGGCCGCCGGCCCCGGTGAGCACCGCCGTGACGTCCTCCACGGTGACCGCGTGCGACAGCGCCTCGGTGGTGCGCCGGACGACGGCGGGCAGGTTGCGCTGTCCGGCACCGCGGTCCTCGGCGGGCTCGGGCGCCTCGGCCAGCTCCTCCGTGGCGTCCCTGACGAAGCCGACCACCCGGTAGGCGTTGCCGCCGGAGTCCCGCAGGATGGTGCCCTGGGTGTGCGTCCACTGCTTGACGCCGTCCCGCCGGGTCACCTGGAAGTAGCCGCCGTAGCTGGGCCGGCCGGACTGCAGGGCCTCCCGCAGGGCGGCGTCCAGCCGGACGCCCTCCTCCGGGGTGACGCGCAGCACCAGCGACTCGGGGCGCCGGTCGAACTCCTCGGGGCGCAGGTCGAAGACGTCAAGCCCGGCCCGGTCCAGGTCGAAGGTGCCGGCGTCCAGATCCCAGTCGAAGCTGCCCAGACCGCTGAGCGCCAGCCGCTCCCCCGGCCCGAGCCGGGACGGCGCGAACCGAGGGCGTGACGCGGAACCCGCCACGCGCGGGTCGTACGGGCCGGCCCCGGGCCGGCGGTCAGCTGCCATGCGCCTGCTCCGGAGTCGGATCCGCGGTCATGGACACACGTCGTGGAGCCATCACGGCCATTATCTCCCCGATGTCGTGATTGTCCCGATGCGCCGGGGTGAACGGGGGCCGGGGCCGGGCAGCCGGCGGATGGCGGATGGCGGATGGCGGGCAGGGGATACGGCGAGCGGTCCGGGCATGGGCGCGGGCCGAGCGGGTACGCGTGGGGTCCGAACGGGGACGAGCCGCGTTCCCGTACGCACCCCGGGAGTGTCCGATGACCGAGCCCTACCCTGACCCCTTCCCGGCGCCGGTGCCCCCGGCGCACCCCGGGGAGCCGGTGCCGGGGCCCGACCCCGTACCCGCGCCCGAGCCGCGTCCCGTGCCGGAACCGGCGCCCGACCCGGTGCCGCCGACGCCGGGGCCCGAGCCCTCCCCGCCCGCTCCGGGCCCCGGCCCGGTGCCGCCGGTGCCGGTGCCGGACCCCGTCCCGGCACCGGCACCGCTGCGCTGAACCCCCGGCCGGACCCGGCCCCGGTGGGCCGGGCCGGGGCCGGACCGGTAGTGTGCCGGGTCCGGAGGCGGCGCGCGGCACGACCGCCGGACCGCCTCCTCCGGCAGGACGGCGCCGCTCCCCCGGGAAGCGGACCGCCCGGGGGTGCCGGGTGGCGGGCGGCTTCGCCGGGCGCGTGGCGTCCCCTTGGCGGGGATCATCCTGGTAGCGGCGGTAGAGCCCGCGGGACGCGCGGGCGCGAGGGTTCGGCGGGGAAGTGTGGGTCCGGAGATGAGGGACAGGGACGCGGGACCGGGGGCGCCGGGCGACGCCGCGGGGCGGGGCGGGCGGATCGGCGGTCCCGGCGGGAGCACGGCCGGCGCCGTCGTCCCACCGCGGGAGCCCGGTCAGGAGCCGCCGGACGTGATCGAGGTGGTGTTCCCCGTCGTGGGCCCCGGCTCATGGCACGGCTCAGGTTCCGGCTCGCAGGACGGCGCGCCGACCGGTCCCGGCACCGGCCCGGTGTCCGGCGCTTCCAGCGCCGGCGGAGTCGTGGTGGTGCGGGCCGTGCCGGCAACGGCGACGGCCGCCGCGGCGGAACGCCGGCCGCTGTGCGAGCGCCCGCTGGTGATCGGCGGTGTGGCCACCGTCGTGGTGGCCCTGTCGACGGCGCTGGCCTGGCAGATCTGGCCGTAGCCGCGCGGCTCGCCCGGTCGGCGCGACGACTTTCCGCGCATGGGAAATATGCCCACCGCATCATCGATGCCGCTAATCGGATACATGCTCGACTATTCACCCTTTAGAGTGAACATCATTGTTTGCCGCGCATATGACTATCCGAAAATCCGCAGGTAGAGCGCTCTCCAGGCCGCCGATGGCCATTCCATCACCTCGGCACCTCCCCGAATCGGTCACAGAACCTGCGCGGATTCCCGCACGATGGTCCCCGGAATCGCGCCCCCCATGGGCCGCGACAGCGGAGGGCGGTACGTCGTTTCCGGCGTTGGGCCGCCTTCCGGGGGAGGAATGACTTGATGGGCAGAGCTTTACGTGCTGCCGCCGCCGGAGCGGCGGCAGCACTGATGTCCCTGGGCCTGGCCCCGGCGGTGGCGAACGCCGCCACCACCCCGCGGATCGACCTGCGGGTCCTGGTGGTGGACGACGGCGGCCCGGCCACCGCGGCCATCGCCGCGGAACTCGGCAGCGCGGGCACCCCGTACACCACCGTGGACCTCGGCGACGCCGGCCGGCCGGCGATCACCGCGGACTTTCTGAGCGACACGGTCTCGGGCCGGCCGCGGGCCAGGTTCCAGTCGGTGGTGCTGCCGAACGACAACCCGTTCGGCGCGGGCTCCGCCGAGATGGCCGCCCTCGCGGCGTACGAGACGACCTTCGGCATCCGGCAGGTCGACGCGTACACCTACGCGCAGCCGTCCGTCGGTCTCGACTACGCCCAGAACGGCGGCTACACCGGCCCGCTGGACGGCGACACCGGCCAGGTCACCGCCCAGGGCACCGCGGGCCCGTTCGGCTACCTCGGCGGCCCGGTGCCGTTCGAGGACAACGCGGCGGACCAGGCGGAGAGTTACGGCTACCTCGCGACGCCGCTGGCCCAGCAGGTGGCCGGCGCATCCTTCACCACCCTGGTGGACGCGCCCGTTCCCGGTACCGACCGGCGCGGGGTGCTCGTCGGCCAGTACGCGCACGACGGCCGCAGCGAACTGGTGCTGACCTTCGTCTACAACCAGTACCAGGAGCAGTTCCGGCTGCTGGCCCGCGGCATCGTGGAGTGGATGACCCAGGGCATCCATCTGGGCGCCGACCGCAACTACTTCGAGGTGCAGGTCGACGACGTCTTCCTCTCCGACGACCGGTGGGACGCCGGGCTGAACTGCACTCCGGGGGACGTGGACTGCCCGCCGGGCACCGGTGACGACACCGACCCGATCCGGATGACGCCGGCCGACGCGGCGTACGCCGAGCAGTGGTCGCGGGCACACGGCTTCACCTTCGACTTCGTGTTCAACGGCGGTGGCAGCGAGGACTGGAAGACCGACCACGAGACCACCGACGACCCGCTGGCGGACCGGCTGCTCGCCGACAAGAGCACGTACCGCTGGGTGAACCACACCTATCTGCACCCCTTCGTGGGCTGTGTCCAGGACGTCACCGTGGTGCCGTGGCGCTGCACGACCGACGCGAGCGGGCACGTCCAGTGGGTGAGCAAGTCCGACATCGTCTCCACCGTGCAGGACAACCGGACCTGGGCGGCGCAGCACGGACTGTCGCTGAACGACCAGGAGTTGGTGACCGGCGAGCACTCCGGACTCACGTCCCTGCCGCAGCAGCCGGACGACAACCCGAACCTGTCGCCGGCGCTCACCCAGCTCGGGGTGAAGTACCTGGCCAGTGACGCCTCCAGGGAGCCGGACCAGCGGACGGCCGGCCCGGCGGTCACCGTGCCGCGCCACCCGATGAACGTCTTCTACAACGCGGGCAGCGCGGCCGAGGAGACCGACGAGTACAACTGGATCTACACCGACGCCGTACAGGGCGGCAGCGGGGTGTGCGCGACGTCCGGCACCTCCACCTGCCTGAACGCCCCGCTGGACCCGGCGACCGGCTACCAGTCGTACATCGTGCCGCTGGAGGCCCGGATCGACCTCGGGCACGTGCTCGGCAACGACCCGCGGCCGCACTTCCTGCACCAGTCGAACCTGTCGGAGGACCGGATCGCGTACCCGGTGCTGGAGCGGATCCTCGCCGACTACGCGGCGCTGTTCGCCGCCGACACCCCCCTGGTGAACCTGCGGACCGCCGACATCGGCACCGAACTCCGGCGCCGGGCGGCCTGGGACACCGCCGTCCGGGCCGGCACGGCCACCGGCTACCGGATCGGCGACACCGTGACGATCAGCGCGCCGGCCGGAACGCAGGTCAGCGCGACGGTGCCGACCGGCACCCGGCAGGCCCAACTGCTCGGCTCCACCCCCTTCGGCGACTCCTACGCGGGCGCGGTGAGCGGCTGGACCGTGCCGGGACTGCTGCAGAGCGCGGTGTCGCTGACGCTGCCGTCGGGGACGCCGTCGGCCCTGCTGCACCTGGACGTGTCGCTCGGCCCGATCACCGTGCGCCTCGCCGTCGGCCGGCTGCCGGTGCCCAGCGGGGCCGCCACCCCCGTCCCGGCCGGCCCCGGCGACAGCCGGAGCTGAGTCGCCGGCGGGCGGGGCTCATCCGGCTGCACCGGCCGCCCCGCCCGCCGCAGGCGGCTCCACAACGGCACCTGATACGTCGAGGGGGGACTCCATTTCCATGCACGCAGTCCTGGGCGGGCCGCCGACGCCTGTCGCGCGGGTCACGATGCTGACCGAAGGAACGTATCCGCACAGTCCCGGCGGGGTGAGCGTCTGGTGCGACCAGCTCGTCCAGGGCATGCCCGACGTCGACTTCCGGGTACTGGCGGTCACCGGCACCGGCCAAGAACAGCCGGTGTGGCCGCTGCCGGCGCAGGTGAGCGGAGTGGAGACGGTGGCGCTGTGGGGCGCGGAGCCGGCCGGCCGGGCGCCGCGCGGCCGGGACGCCAGAGAACTGCTCGCCGCCTGGGAGGGGTTGCTGCTGGCGCTGCTCGCCGAGGAGCCCGGCGAAGACGGGGACGGGGAGGACGGGGACAGGGGCGGCGGGACCACCGAAGCGGCCCCGGCGGCCGGGGAGGGCGCCGGGTCCGGCGGCGGAACCCGCGACGAGCGGGCCGAGTTCGGCACGCAGCTGTACACGCTGGCCGAATGGGCCGACAGCGGCGCGCTGTTCGCCGCGCTGCGGACCGAGGAGGCGGTACGGGTACTGGCCCGGCTGTGGCGGCGGCCCGGCACCACGGTCGCGGCGGCGGCGCCCACCCATCACGACGCGCTGACCGCGACCGACCTGCTGGAACACCTGCTGCGCCCGCTGGGCGCGGCGCCGGCGCCGGCGCCCGGCGGGGTCTCGCACGCGGTCAGCGGGGGTCTGGCGGCGCTGCCGGGACTGGTCGCCCACCAGCGCCACGGCACCCCGCTGCTGCTCACCGAGCACGGCGTCTACCAGCGCGAACGCTATCTCGGCTACCGGACGGGACCGTACCGCTGGCCGGTGAAGGCGCTGCTGCTCGGCTTCTTCCGGCTGCTGTCCCGCGAGACGTACCGGACGAGCGCGCTGATCACCCCCGGCAACCGCTACAACCGGCGCTGGGAGGAGCACGGCGGGGCCGCGCCGGACCGGATCCGCACCGTCTACAACGGGGTCGACCCGGGGGCGTTCCCGCCCGCCGGGCCGGAGCCGCTGACCCCGACGCTGACCTGGGCCGGGCGGATCGACCCGATCAAGGACCTGGAGACGCTGATCCGGGCGTTCGCGCTGGTGCGGGAGGAGATACCCGCGGCGCGGCTGCGGATCTTCGGCGGCACCCCGCGCGGCGGCGAGGCGTACCGCGAGCGGTGCGAGGCGCTGGCCGGGGCGCTCGGCGCGGGCGAGGCGGTCACCTTCGAGGGGCGGGTGGACGACATCCGCACCGCGTACGCGGCCGGGCAGGTGGTGATGCTCTCCAGTATCAGCGAGGGGTTCCCGTTCACCCTGATCGAGGCCATGTCGTGCGGGCGCTGCACGGTGTCCACCGACGTGGGCGGGGTACGGGAGGCGGTGGGCGACACCGGCCTGGTCGTACCGCCGCGCGATCCGGCGGCGATGGCTCGGGCCGCGCTGGAACTGCTGCGCGACCCCGGCCGGCGGGCAGCGCTCGGCGAGGCCGCCCGGCTGCGGGTGATCGAACGGTTCACGCTGCGGCGGACGATCGACGCGTTCCGGGAGATCTACCGGGAGCTCGGGGCGGCGCCGCGCCGCCCCGAACGGGTCGGCGGCGGCCCGGCCCGGATGCCGCGTGCCTGGCAGCCGGCGCGGTCGGCGGGCGCCGCGCCACAGGCGGCACGGGACGGGTTGTGCGCGGCGAAGGACGGCCGGTGAGCGGGCCGCTCGCGCTGGTCGCGCCGGGCATCCTGGCGGGCACGGACGGCGGCTCCGGCTCGCTGGCCGGGCTATCGCGCCGGACGGGACCGCTGCGGGACCGGCCGCGGGACGCCTCGCAGGCCCGGTCGCCGGAGAGTGAACTGACCGCGCTCGCCGAAGGGCTGGCGGAGCAGATCGCCACGGCCGTCCACCCCGACGAGGTGGCGGCGCTGCTGGAGTCCGAGGGGCTGACCGACGAGCGGATCACCGGCCAACTGGGGCACCGGGACCTGTTCGCGCTGTCCGTCACGCTCTTCGGCCGGGTGCCCCGCCGCTTCCCCGAGCCGCCGCCGGCCGCCGACCCGTGGCGGCCGGACACCCTCCGGTGTGCCCTGCACGGCCTGACCTTCGCGCTCCCGGGCATCGCCTACGTCCTCGGCGGCCGGTGGGCCGACGGTCCCGACGGGCCGTTCGGGGTGAGCCGGGCGGTCGCCGCGTGGGGTGCGGCGGCGCTCGTCGGCTGGGGCTGGAACCAGGCGCTGGCCCACCACGCCCACCTGCTCCTGCTCGCCGGCCGCGAGCGCCAGGCCGCCGGCGCGCTGCTGGCCGGCGCGGCGGCCGGGGCGCTGCTGTCCACGGCGGCGGCGACGGCGGTGGCGGGCTTCGGTCTCCCCGGCACCCTCCTCTTCGCCACCGGGCAGTCCTGCTACGTGGCCGCCGCCACGGTCCTGCTGGTCCTCGCCCGGGAGCGCACTCTGCTGACCGTCCTGCTCCCCCTGCCGCTGACCGCCGTCGCCGGCGGCAACGCCCTGCCCCCGGCCCTGATCACCGCCTCCCTGACCGTGACCGCGGCGGCGGCCATGGCCCTCGCCGCCCACGCGGCCCTGCGAACGGCCTCGCCGCCGGCGCCCGCCGCCCGACCCGCGCGGGACCGCCGGGACCGCCGGGACCGCCGGGACCGCCGCCTGTGGACCCTCCTCCGGCGCAGGACCCAGCACGCCGGGAGGTCGGCCCGCCCGGCCCCGGCGGTACCCGGCACCGGCCGCGGCCGACGCCCCACCCCCCGTACACCGGCCGGCGGGCTCCGCCGCGTTCTGCGGGCCTGCCGGTCGCACGGCGGGGTGGCGTGGGTCCGCTCGGCGCCGCAGGCGGTCGCGGGGGTGGCGGGCGGGGTGCTGGTGGTCGCGGCGGGGCTGGCCGGGGAGTTCGTGGGGGCACTCACCGTGGGGATGGGGGTCGGGGAATGGCTGCTGTTCCGGTTCCGCGGCGGAGCGCTGAGGGCGCTGCGCCGCACCGGGGTCGGAGAGCGGCTGCCGGGCCGGGTCTGGCGGGTGCTGGGCGGCTGCCTGGCCGGGTACGGGGCCTCGCTCGCGGGGCTCGCCGCGGTGGAGAGCGCCGTGCTGCCGGGCGCGGCGGCCTGGACCGTACCGCACCTGGCCGTACTGCTGGCCCTGGGCTGCCTGCTGTGGCTGGCGCTGCTCCTCCAGTCGTGCGGCAGGCCGTGGACCGGGGCGCTTCTGCTCCTGGGCGCGGCCGGCGCCGCCGGCGTCCTGCTCGCGGCCCGCGCCGCCGCCCCCGCGGCGACGATCGGCCTGGTCTGCGGCACCGCCGCGGCCACCGCGCTGGCCGTCTCGCTGAACCTCACCGCCCGGGTGACCACCCACCGCTGACGACCCGTCAGCCTGCTTCCTAGGAGACCCGCTTGTCCAGCACCGCCCCCGTCGCAGTGACCGGCGCCGAAGGCTTCATCGGCTCGCACCTGGTGGAGGCCCTGGTCGCCGACGGCCACCGGGTGCGCGCCATGGTCCAGTACAACTCCTTCTCCTCGCACGGCTGGCTGGAGGTGCTGCCGCCCGACGTGCTGGACCACGTCGAGATCGTCCTCGGCGACGTCCGCGACCCCGGCTCGGTACGCGAGGTGGTGGCCGGCAGCGAGACCGTCTACCACCTGGCCGCGCTGATCGCGATCCCCTACTCCTACCGGGCGCCGCGCAGTTACGTGGACACCAATGTGTCCGGGACGCTCAACGTCCTGGAAGCGGTACGGGAGTCGGGCGCCGCCCGCCTGGTGCACACCTCGACCAGCGAGACCTACGGCACCGCGCAGACCGTGCCGATCACCGAGGACCACCCGATCGTCACGCAGTCGCCGTACGCGGCCTCCAAGGCAGGCGGCGACCGGCTCGCGGACAGCTACCACGCGAGCTTCGGCACGCCCGTGGTGACGCTGCGGCCGTTCAACACCTTCGGGCCGCGGCAGTCGATGCGCGCGGTGATCCCCACCGTGATCGGCCAGGTCGCCGCCGGGCAGCGCGAGGTGACGCTGGGCGACCTGCGGCCCACCCGGGACTTCACCTTCGTCCGGGACACGGTGGCCGCCTTCCTCGCGGTGGGCACCGCGCCGGCGGCCGACGTGGTCGGCCGCACCTTCAACGCCGGTACCGGCGGCGAGATCGCGATCGGCGACCTCGTGCTGCTGATCGGCAAGCTGATGGACGCCGACCTCGCGGTCCGCGAGGACCCGCAGCGGCTGCGGCCGGCCGGCTCCGAGGTGATGCGGCTGGTCTGCGACGCCTCCCGGCTGCGCGCGGCGACCGGCTGGGCGCCGGCCCACACCTTGAAGGAAGGGCTCGCGCACACCGTGGAGTTCTTCCGCGACCCGGCCAACCTGGCCCGCTACAAAACCTCTTCCTACAACGTCTGAGGACACCGGGGCGCGCCTGACCGACCGTCGGCCGCCCGCGTCCGCCCGTTCCGCACACCTTCGGCCTCTTGGGGGAATCCACCATGCACGCAGTCATCCTCGCCGGCGGCAAAGGCGTCCGGCTCCGGCCGTACACGACCGCGCTTCCCAAACCGCTGGTGCCGATCGGCGACAGCCACGCGATCCTGGAGATCGTGCTGCGGCAGCTCGCGGGCGCCGGGTTCCGCCGCTGCACCGTCGCGATCGGGCACCTGGGCAACATCATCCGGGCCTACGTCGGCGACGGCACCCAGTGGGGGCTCGACGTCGACTACGTGACCGAGGAGAGCCCGCTCGGCACGATGGGCCCGCTGCTCACCATGCTCGGCCGGCTCCCCGAGCACTTCCTGGTGATGAACGGCGACATCCTGACCGACCTGGACTTCGGCGCGGTACTGGACGGGCACGTCCACTCGCAGGCACCGATGACCATCGCCACCTACCCGCGCACGGTCAGCATCGACTTCGGCGTGCTCACCACCGAAGACGGCAAGGTGGTGGCCTTCGCCGAGAAGCCGAGCATGGACTACCGGGTGTCGATGGGTGTCTACGGCCTCACCCGCGACACGCTCGCCGGGTACCCGGCGGGCCTCCCGCTGGGCTTCGACGAGGTGGTGCTCGACCTGCTGGCGGCGGGCCGGCCGCCGCGCGCCCACGAGTTCGAGGGCTACTGGCTGGACATCGGCCGCCCCGACGACTACGACCGCGCCAACGCCGAGTTCGGCGACCTGCGCGGCCTGCTCCTCAAGGGGGCGTGACAGCGGGTGAGGCGGATCCTGGTACTGGGCGGCGGCGGCTTCCTCGGCGCGGCGGTCCTGGCCCGGCTGGGCCGGCCGGCAGCCGCTGCCCCCGACGCACGGGCCGCCCCCGGCGGCGGCCCGCGGGTGCGGCTGCTGCGCGGAGAGCGCTCCCCCGGCTTCGACCTGCTGGCGGACCTCGCCGTCGTACCGGTCGACGTGCTGGCCGGGCGGCTCGCCGAGCTGTCGCCCGACGTGGTGGTCAACTGCGCCGGGGCGGTGGCGGGCGCGGCGAGCGAGGTGTGCGCGGTCGACGCGCGCGGGCCGGCCGCCCTGGCGGAGGCGATGGCACTGGCGGTCCCCTCGGCCCGGCTGGTGCACCTGGGGTCGGCGGCGGAGTACGGGCCGGCGGAGGGGAAGGCGCTCTCCGAGAGCGCACCGGCCCGGCCCACCGGGGTGTACGGCACGGCGAAGCTCGCGGGCACGCTCGCGGTGACCGGTTCCGGGCTCGACTCCGTGGTGCTGCGGGTGTTCAACCCGGTGGGGGCGGGCGCCCCGGTCACCGGGCTGCCCGGAAGGCTCGCCGCCGCCTTCCGGGACACGCCGCCGCACGGCACCGTGCGGACCGGCAGCCTAACCGGGTACCGTGACTTCGTGGACGTGCGCGACGTGGCCGAGGCGGTGGCACTGGCCGCCGTCGCGGCCGGCCCCCTCCCCCCGGTGGTCAACATCGGTTCGGGCCGCGGGGTGCGGGCCCGCACCCTCGCCGAGACGCTCGCGGCCATCGCGGGATTCGGCGGACGTATCGAGGAGTCGGGCCCGGGATCGGCCAACTCAGCCCCCCTGGACTGGAGCCAGGCCGACATCACACTGGCCGCCCGCGCCCTCGGCTGGCTCCCGGCCCGTACGCTGCGCGACGCGCTCACGTCGCTGTGGCAGGCCACCGCCACGCCCGCGCCCGCGGGGTCCGCGAGCCGGGTCCCCGGAGGCGGCGGGGGCTCCCGGTCGTCCGCCGCCGCGCGGAACTCCCCGTGAGCGGCGCCGGCGATCCCGCCGGGGGCACGCTGCTGGTGCCGCTCTACGTCCATCCCGCCGTCGACCCGGCGGCGTGGCGGGCGTTGGAGGCGCTCGGCCCGCGGCTCTACGGTGTCGTGGTGAACGCGGCCGACGGACCCGGCCCCCGGGTGGACGGCGTCATGGCGCAGGCCGCAAGCAGACTGCGCGGGGCCGGGATCCGGCTGCTCGGGTACGTCGACACCCGCTACGGAAAGCGGCCGCCGGTGGCGGCGCTGCGGGACCTGCGGCGGCACCGGGTCTGGTACGGCGTCGACGGGGTGTTCTTCGACCAGGTGTCGGCCGGGCCCGAACAGCTGCCGTACTACCGGCGGTTGGGGTGGGCCGCCCGGCGCTGCGGAGCGCGGGCCGTCGTCCTCAACCCGGGGGTGCACCCCCATCCGGGATACGCGGCCCTCGCCGACGTGCTGGTCACCTTCGAGGGCAGCTGGGAGCGGTACGCCGAGGTCCGGGTGCCGGGGTGGACGGCGGGCCTGCGCCCGGCGCGCCTGTGCCACCTGGTGTACGACGTCCCGCCCGGTGAGGGCGTCACGGTGGCCCGTACGGCCGCCCGGCTCGGCGCCGGAGTGCACTGCGCCGTACCGGACGGGCCGCCCAACCCGTGGCGCCATGTGCCGGGCGGCGCCGCGTGAGCCGCCGCGTGAGCCGCCGCTCGGTCGGGGCGCCGCTCGCCCCGGCCCGGGCGCTGGCCGTCTGCGGACTGCTGCTGCTCGCGGGCTGCTCTGCCCCCGGCTCCGGTGACAACGCCGGGGCGGGCCCGCCGCCCGCCCCGGCCACCGCGCCCGGGTCCAACCGCGGCACCGCCTCCGCATCCGCGTCCTCGCCCGTCTCCACGCCCGGCTCCGGGCCCGCCTCCGCCCCCGGCTCCGCGTCGGCCCCGGTCGCCGCGGCGCCGGCCCGGTGGCAGCCGCGCCCGGGCACGCCCTGGCAGTGGCAGCTCAGCGGCACCGTGGACACCTCGGTCCAGGTGCCGGTCTACGACATCGACGGCTTCGAGAACGGCGCCGACGTCGTACGGCGGCTGCATGCCGCCGGGCGCAAGGTGATCTGCTATGTCAACGTCGGCGGGTGGGAGTCCTTCCGGCCGGACGCGAAGGACTTCCCGGCCGCGCTGCTCGGCAAGGGCGACGGCTGGCCGGGTGAGCGCTGGCTGGACATCCGCCGCACCGCTGTCCTGCGCCCGCTGCTCGCGGCCCGCTTCGACATGTGCCGGGCCAAGGGCTTCGACGCGGTGGAACCCGACCTCGCCGACGGCTACGCCAACGACACGGGCTTCCCGCTGACGGCCGGTCAGCAGCTCGCCTTCAACCGGATGGTCGCGGACCTGGCCCACCGGCGCGGGCTCGCGGTGGGCCTGAAGAACGACGTCGACCAGGTCGGGGAGCTGGTCGACGACTTCGACTTCTCGGTGGACGAGCAGTGCGCCGAGTTCGACGAGTGCGACGCGCTGACGCCCTTCGTAGCCGCCGACAAGGCGGTGTTCCACGTCGAGTACGAGCTGAGGACGGATCAGTTCTGCTTGGACAGCCGGAGGTTGCGGCTCAGCTCGATGCTCAAGCATCTGAGCCTGGACGCGTGGCGGCGACCCTGCTGAACGCGCCCCTGCCGAGTGCGGACCGGCTGCCGGCCGACAGCCGGCGGATCCCGAAGGCCGGGCGTCCGCGCCCGGTGAGCGGCCGCGGGGCATACTGCGGCACATGCTCCGCCTCGACACCGCGGCCGGCCCGGACCGGTTCGCCCGGAACCGGCTCATGACCGGCCGGCCGCTGCTGATCGTGGACGGCGCGAACGTCGTCGGTTCCGTACCGGACGGCTGGTGGCGCGATCGGCGCGGCGCGGCCGAGCGGTTGCGGGACGCGCTGGTGCCGCTGGCGGGCGGCGGTCTGGCCGCGGACAGCGGCGCCGCCGCGTGGGCGGTGGGCGTGCCGCTGGAGGTCGTGCTGGTGGTGGAGGGCGCCGCCCGCGGGATCGGCCCGGTGCCGGGGGTACGGGTGGAGTCCGCGCCGGGCAGCGGTGACGACCTGATCGCGGAGCTCGCCGCCCGGGCCCGTACCGCCGACCCGGACGGCCACTGCCTGGTGGTGACGGCGGACCGGGAGCTGCGCCGCCGGGTGGCGGCGGCGGGAGCGTCGTACGCCGGTCCGCGCTCGGTCCGCCGCGGCTGATCCCGGGCCCGGCGGAATCCGCCGCCGGACGCCGCCTGGAGCAGCGCCTCCAGGGGGAAACCATGGAGTACGTCACAGCCGTCGTCATGCTGCCGCTGACCACGTGCGGCAGCGGCGGGTCCCGCCCGCCGCCCCGTCCCCGAGCGGCACGTCGGCCGCCGGCACGACGAGCGCTCCGGGCGCCACCGCCACCGGGGTCCCCGCGGACGACGCGGACCCGGTGGACGGCGCGTCGTTCTGCGCGTTCCTCACCGAGGAGGCGCCCAAGCTCAAGGCCGCCGGATCCACCGCCGGCGCGGAGGCGGAACTCGCGATCGACCTCGCCGGCTGGATCGAGGAGCACCCGGAGCGGAAGCCGCGGACGGGGGCGGACCTCGACGCCGCCTCGGAGCCGACCTGCCCGAAGGTGCGTGCCTCAGTGGTCGCCTCGGTGGGCGCGGGGAGTTTCCAGGAGTCGCCGGGCTGACCGGCGGTACCCCGGCCGGGCCCGGTCAGTGCCGGGGCTCGGCCGCGCGGGGGGTCTGGGGCTCGGGCTGCTCCGCGGCGTCGGGCGCGGGAACGTGGAAGGGGTCGGCGGAGGGGCGGGCGCCCGGTGCGCGGACGGGTTCGACGTGCTCCGGATCGGAGAAGAGCTGTTCGGTCATGGGTCCCCCATCGGGTGAAGTGCTGGTGGCGGCCGGCCGGCGGACCGCCGGCGGCATGGGCCGTACTCACAGTGTGCCCTCTCCCGGTGATCCGCGGGTTCGCCCCGCCGCTGCTTCTTCGCCCGGCCGGCCGGGCCGCCACTGCTTGGGCCGGATATGCGGCGGTACGGGAGCGGGGCCGGTGGCGGGCGTCACGTACCGGCCGGCGGCCCGCGCGGTGGACGGGCCGCGGTCCCCCGGTCCGCGCTGCCCCGGTCCGGTCCCGGCCCGGCGGTGCGGCGGCGGCCGACCGCGGTGTCCGAAACCCGCCAGCGGTCCCGCTCGGGCGCTGCGCATACGGGACAGGTGACGCAGCAGGGGGACAGCAGGTACGAGGCGGTGCGGAGCCGGGACGCGCGCTTCGACGGGGTGTTCTTCTTCGCCGTCGCCACCACCGGGATCTACTGCCGGCCGAGCTGTCCCGCGGTCACCCCGGCCCGGCGGAACGTACCGTTCTTCACGGCGGCGGCGGGCGCGCAGGCGGCCGGTTTCCGGGCCTGCCGGCGGTGCCGTCCGGACGCGGTGCCGGGCTCGGCGGACTGGAACGCGCGGGCCGATGTCGTCGGGCCGGCGGTGCGGCTGATCGGGGACGGCGTCGTCGACCGGGAGGGCGTGGCCGGGCTGGCCGCGCGGCTCGGCTACAGCACGCGGCAGGTGCAGCGCAGCGCCAGCTCAACGCCGAACTGGACGCCGGACCGGTCGCGTTGGCTCGGGCGCAGCGCGGGTACTGCTGCAGACCACGTTGATGCGAACCGCTCCCGGCACCCTGCGGCGCCCTGACCCGCCTCTTCCCGCAGCCCTCGGCGCTGGCCGGCGCCGACCTGGACGGCCTCGGCCTGTCCGCGGACCGGCGCGCCGCGCTCCGTACCGTCGCCGCCGCTCTCGCCGACGGTGCCGTCCGACTGACCCGGGCGCCGACCGCGATGTGGCCGAGCGCGCCCTGCTGGCCCTGCCCGGGGTCACCCCCTGGACCGCCGGCTACATCCGGATGCGCGCCCTGGGCGACCCCGATGTGCTGCTCGCCCGCCCGGCCCCGGAAACGGCGGCGGCCTAACGCCCCTGGAGCAGCTACGCCACGCACTACCGGTGGGCCGCGGCGGCGCCCGGAGACGATACGGCGGAGGCCGCCTGCGGCGCCGACGCCGCCGGCCGCCCGCCGGTGTGAGCGCGGGACGCTCGCGGTCCGGCTACGAACGGCCCCCGCTGCTGCGGGAGGTGCGGCGCCGGTGCTCCTCCTCGAAGAGTTCGAGGAACCGGCGGGCGCTCGCGTCGGGTTCGGCGAGGTCGTCCTCGTGGGCGCTGCGGGACTGCTCCGGCAGACGCGAGTCGGTGGGGAGCGGGTCGAGGTCCGAGGGGCGGGGGCCCTCGGGTCCGTCCGGGCCGACCCGGACCAGGCGTTCGACCCGGACGATACGGAAGTGGCGGCCGGCCACGTCGAGTTCGTCGGGCTGCTCGGCGTCGAGGCGGTCGGCGGCGCGCTTGTAGACCTCGTGCTCCTCGGGGGTGAGGTCCTGCTGCCAGGGGACGAGGACCCGCAGGTGGACGGCGAGGCCGTCGCGGGCGTCGCGCGGGGCGGCGGCGGTGCCCGTGGAGTGGGGGCGCCAGCGCCCGCCCTCGCGTTCGGCGGTCATGAAGGTGGCGGGCAGCAGGACCGTACCGGGGTGGGTGCGGGCGGCGGTCCGGGAGTCGTCGTAGACGTCGCTGGGCACGGTGTCGTTCTTGCGCAGGGCGGCGAGGAGTTCGGCCTCGATGGCGCCTTCCGACGTGCCGGGCGGGGCCGGGTCGATGACCAGTCCCGCAGCCGGGTCGGGGGTGGCCACCGGGTCGCCGGTACGGCCGGGGCCGGGCGCCGGGTCCGGGTCGGTGGCGCGCGGCGGCTCGGGGCCGTCGGGGCCCATCCGGATGAAGCGCTCGGCCCGCACCACCCGGAACCGCTCGCCGCGGACGGTCAGTTCGTCGGGGGCGTCGTCCTGGTCGAGCAGGTCGCCGGCCGCGAGGTACTCGGCGCGGGCGGCGCTGCCGGCCGGCTCCGCCCCGGCGAGCGCGCGGAAGTGGGAGCCGAGGCTGTCGCGGGCGTCCTGCGGCGCGAGGCCGGAGAAGTACGGCTGCAGCTCCCAGCCGCCCTCAGCGCGTTCGCGGGCCACTCCGAAGACCGGGCCGCCCGCCAGCAGGGTGGACGGATAGGTCTTGCGGGCCTTCCACGCCTCCACGTCGGCGAGCGCCGCGACCGGGGACCCCGGTTCCGGCGCGGGGTCGAGGACGGGGTCCGGCGCACGGTCCGACGTGGGATCCGGCGCGGGATCGGGCGCGGAGTCCGGAGTGGGGTCCGGTGCGCTCCGATAAGCGGAATCGTCGCCGTACGGATTCATGCCTCCAGCATGCCCATTCGACACGCCGATGGGGAGGGGTTCGGGGAAAGGCGCCCTCTTGACAGCCCGATCGCGCTACCCGCGTCCACCGGCCAGTAGACCCGCCGCCGGGCCCCGCGGCACGGACGGCCGCGGTCCCGTCGCGGCCTCATCCGGCAGCCGCCGCCAGCATCCGGCCGATGCCCTCCGGGGAGAGCAGGTGCTGCACGGCGAGCCGGCGCGCGCCCTCGACACCCGCCCGCCGGCCGAGCACGGTGGTCTCGATGGCGACGGTCCTGGTGGCCAGCGGCAGCGCCCGGCGGTAGACGGCGGCGCGGATGTCGGCGAGCAGGTCGTCGTGGAGGCTGGCGATGCTGCCGCCGAGGACGATGGTGTCGGGGTTGTAGAAGCTGACCAGCGAGGCCAGTACCTCCCCGATCCGCCGGGCCGCCAGCCGTACCTGCCGGCGGGCCAGCGGATCGCCGGCCGCGACCAGCCGCACCACGTCGGCGGCGCGCTCGGCGGGAAGTCCCGCCTCGCGCAGGGTGGCGGCGACGGCCGCGCCGGAGGCGACCGCCTCGACGCAGCCGGTGTTGCCGCAGTGGCACAGCACGTGGTCGTGGCCCGGCACCGGGATGTGACCGATGTCACCGGCCGCGCCCGACGCGCCGCGGTGCACCACGCCGCCCGAGACGATGCCGCAGCCGATCCCGGTACCCACCTTGACGTACAGCAGGTGCGCGGTCGCCGGGCGGTGGCCGTACTCCCCCAGCGCCATCATGTTGACGTCGTTGTCGACGAGGACGGGCGCGTCGTACCGGCCGGCGAAGAAGTCGGGAACGCGGTAGCCGTCCCAGCCGCGCATGATCGGCGGGCGCACAACCGTACCGGTGCTCGCCTCGACCGGCCCCGGCACGCCGATACTGATCGCCCGCACGTGCGCCGCGGGGTGTCCGGCGGCGGCCAGCAGCCGGCCCAGCTGCCCGTGCAGACCGGTGAGCACGGCGTGCGGCCCGTCGTTGATGTCAAGGTCGGCGGTGGCCTCGGCCAGTACGGTGCCGCCGAGTTCGAAGACCGCGACGGTGCTGTGCGTGGCGCCGAGATCCACCGCGCACACCACGGCGGCGTGCGAGGCGAGTTGCAGGGTGAGCGGCGGCCGGCCCCGGTCGGTGGCCACGGTGCCGGTCTCCACCAGCAGGCCGCGCTCGATCAGCAGGTCCACCCGCTGCGCGACGGCCGCGCGGGACAGCCCGGTGGCGGTGGCGAGTTGGCTGCGGCGGGTGGCGCCGCCGGCCACCAGGCCGGCGAGCTCGCTGAGCGCGGCCAGCTGCCGGTCGGCTGCGGGCCGCGCCGCCGGGGAAGTACCTGCTGGTGCCGTCACCCGTCGCGCCCGCCTTCCGTCGCCGCCCGCGGCGGGCCCCGCGCCGACCGCTCGCGCCGATCACCCGCGTATTTATGACAGAACATAGCGGAAACATTGCCATTGTCAACCGAAACAACGGTGGATAGCGTTTTCTCCAGGCCGAAAGGGAGGGCATTCGTGAGTCGGATCTCCGCGGGCTCCGCCGGTTCGGCGAGTCCGCCGCCGCTGCGTACGGCGATCGCCGGCACCGGCATGATCGGGCGGGTGCACCTCGACGCGGTACGCCGCACCGGCGCGCCGGTGGTCGGCGTCAGCGCGTCCTCCCCGGCCCGGGCCAAGGAGGCGGCGGCCGAACTCGGCGTGGCACGGGCCTTCGACACCTCGCAGGAACTGGTCACCAGCGACGACGTGGACGTGGTGCACATCTGCACGCCCAACGACGCGCACGCCGCGCTGGCCGCGCTGGCGCTGCGGGCGGGCAAGCACGTGGTGTGTGAGAAGCCGCTGACCACGGACGCGCGTACCGCCGCGGAGCTGGCGGCGCTCGCCGCGGCGAGCGGCCGGGTGGCCGCGGTGCCCTTCGTCTACCGCTACCACCCGATGGCCGCCGAGGCCAGGGCCCGGGTGCTGGACGGCCGGGCCGGCGACATCCGGCTGCTGCACGGCCACTACCTCCAGGACTGGCTGTCCGAGCCGGGCGACACCAACTGGCGGGTGGACGTGGCGGTTGGCGGGCCGTCCCGGGCCTTCGCCGACATCGGCTCGCACTGGTGCGACCTGGTCGAGTGGGTGACCGGCCACCGGATCGCCGAGCTGACCGCGGTCAGCCAGACCGTGCACCGGGACGGTGGCCGGCCGGCCACCGAGGACGTGGTGCAGCTGCTGCTGCGTACCGACCGGGGCGCCACCGGGGCGCTGACGGTCTCGCAGATCTCGCCGGGACGGAAGAACCGGCTGTGGTTCGAGGTGGACGGCAGCCGTACCGCGCTCGCCTTCGACCAGGAGAACCCGGAGTCGCTGTTCGTCGGCAGCCGCGGTGAGAACGCGGCGGTGCTGCGCGACCCGGCGGCCCTGTCCCCGGCCGCGGCCCGGCTGTCGACGGTGCCCGGCGGCCACCCGATGGGCTACCTCGACTGCTTCGCCGCGTTCGTCCGCGACGTGCACGCCGGGATCCGCGCGGCGGAGGCGGCCGCAGCGGCGGAGGCGGCCGCAGCGGCGGGCACGGCCGGTCCGGCAGCGGCGGCGGACGCCCCGGGCAGCGCGGACGCCGCGGACCCGCCGGATCCGACCGCCGCCCGCAGCCCCGTCGACAGCCCCTTCCCCACCTTCGGCGACGCCGCCCGCATGGTGCGCCTGACCGAGGCCGTGCTGGCCTCGGCCGCGGACCGGTCCTGGAAAGAGGTCTCCTGATGAAACTGGGCTTCCTGACCGCCTGCCTGCCGCAGCTCCCGCTGGAGGAGATCGCCGCGTGGGGCGCCGGGCACGGCTACGAGGCGCTGGAGGTGGCCACCTGGCCGTCCACCGGCTCCCGGGACTTCGAGGCGAGCCACATCGACGTGCTGGGCCTGACCGAGCAGCGGGCCGACGAGGTGCGGACCCTGTTCGACAAGCACGGTTTGACGCTGTCCGCGCTCGCCTACTACGAGAACAACCTGCACCCCGACGAGGCCCGCAGGTCCGAGATCGCCGCCCACGTACGGGCCAACGTCGACGCCGCCCGGCTGCTCGGCGTGGACTACGTCGGGACCTTCATCGGCCGCCACACGGGCCTGTCGGTCAAGGAGAACCTGGCGCTGGCCGCCCGCGAACTGCCCCCGCTGGTGGAGTACGCGGGCGAGCGCGGGGTGCGGATCATCATCGAGAACTGCGTCATGGAGGGCTGGCACCCGGACGGGTACCCCGGCAACCTCGCCTACTCCCCCGAGCTGTGGGAGTGGATGTTCGACCTCGGCTTCTACCTCAACTACGACCCCTCGCACCTGCTGTGGCTCGGCATCGACCCGGTGGCCGCGCTCAAGCCCTACGTCGACCGCATTCCGCACGCGCAGGCCAAGGACGCTCAGCTGGACCCGCGGGCCAGGGACCGCTACGGGTCCTTCGGCCGGGCGGTGGCCCGTGAGGACGGCTGGGACAGCGGCTGGTGGCGCTACCGGGTACCCGGCCTCGGCGACGTGGACTGGCGGCGGATCGTCGACACGCTCTACGAAGGCGGGTTCACCGGCACGCTGTCCGTGGAGCACGAGGACCCGGTGTGGAGCGGCGACGTCCGACGCGTCACCCAGGGGCTGGAGATCGCCCACCGCACACTGCGCCCGCTCATCGTCGGCTGACGTGCGGCACCGGACCCGGCAGGGACCCGGCGTCCGACCGGACGGCCGCCGTACCACCACGACGTCAGCACTTCAGGACTTCCAGGAGGCACCGCTCCGATGGCCGCACCGCTGAGCATTCAGCTCTACACCCTCCGGGACAAGATCGCCGCCGACCGCGACGGCAGCCTCGCCCGGCTGGCCGAGATCGGCTACCGCTCGGTCGAGGCGTACGACCCGACCACCGACCCGGCCGGATTCCGCAGGACCGCCGACGCGTTGGGCATCGGCGTCGTCAGCACCCACGCGTACGCCCTGTTCGACAAGGACGCCGGCGAGGTGTTCGACGCGGTCGCCACCATCGGCACCGGGCAGGCGATCATCCCGGGCGGCATCGCGCACGAGGAGTTCACCACCCTCGACGGGCTGCGGCGTACCGCCGACCTGCTCAACGGCTTCGCCGTCAAGGCTGCCGGGCGCGGACTGCGGATCGGCTACCACAACCACTGGTGGGAGCTGGAGCCGCGGTTCGAGGGGCGGACCGCGCTGGAGGTGCTGGCCGACCTGCTGGCGCCGGAGGTGTTCCTGGAGGTCGACACCTACTGGGCGCAGGTCGGCGGCGCGGACGTGCCGCGGCTGCTCGGCGCGCTCGGCGACCGGGTGACCGCCCTGCACGTCAAGGACGGCCCGGGGGTGAAGGACGAGCCGCACACCGCGGTCGGCAAGGGGGTGATCGACGTGCCGTCGATCCTGGCGGCGGCGCCGGACGCGGTGCGGATCGTCGAACTCGACTCCTGCGCCACCGACGTCTTCGAGGCCGTCGCGGAGAGCCACAGGTATCTGACCGCGCTGGAGGACCGCTCATGAGCGTCGCACCACGGGGGCGGGGGCCGGTCGGCGTCGCGCTGGTCGGCGCCGGGGTGATCAGCACGCAGTACCTGACCGCGCTGTCCGCCTTCCCCGACGTCCGGGTGCTGGCGGTGGCGGACCTCGACGTGGACCGGGCCCGCGCGGCGGCCGAGGAGTACGGGGTGCCAGCGGCCGGCGACGTGGCCTCGGTGCTGACGATCCCCGAGGTGGAGATCGTCGTCAACCTGACCGTTCCGGCGGCGCACGCCGAGGTGGCCACGGCCGCGCTGCGGGCGGGCAAGCACGTCTACGGCGAGAAGCCGCTGGCGCTCGCCCCCTCGGACGGGGCGAAGATCCTGGCCGAGGCGCAGTCGCGGGGACTGCGGGTCGGCAACGCGCCGGACACCTTCCTGGGCGCCGGACTCCAGTCGGCGGCGCGGGCGCTGGCCGCGGGGGTGATCGGCGAGCCGGTGAGCGCGACCGCGGTCACCCAGGGCCCCGGGCCCGAACGCTGGCACCCCAGCCCGGAGTTCCTCTACCAGTACGGTGCCGGGCCGCTCTTCGACATCGGGCCGTACTACCTCACGGCGCTGGTCGCGCTGTTCGGGCCGGTGGCGCGGGTGGCGGCGACGGCCCGGCGGGCGAGGGACCGGCGGGTGATCGGCTCCGGGCCGCGGGCGGGCACCGGCTTCGCGGTGGACGTGCCCACCCATGTGCACGCGCTGCTGGACTTCGCGGGCGGACCGAGCGCGTCGGCGACGTTCAGCTTCGACTCGTCGGTGCCGCGCCGCGTGATCGAGATCACCGGCACCGAGGGCACCCTCTCACTGCCGGACCCCAACACCTTCGGGGGGCCGCTGCGGGTACGGGCACTCGCCGACGAGGAGTGGCGGGAGCTGCCGGTGACCGGTACCACCGCGGGGCGCGGGATCGGTGTGCTGGACCTGGCGCGGGCGCTGCGCGGTGGCACCGGGCACCGGGCGTCGGGTGAACTGGCCCAGCACGTGCTGGACCTGATGACCGGCGTGACGGACTCCGCCGAGCGGCACGGCTTTGTGGAGCTCGACTCGAGCGCGCCGGAGGTGCGGACGCTTCCGGCCGACTGGGACCCGGTGGCAGCGACGCTGGCCTGACCCGGCGCCGCCGCCACCGAAAACCGGGCCCGCGGCCCCCGGTTGCCCGGCCGGCCCACCCGTGGGGGGATGGGTCGGCCGGGTGGGGTTTTTGCGGCCGACCCCCTTTTTTTGCCGCCGCTTCGCTCCCGGGCCACCTCCTTTTGCCGCCGGTTCGCCTCCGGGCCCACCTCCTTTTGCCGCCGGTTCGCCTCCGGGCGCTTCGGTCCGGTGTCGACGGGGCGCCCATAGGTGGGTGCCGTCCAGCGCTACGGCACCGCCCATCCCCCTTTTTTTGCCGCCGGTTCGCCTCCGGGCGCTTCGGTCCGGTGTCGACGGGGCGCCCATAGGTGGGTGCCGTCCAGCGCTACGGCACCGCCCATCCCCCTTTTTTTGCCGCCGGTTCGCCTCCGGGCGCTTGGGTCCGGTGTCGACGGTCGACCGTGCTCACTCGCTCGTACCTCGCTCACTGCGCGCGCTCTCCCTTTCGACACCGGCGCGCCCTTCGGCTCACCGGCTACCCGGCCGAACGTCGGGCGCCAGGTGGACGTGGGGGCGGACCCTACGGCGCCAGATGGACGCGGGGGCGGACCCTACGGCGTGAGGTGGGCCCGGCGGCCGACCGTACGGCGCCACGCAGGGCAACCCAGCCCCCGAGCCTGGGCCCCCTTAGGTGCCCTGACGCCCGACGGCACCCGCCAAAGGGGCACCCTCACGCTGCCGGGCACCCGCCCACGGCACCGATACCGCCTGGGGTTCGCCGGTAGCCGGCGAGCCGAAGGGCGCGCCGGCGTCGAAAGGGACGAGGAGAAGGAAGCGACGAAGGAGCGACCGTACGACGAGGACCGTCGACACCGGACCCAAGCGCCCGGAGGCGAGAAGGCGGCAAAAAAGAACTCCCGGAGGCGAGAAGGCGGCAAGCAAGGCCTGGGCGGCCCCTCTGTCCTGGGTGAGTACTGCCCCTGCCTGTGTTAGGGGAAGCTCACCAGGTCCGTCACCTGATGACCGTTGTTGACCGCGGCTCCGGTGTTGTTGATGACATGGCTGATGGTGCCGGTACCGCCGAGCGAGACGGTCACCATGTCGTGGAACGTGACCCCCGCGTTCTGCGGCACCTCGAAGGAGTGCGCCGCGACCACCGCCGGGTTGCTGGAGAAGTAGCAGTAGCTGCCGAGCCCCCACGCCTCATGGCTGGTGACGCTGTCGGCGACCTTGTAGGCGGGGTAGCCCTGCGAGGAACCGTTCATCCAGGACGCCTGGTTGGGCGGGTCGTAGGGCATCTCGTTCTGGAAGAAGTACGTCCTGCCGCCGTTGCCGTTCCAGATCACCTGGGTCTGCTGGTAGTGCTCGACGAACAGGCCGTACGCCGTGACGTTCTGGCCGTTGACGATCACCCCGTTGGCCGCGGTGTTGGTGGTCCAGCCGACCGTGCCGCCGTTGCCGTGGTCGGCCCGCCAGGCCCAGGTGTGGTCGATGACCGTGTTGTTGCTGTTGACGATCAGCGACTGGGTGGCCTTGCCGACGGTGGCGCCGCCGATCCGGAAGAAGACGTCGGACAGGCTGGTCGGGTCGGCCGCGTGGTTGGCGGACGAGCCGGCCGGGCCGATCTGCATCAGCGACTGGGAGTTGGTGGTGCCCGCGTCGATCAGCAGGCCGGCCAGCTTGATGCCGTCCACGTCCGAGGTGCTGATCGCCGTGATGCCGTTGTCCGGCACCAGCGTGGCCAGGCCCAGGCCCAGCACCACGGTGTCCGGGCGGGTGATGTCCAGCGTCTGGTTGAGGTGGTAGACGCCCGGGGTGACCAGCAGGTTCTTGCCGGCCGCGAGGGCGGCGTTGATGGTGGCCGCGGTGTCACCCTGCTTGGCCACGTAGAACTGGCTGATGGGCAGCGACTGCCCGGCCGCGGTCTTGCCGCTCCAGGTGGTGCCGGCCGCGTTGGACTGCAACGCCGGGACGAACACCTGGTAGTTGCCGCCGCCGTCCACGTACAGGAACGGGTTCTCCCGGTTGACCGGGGCCGAACCGACCGTGGTGTACGGCGGGTTGGGGAAGGAGTTGCCCGGGGCACCCTGGTCGCCGACGTAGACCATGTTCCAGTTGGAGCCGCTCCAGGAGCCCATCTGGGTGGTCTTGGTCAGGAACTGCTGCTGCGAGCCGGACTGGATCTGCCCGTCCACCTTGGTGTCGGAGATGAAGCCGCCACTGGACCAGCCGCCGTCGTCCAGCTGGAGGTTGCCGCGCACGTGCACCCGGCGGAACGGCGCCGCCTGCGAGACCGCCCAGCGGTCGCTGCCGCCGCTCGGGGTGATCGACAGGTTCTCCGCGTCGCGCCAGAAGTTCTGGGTGGCGTTGCCCTGGAACCAGTCTGCCTCGGCGTGCACCGCGCCGTTGATGGTCACGTCGTCGGGGTTCAGGCCCAGGCCCGCGACCTCGGTGTAGAAGCCGACGTTGACGTCCGCGCTGTAGGTGCCGGGCTTGAACAGCACCGCGTAGCGCTGGCTGCCGAACTGGTTGGTCTCCTGCTGGCTGAAGATCGAGTTCAGCCGGGACTGGACGGTGGCCGCGGGCATCGACGGGTCGAAGACGACCACGTTGGGGCCGAGGTCCGGGTTGCCGCCGGAGGGCGGCGGGGTGGTGGTGCCGCCCCCGGTGCTGCCGCTGACGTTGAAGGACTGCGCGGCGGTGCCGTTGCAGGTGTACTGCTGGAGCTGGACGCTGTCCGCGGTGGAGGCGGCCGGCACGTCCAGGCACTTGCCGCTGCTGCGGTTGACGAAGTGGAACGAGCCGGCGGCCTCGGCGACGGGCTGCCACTGCTGGTTGGCGCCGCTGCCGTAGAGCCACAGCTGGGTGAGGGCGCCGTCGGCGGCGGAGACGTCGGTCTCGTCCCAGACCTGGTTCGGCGCGCCGGCCGCGCCGACCCGGTAGTAGCCGCTGTCGGTGGCGGTGAACTGCCAGGACTGGGCGGCGGAGCCGTTGCAGGTGTACTGCTGCACGGCGGTCCCGTTGGCGGTGGACGCGGCACGGGCGTCGACGCACTTGCCGCTGCCCACGTTGGTGACGGTGGCCGGCGCGGTGGGGATGGTGGCGGCGCCCGCGCCCGAGGCGGAGAACAGCGCGATACAGGCGGAAACCGGCAGCGCCACGGCCGCCACGATGGCGGCGGTGACGCGTCTGCGGTTGCCTGGGGGGCGGATGAGCGTGCCGGACACTGCGGGTACCGGGGTCACACGTGTCTCCTCAGTCGCGTTGTGGGGTCGCGATGCGGTCTGGACGCTAGGCGCCGCCCGCCGGAGGAGTCAATACACATCAAAAAATAAGTCGTGAACTATGCATCGGTCAGGCGTCGATGGTGTTGGTCGCGAGCAGCCCGATGACGACGAGGCCGATGACGATCCGGTAGATCACGAAGGAGTTGAAGGAGTGCTTGGCGACGAAGCGCAGCAGCCAGGCGATGGAGGCGTAGGCGACGACGAAGGACACCAGGGTGCCGACGGCGAGCGCGGGCACGCCGACGCCCCCGCTGGTGGCGTCCTTCAGCTCGTACAGTCCGGCGCCGGTGAGGGCGGGCAGACCGAGGAAGAACGACAGGCGGGTCGCGGCCATCCGGTCCAGGTCGCGGATCAGGGCGGCGGAGATGGTGGCACCGGACCGGGAGAAGCCGGGGAAGAGCAGGGCGAGGATCTGCGAGGTGCCGACCACCATCGCGTCGGCGAACGTCACCTGCTCCTCACCGCGCTTGAAGCGCGCCATCTGTTCGGCGCACCACATGACGACGCTGCCGCCGATGAGGGAGAAGGCGACCACCCACAGCGAGCCGAGCGGCCCGTCGATGAGCGGCTTGGCGGCCAGGCCGACGACCACGATCGGGATGGTGGCGTAGATCACCCACCAGGTGAACTTGTAGTCGTGGTTGTCACGCTCCCGCTTGTCGGTCAGTCCGCGCAGCCAGGCGCCGACGAACCGGGTGATGTCCTGGAAGAAGTAGACAAAGACGGCGGCGATGGCGCCCACCTGGATCACCGCGGTGAAGGCGACCACCGAGTCGTCCTTGACCGGGATGTTCATCAGTCCCTCGGCCATCTTGAGATGGCCGGTGGAGGAGACCGGCAGGAACTCGGTCACTCCCTCCACGATGCCGAGAATGACGGCCTGGCCGACGCCGATGGCACTCATGGGTGGTCCCGTCCCCTGGTCTTCCGATGGAGGAACCGGGCGTGCCCTCGTACGGGCACGCCCGGTCCACTCCGACTACATTTGTGTAGACGCTCGGTCAGACTCTAGAGGACGCGCGCGGCGCCCGCTAAGCCGGGGCGGTCGTCAGGCGATCGAGAAGTCGTCGCCGTAGACCGCGCCCTGGCCGTACCAGCCGTGCAGGTAGACCGTCACCGTACCGGTGGAGCCGGTGGTGAAGGGCACCGTGAGCTTGGTCCAGGAGCTGCCCGAGGCCCAGGTGCTGGCGGTGGCGCCGCCGGAGACGCCGGCGTACGCGTAAGGGCCCTGCACCCAGGCGGTCAGCGTATAGGAGTGGTTCGCCTGGAGCGCCACCGACTGGTCGCACTCCCCGGTCTGCGAGGAGGAGGGCACCACGTGCAGCGCGTGGCTGCCGGCGTGCGCCGGGCTGGCGACCACGCCGCCGCCGGGCTGGCAGGTCCACGGCGTCAGGCTGCCGGTCTCGAAGCCGCCGTTCACCACGCTCCCGCTCGGATTGCCGGTCCCGCCGGTGACGGTCAGCGCGTACGTCGCCGCGTGGGATCCGGAGCCCGCCGAACCGTTCACCGAGAGGCTGTACGTGCCGGGGGCCGCGGCCGAGGTGGTGGTGACCGACAGGGTGGCGGTGCCGCCCGCGGTGACCGAGCCGGGGCTGACCGAGGCGGTGACGCCCGCCGGGGCGCCGCTCACCGACAGGGCCACCGACTGGGCGGAGCCGGCGGCGACGGCGGTGTGCACGGTGGAGGTGGCGGAGCCGCCGGGCGCGACCGACCCGGAGGACGGGGACAGCGACACCGAGAAGTCGTTGGCCGGCGGGGGCGTGGTGGTGCCACCGCTGAACGGTTCGAAGATGTGGCTGAACTGCCAGGTGGTCTGCGGGGTGCCGGAGCAGGAGTCGGAGCCCCCGGTGCCGTTGCAGTTGCCGTTGTCCCGTTGCAGGGCCCAGAAGGAGAGGGTGTTGACGCCCTTGCTGACCGCCCAGTTGTAGACGGTGGTGGCGTTGGCGGTGGTGAAGGTCTCGGCGGGCCCGTAGTCGTCGATACCGGGCATCTCGATGATGCCGGTCATACCCCACAGCTGGGCGTCGGTCTTCGACGGGTAGAGCTGGGCCAGCTGGTTGTGCAGCCCGGTGATCGCGGTCTGGGTGTCGGTCGCCATGTCGTGCGTGGCGCCGTCGTAGTAGTCGAACGTCATGAGGTTCACGACGTTGAGGTTGACGCCGTTGGACACCGCGTTCTGCAGCACCGCCAGACCGCTGCCGGAGCCGACCGAGCCGCTGGTCAGGCCACTGGTGGTGGTCGGCAGGGTGTAGGAGAACTGCAGCGGGCGGCCGTTGGCGGCCGCCCAGTCCTGGACGATCTTGACCGCCTTGTTGCGGCGGTCGATGCCGGCCGCGTTGGTCAGCGAGTTGTCCTCGATGTCCAGGTCGATCCGGCTGATGTCGTAGGTGGTGACGACGCTCTCGTACGCGGCGGCTATGGAGTTGACGTTGGTGCAGCTGTCCGCGATCTCGGTACCGCTGTTGTCGGCCGCGTAACCGCCGAAGGACGGGATGACGTCGCCGCCGCCGGCCTGGATGGTGTCGATGTCGGCGCCGAAGTGGGACTGGCTGATGGACAGCGAGGTGTCGCCGTTCCAGTACGGCGTGCAGGAGCCGACGGACGGGGTCTGGACGAAGGCCATCGTCAGGTACTTGTTGCCCGAGGCGGTGGCCAGCCCGGACAGGCTGTCGCCGTTGTACGCCTCGAAGTAGGGGGCGAAGACGTGGGCGGGCAGTGCGGTGGCCGCCTGGGCGGCGCCGGCGCCGGTGAGGGCGAGGCCGGCCGCCGCGGCGACCGTGGCGAGGCCGGTGATCAAGGCGCGGATGGGTCTGCGAACGGGTCCGGTCATGGACCGCGCTCCCTTCGACATGGGGGGACGCATTTTGGTCTGGACCAATATGTTGGTCTGTACCACCCAACTGTCAAGAGCCCTTACAGATAATCGGGTTGGCCGCCGCGCGGGGGGTGCCCCCGGTCGTAGCCCGTCGTTCCGGCGCCGCCCGGCCGCGGTCGCCGCCGCGCCGGGAAGGGCGCGGCGGGGAGGGGTGGGCGCGGTGAGACCCGTCGCGGGGCCCGGCCCGCTCAGCGCGGCCGGGCCGCCGCCGCGAGCGCCGGTACGAACCGGGCGGCGTCCGGCGTGCCGACGCCGGTGGCCAGGTCGTAGCCGCGCACCGCGGTGTAGCCGGGCACGCCGTCATAGGTGGTGTCGGTGCCGTCGTCGACGTCCACGATCCCGGTGGACCCGACATCCCCCTCGGCCAGCGCGTACAGCGCGGTGTGGATGTCGCCCAGCCGGCGGCCGGCGAACTGGTCGGCCAGCGCGACGATGCCGGCGAAGAGCGGGCTGGACTCGCTGGTACCGCCGTAGACCTCCCAGCCGGCGGCGGTCGGGTCGTAGCTGGAGTACACCCACGCGCCGCCGTCGACGGCCGCGCTCATCGAGATGTCCGGGGTGCCCCGGCGGTCGCCGACGACGTTGCGCACCCCGTCCTGGTACGCGGGGCGGGGGAAGACGTTCGACCGGCCGCCGCCGCCCGCCCCGTAGTCGTTGTACACGCTGTCCGGCGCGGTGCGGTCGCCCTCGGCGTCCAGGTGCAGCCGGGTGCCGCCGACCGAGGTGACCAGCGGGTCGGCGGACGGCCAGGAGTTCACCGGGTACGGGTAGTCGGTGCGGCCGTCCTCGGCCGCGTCGGTGGCCCCGCCGTCCCCGGAGGAGGCCAGGACCGTCACCCCGCGCCGCCGCGCGTCCTCGAAGGCGTACCGCAGCCGCCGGATGCTGGAGAAGTCCCCCTGCCCGAAGCCGGGGAAGGTGTTCTCGGTGGCCCCGAAGCTCTGCGTGACGACATCGCCGACACCGTGGTCGATCAGGTACTTCTCGGCGTCCATCATCTCCGGCAGCCCGGTGACACCCTCGGTCTCGGCGACGCCGGTCTCCACCAGCACGATGCGGGCGCCGGGCGCGACGGCGTGCGCCATCTCCACGTCCAGCGTGCTCTCCCCGGCCCAGCTGGTGTGGTCGTTGTCGGCCGGGTCGAAGGCCGGCACGTCGCCCCACTTGACCACCTGCACCGTGGTACTGGGCAGGCCGAACTGCTTGCTGTACACGTCCAGGTCGTGCTGGATCGTCGGCGAGCCGAACGAGTCCACGACCACGACGGTCCGGCCCCTGCCGGTGATCCCGGCCCGGTACAGCGGGTCCAGGCCGTACGCCCGGCGGTACTGCAGGGGCGTGTAGCAGCTGATGCCCCAGGTCGCCCGGCACTGCTCGTCGCTCAGCGGTTCGTCGGCGCCCTTGACGAGCCGGTGTCCGGCGACGGCCGGCACCGGCCGGACCGCGGGCCCGGCGGCGGCAGGCGCGGGGGCCGCGGGGGTGGCGGCGGCGGTGGCGGTCCCGGTGAACGGGGCGGCGATCAGGGCGGCGGCGGTCAGGGCCGCGGCCCCGGCCGCCGCGGTCACGGCGCATGGCCGCGGACGAGGTGTGCGCATGGACTCTCCTTGGGTGGGGAGCACTCCTCCCGCGGACTGCGACCGCGCGGAGCAGCTGACCGGATCACATCGACAGATGTGCCCGGGGGAGAGGCGTACGTCGTCCACCGCCGCGTGCCGTACCCGATCGGCCGATCCGCTGCTGTTTCGTGGTCATGACATGACGACGGGCCGGGAGCTCCTCAGGACACGATGTCCTTGGTGCGGAAGCCGCGGAAGGCGAGCGCGGTGAGCACCACCGCGTACGAGACCGAGACCGAGGCGCCCTGGACCATCCCGGTCCACTCCACGGTCGGCTGGATGGCGTCCAGCCAGGAGAACTGCCAGTGCGCGGGCAGCACGTCGCGCCACGAACCGAGCGCGGTCACCGCGTCCAGCACGTTGCCGACGATGGTCAGCCCGACCGCGCCACCGACCGCGCCCAGCGGTGCGTCGGTGATGGTGGACAGCCAGAACGCCAGCGCCGCGGTGACCAGCTGGCCGACGAAGACATACGCCACCGCGACCGCCAGCCGGGGCAGCGCGCCGCCCGATCCCAGCGCCCCGCCGGCCGGCAGTTCCAGATCGCCCCAGCCGTACGCCACGGTGCCGGCCGCCAGCGCCACGGCCGGCAGCAGCACCAGGGCGACCGCGCTGAAGCCGAGCGCCACGGTCAGCTTGACCGCCAGCAGCCGGGCCCGCGGCACCGGCGCCGCCAGCAGGTAACGCAGGCTGGACCAGCCGGCCTCCGAGGCCACGGTGTCCCCGCAGAACAGCGCCACCGGCACCACCAGGACGAAGCCCGCCGAGACGAACAGGCAGGTGGCGGCGAAGTTAACGCCCGAGGCGGTGGCGGTGTCGATCAGTGTCGGGCCGGCCGCGCCGCTGTCGTGCGGGGTGCCGCCGATCGCGAAGGCCGCCATCAGGATGAACGGCAGCGCGGCGAGCAGTACGCCGACGATGATCGTGCGGCGCCTGCGCAGCTGGCGGCGGGCCTCCACGCGCAGCCGCAGGGTGCGGCCGGGCCGGTAGCCGGGCGCGGTGGCGGCGGGCGGCGCGGCGGGGCCGGGCGCGGGTACGGGGGTGGCGGCGCTCATGCCGAGCCTCCGATCAGGGTCAGGAAGGCGTCCTCCAGGCGGCGGTGCGGGCCGATCCGGTCCACCGGCACCTCCAACCGGACGAGTTCGGCCACCAGCTGCGGCGCGGTCATCCCGTCGAGCACCGCGAGCAGCCCGTCGTCCTCACGGACCGCCCCGGCCACGCCGGGCAGCGCGGCCACCTGGTCCACCACCAGCTGCGAGACCCCGCCGGCGACGCCGACCAGCACGGTGTCGGCGGAGCCGATGATCTCGGCGACCGGACCGGTACTGATCAGCCGGCCGCGGTCCATCACCACCAGATGCGTACAGGTCTGCTCGACCTCGGCCAGCAGGTGGCTGGAGACGATGACGGTACGGCCCGCGGCCGCGTACCGGATCAGCACCTCCCGCATCTCGCGGATCTGCGGCGGGTCCAGGCCGTTGGTGGGCTCGTCCAGGATCAGCAGGTCGGGCAGCCCGAGCATGGCCTGGGCGATGGCGAGCCGCTGCCGCATGCCCTGCGAGTACGTGCGCACCGCGCGGCCGAGCGCGTCGCCGAGCCCGGCGATCTCCAGTGCCCGCGCCAGGTGCGCGTCCTGCGCGGGCCGCCCGGTGGCCTGCCAGTACAGGTCGAGGTTGGCACGGCCGGTCAGGTGCGGGAGGAACCCGGCGCCCTCCACGAACGCGCCGACCCGGGAGAGCACCGGCGCGCCCGGCCGGACCGCCTCGCCGAAGATCCTGATCTCGCCCTCGTCGGGCCGGATCAGGCCCATCAGCATCCGCAGGGTGGTGGTCTTGCCGGCGCCGTTGGGGCCGAGCAGGCCGAGCACCTGGCCGGGCTCGACCCGGAAGGACAGCTCGCGCACGGCGTAGCGGTCGGCGGACTTGGCGTACCGCTTGCTGAGCCCGGAGATCACCAGCGGCACCGCCGCCAGCGCCGGGTCGGCGGGCCGCGGCCGGGCCCGGCGGCGGCCGGTGAGCAGCAGCGCCGCCGCGATCAGCAGCGCGAGCGGCGGCAGCGCCCAGACCCACCAAAGCAGCGGGGGCGTGGCGGCGCTGAGCCCGGTGTCGGTGGGCAGGGTCAGCCGGGGGTCGGCGAGCGCGACGGACAGGGCCGCGGGCGCGGCCGGGGAGGCGTAGCCGAGGTCGGTGGTGGACAGCACCAGGCGCAGCCGGTGTCCGGCGGCGAACCGGTGGTCCACCGCGGCGAGGTGGACGCGTACGGCGGTGCCCTCGGCCGAACCGGCGATCCGCACCGGGGCGGCGAGCCGGGCCGGCAGCGTCTGGGCGCCGTCCGGGCCCACGTCGTAGAGCTTGGCGAAGAGCACCGCGTCGGGGGCGGTGGTGGCGACCTTCACCGTGACGGAGGGCGCCCCGGTGAGGGTGACGGCGTGCGTGAGCCGGTCCGACTGGAACGCCGCGAACTGGCCGGGGTAGTCGACGGACAGCCCCGCGCCGAGGTCGGCGAGCCCGCTGAGGGCGCCGGCGCCCGGTACCGCGGAGATCGCGGGCGGCGCGCCGCCCGGCGGGTTGCCGATCCGCTGCTCGGGCCCGGCCAGCGGGATCCGCTCCGCCGCGGTGCCGTCGAGTCCCGGGTAGCCGCCGCCGGTCGCGCCGCGCAGCACCACGCTGCCGTCGGTGGAGTTCAGGCCGCCGGTGCGGGTGACACGGAAGGCCGGTCCGGTACCGGTGCCGGTGTCGCCCTTGAGGTAGTGGTCGAACCACGCGGTGACCCGGCGGTCGATCCGGGCGTCCTCGGTGTCGCCGCCGTCGTGGCCGCCGGCGATCCAGTCCACCGCCACCGGAGCGCCGTTGGCCCTGATCGCCTTCGCCATCGCGTCGGACTGGGCGAGGGTGAACAGCGAGTCCGTCTGGCCCTGGACGATCAGCGCGGGCACCTTGATCCGGGCGGCGACCGCGGCGGGGCTGAGCGCCGCAAGCCGGTCGCGGGCGGCGGCGTCGGGCCGCCCGGCCTGGGCGACCCGCTGGTAGAGGGCGCAGACGGCCGGCTCGAACCGGCCGCACAGCGGGTCGCCCGCGGCGGCGGGCGGCGGGGTGCCGGCGGCCGGACCGGTGCCGGTGCCGGTGCCGGTGTTCGCGGCGGGCGGCGCCGCGGGGGTCGCCGGCGCGGCGCCGCCGTCCGCGCCCTCTCCGGCGGTCCGGCCGGTGGGCGGCGCGGCGGCACCGGTGAAGAAGATGCCGGCCCACAGCTTCTTGTAGACGTCGTCCGGGAAGAGCGCGTCGGCCAGGTTCCAGTACGTCTCCCGGGGCGCTATGGCGTCCACCCGGTGGTCGTAGCCGGCCGCGAGCAGCGAGACCGCGCCGCCGTAGGAGATACCGGAGACGCCCACCCGCGGGTCGCCGGGGGCGTCGAGGCGCACCTCGGGACGGGTGGCGAGCCAGTCGATCAGCTTGCTGACGTCGGCCACCTCGCCCCCGGGGGCGTTGAGTCCGATCCGGCCGCCGGAGTGACCGAAACCACGGGCGGTCCAGGTCAGGACGGCGTAGCCGTGCCGGGCGAGGTCCTCGGCCTGGCCGCGTTCGTCGTCCTTGCTGCCGCCGAAGCCGTGGCCGAGCAGCACCGCGGGCCTGCGGCCGGTGCCGCCGGCGGTGAAGTAGGAGGTGTCCAGGCGCACTCCGCCGGCGCCGGTGAGCACGGCGTCGCCGCGGTGCACGGCCGGCCCGCCCGCGGCGGTCGCGCTGCCGACCGCGGCCGAGCCCGCGGCCAGCAGCGCGAGCGCCGCCGCCCCGGCCAACCACCGCTTGCGCCGCGGCCATCGAAGATCCATCCCCCGATCCTAGGGTCTGCCGTGGGGATCCGCGGGGGTGGCGGAGCGTGGTGCGGTGCGGCCGCCCGGCGGATGAGGGAACCGGCATGGTACGTCGCCGACCGGCGGGAAGGCGGCGGACGTGCGGGCCGGGGCTCACGACGCCGCCCGGATCCGCCCGACGACCGACCCTGGACGCCGGGCGGCACGGGGTGGCGGGGGGTCGGCGTTTCCCCGGCTTTTCCCGGGCGCCGGGCGCGGGTCCGCGATCGGCGGCGGACACCGGTTCCGGACTTTCCCCGGGGCATCCGTCGAGCCGCTCGACAGGCGCGATGACGGGGGGCGTATCGGCCGTCAGGGAAACGGCCGCGGCGCGGTTCGGCGGTTGTTCGCCGGTGTGTTCGGCGCGATGTCCGCCGGGCGGCTTACGGCGAGATGACGGGGCCCGTACGCGTCCGGGACGAGCCCCTCCGGGGGTGTTCCGGCCGGCCAGCGGTGCGTTCGCGCCGACCGCGCCGACCACACCGGACGCGGTCGCCGGCAACTGGGCGGCGGGCAGCGCGCGGCGGACAGCGGAATGCGGGACACGGCCGGGTCGTCGGTGCCCGGCGGTAGAGTCCACGGCGTGGCGAAGGCGCTCTCGGCAGCTCAGCGCAAGGCGGTGACCGGTTCGGAGCCGGGCACCGGCCGGTTGTCGGCGCGCCCCGAGGTCTGTACGGCGCTGGTGGCGGCGGGACTCGCGGTGCCGCACGGGCGCGGCGGCCACCACGCGTACTACCTCAGCTCCGAAGGACGGCGGCTGCGGGCCGAGTTGGCGGCCACCCGGGCGGGCTCCGCCGCGGGCGTGGAACCGGCACCGGCCGCGGCACCGGCGCGCGGCGGCTTCACGGCGGACGACGGCACCGGCGGGGCGCCACCGGGCGGTGCGGCGCGGCGGGCGGCGGAGGTCGCGACGGCCTGGGAGGGACTGCGGCAGATCCGGGCGGTGCTGCTCGACGGCGTGACGGACGTACCGGCGCCCTGGGAGCGCGAACGGCCGGTGCACGCCGTGGCGTTGGCGCTGGAGGCGGCGGGCTGCCCGCCGGCCCGGCCGGACACGGCGGGCTACCGGGTGACCCCCGCGGTCGAGCCCGGCATGGCCGAGGTCACCTGGTCCGCGCCCGGCCCGGCGCCGGCGGCGCTCGCCACGTGCGCGTCCCTGCTGGGCTCCTGCGGCTGGCAGTGCACCCAGCACCGCACCCGCGAAGGACGCCCCTTCCTCGTCGCCTCCCCCCGGCGCTGACGCCGCTCGCACCCCGCGCCGCACCGGCCACCCGCACCGGCCACCCGCACCGGCCACCCGGCCCGGCCACCCGGCCCGCCTACCGGCCCGCGCCCGCGGCCACCGCGGATCCCGAACACCCCGCCGTCCGCCGCAGGTCGGCCCGCCGGCCTCGCCGGCTTCCGTCCCTGGTACGGGTGGTGGACCGGCCCGGTGGCCCGGAACACGATGACCGTCTTACGTCTCGGATATTGCGAAGAATTATCGCTGTTTTGCACAGACTCATGGACTTACTGCGACCGCGCTCGTAGTCTCTCCACGCCCGGCCGGGTGCTCCCCCCTTCCCCTCACCCCCGACCGCAAGGACGTGTGCCTGTGTCGCACTCACCTCGCAGTGATGCCCTCAGCGATGCCAGAAGTCTCCGTTCGCACCGCCATACCAGGCGGCGCGGTTTCGCCGCCATCGTGTCCTTCGCCGTCGCCGCGGCGGCAGCGCTGACCGCTGTGACGCTGGCGGGCGCCCCCACCGCCAGCGCCGCCGGGGTGCCCGCGCCCTCGCCGATCGGCATTTCGGGCCGCGGCGCCAACGTGCCGTTCACCGAGCTGGAGGCGGAGTACGCCAATACCAACGGCACGCTGATCGGACCGGACCGGCTCTACGGCCACCTGCCCTCCGAGGCGTCCGGCCGACAGGCCGTCACCCTCGACGCGGTCGGCCAGTACGTCGAGTTCACGCTGACCAAGCCGGCCAACGCGGTGTCGCTGCGCTACAGCCTGCCGGACACCGCCGACGGCAAGGGCCGCGACGCCACCCTGGGCGTGCTGGCCAACGGCACCTCGGTCAAGACGCTGCCGGTCACCTCGCGGTACAGCTGGTACTACGGCGGCTACCCGTTCAACAACAACCCGGGTGACACCAACCCGCACCACTTCTACGACGAGGCGCGGACCCAGCTCGGCAGCACCTACCCGGCGGGCACCAAGATCCGCTTCCAGGTGACCTCGACCGCGCAGTCCCCGACCTTCACCATCGACCTGGCCGACTTCGAGCAGGTGGGCTCGGCGATCGCGCAGCCCGCCGGATCGATCAACGCTGTCACCGACTACGGGGTGGACCCGACCGGTGCCACCGACTCCACCGCCAAGCTGCAGGCGGCGGTCAACGCGGGCCAGGCGCAGGGCAAGGTCGTATACGTTCCACAGGGCATCTACACCCTGTACAGCCACGTGATCGTGGACGGAGTGACCGTCCAGGGCGCGGGCCCCTGGTACACGGTCTTCGGCGGTCGCGACCCGGTGAACCGGTCCAACGCGGCGGGCTTCTACGGCAAGTACGTCGGCCAGGGCGGCCCCAGCCAGAACGTCCAGCTCAAGGACTTCGCGATCATCGGTGACATCACCGAGCGCAACGACAACGACCAGGTCAACGGTATCGGCGGCGCGCTGTCGAACTCGACCGTGGACGACCTGTGGATCCAGCACGTCAAGGTCGGCGCCTGGATGGACGGTCCGATGGACCACTTCACCATCAAGAACAGCCGCATCCTGGACACCACGGCCGACGGTGTGAACTTCCACATCGGCGTGACCAACTCGACGGTGACCAACACGTTCGTCCGCAACGTCGGAGACGACGGTCTGGCCTCGTGGCCGGAGAACCAGCCGAACGTGAACGACAGCTTCGACCACAACACCGTCGTGCTGCCGATCCTGGCGAACAACATCGTCACGTACGGTGGCAAGGACTTCAACATCTCCGACAACGTGATGGCCGACACCATCACCAACGGCGGCGGCCTGCACATCGCCAACCGCTACCCCGGCGTCAGCGCCGGCCAGGGCACCGCGGTCGCGGGCACCATCACCGCCGCCCGCAACACCCTGATCCGGGCCGGCAACAGTGACTTCAACTGGCAGTTCGGCGTCGGCGCCATCTGGTTCGACGGGCTCCAGGGCCAGGTCAACGCCAACATCCAGATCAGCGACACGGACATCCTCGACAGCTCCTACGAGGCGATCCAGTCGATCGAGACCGGTGTCACCGGCGTCACGATGAAGAACGTCAACATCGACGGCGCGGGCACCTACGCCATCCAGGCGCAGGCCGCGGCGAACATGACCTTCATCAACGTCAAGGCCAAGAACATCGGCCAGGCGGCCACCCCGATCCACAACTGCGTCGGCACCTCCCTGCAGATCACCGACGGCGGCGGCAACTCCGGCTGGAACGTGGGCCAGACCTGCACCGGCACCTGGCCGACGCCGATCTGGACCAACGGCGGCGTGCCCACCGGCGGCAGCGGCGGCACGACCGGTGGCGGCACCACCACGCCTCCCACCACTCCCCCGACCACTCCCCCGACCACCCCCCCGACGACGCCTCCGACCACGCCGGCCAGTGGCAACCTGGCACAGGGTCGTCCGGCTTCGGCGTCGTCGTCGGTGCAGAACTACGCCGCGGGCAACGCGGTGGACGGCAACGCCGCCACCTACTGGGAGTCCGACGGCAACGCCTTCCCGCAGACACTGACCGTCGACCTCGGGTCCACCCAGCCCATCGGCAAGGTCACCCTCAAACTCCCGCCGTCCACCGACTGGGCCACCCGCACCGAAACACTCGGCGTCCTCGGCTCCACCGACAACAACACCTGGGCCACCCTCAAAGCCTCCGGCGGCGTCACCTTCAACCCCGCCTCCGGCAACACCGCCACACTGACCTTCACCACCGCCAACGCCCGCTACGTACGCCTCAACATCACCGCCAACACCGGCTGGACCGCAGCCCAGCTCTCCGAGTTCGAGGTCTACGCGGCCACCGGCGGCTCCACCACTCCTCCCCCCACCACTCCTCCCCCCACCACCCCGCCCCCCGGCAACCCGAACCTGGCACAGGGCCACCCGGCGAGCGACACCGGCCACTCCGACGTCTACACCGCGTCGAACGCCGTGGACGGCAACGCCGCCACGTACTGGGAGAGCACCAACAACGCCTTCCCACAGTCGCTGACCGTCGACCTCGGCTCCGCCAAGACCGTCGGCCGGCTGGTGCTGAAGCTGCCCGCCGGCTGGGGCACCCGCACCGAGACGCTCAGCGTCCTCGGCTCGACCGACAACAGCACCTACAGCACACTGAAGGCGTCGGCCGGTTACACCTTCGACCCGAGCAGCGGTGACAGCGTCACCGTCACGCTGACCCCGGCCTCCGCCCGGTACCTCCGGCTCACCTTCACCGGGAACACCGGATGGCCCGCCGGCCAGCTGTCCGAACTGGAGGCGTACGCCTCCTGACCGCCTCCTGACCACCGTTCGCCGCGCGCCGGGGTGACGATCTAGAGTCGATCACCATGGACTACCGTCACCTCGGCCGCAGCGGCCTGGTCATCAGCGAGATCGCCTACGGAAACTGGCTCACCCACGGCTCCCAGGTGGAGGAGGACGCGGCCACCGCCTGTGTGGCCGCGGCGCTGGAAGCGGGCATCACCACCTTCGACACCGCCGACGTCTACGCCCAGACCCGCGCCGAGTCGGTTCTCGGCAAAGCATTGAAGGGTGAGCGCCGCGAAGGGCTGGAGATCTTCACCAAGGTCTACTGGCCCACCGGCCCCGGTCGCAACGACCGGGGCCTTTCGCGCAAGCACATCACGGAGTCCGTCAACGGCTCGCTGCGGCGGCTCCAGACCGACTACGTCGACCTCTACCAGGCGCACCGCTACGACCGCTTCACACCGCTGGAGGAGACGATGGAGGCGTTCGCCGACATCGTGCACAGCGGAAAGGCGCTCTACATCGGCGTCTCGGAGTGGACCGCGGACCAGATCCGGCGAGCCCACGCCCTGGCCCGCGAGCTGCACATCCCGCTGGTCTCCAACCAGCCGCAGTACTCGGCTCTTTGGCGGGTCATCGAGGGCGAGGTCATCCCCGCCTGCGAGGAACTGGGGCTGGGACAGGTCGTCTTCTCCCCGATCGCGCAGGGCGTGCTGACCGGCAAGTACCGTCCCGGCCGGCAGCCGCCGGCGGGCTCGCGGGCCACCGACGACAAGGGCGGCGCCGACATGATCAGCCGCTGGATGCGCGACGAGGTGCTGGAGCAGGTGCAGCAGCTGCAGCCGCTGGCCGCCGAGGCTGGTCTGACCCTGGCGCAGCTGGCCGTGGCATGGGTGCTGCAGAACCCGAACGTGTCCGCGGCGATCGTCGGCGCCTCCCGCCCGGAGCAGGTCGCGGAGAACGCCAAGGCGGCCGGGGTGCGTCTGGAGGCGGATCTGCTGGCCCGGATCGAGAAGGTCCTGGAGCCGGTCGCGGTCACCGATCCCAAGCGGGTGCACGAGAACGTGCCGACCCGGCGTCCGTAGGCGCGGGGTGCCCCGTACGGCGGCGGCCGGGGTCCGGTGGCCCAGGCCGCTGCTCCCGGCCGGCCTCGCCGCCGCCCTCGGGGCGCTGGCCTGGCTGGTGCTGGCACGGCATGGCGTCCCCTACGCCTTCGACAGCGGTCCGCACCGCTGGGCCGTCGCGCACCGGCCGCCCGCGGCGGTGACCGCGGCCAGGATCGTCACCGGTGCCGGCACCGGCCCGTACCCGCCCCTGGCGGCGGCGCTCGGCGGATGGCTGGCCGGCGGCCGGAGCACGGTGCGGCGCCGGACCCGGTCGACGGTACTGGCGGTGCTCGTCCTGGTCGTCGGCCAGGGGCTGCGCACTTCGCTGATGGCCGCCGCGCACCGGGCCCGGCCGCCCGTCGCGGACTGGGCGGCGCAGACCTCGGGGTACTCCTTCCCGTCCGGCCACACGGCTTCCGCCGCGATGGCCGCCGGGCTGCTCGCGTGGGGACTGCGCCGGGTCCTGCCGCGCGGGCCGGGCGGCGTCGCCGCGGCGGTGTGCGCGGCCGTCGCGGTGGCCGTGGGGTGCTCGCGGGTGTACCTGGGCGTGCACTGGCCGAGCGACGTGCTCGGCGGCTGGCTGCTGGCCGCGGGTTGGCTCGCCGTCACCCTGCCGCCGCTGACCGCCTACCTGGACGCGGGCGGCGGCCCCGGCGGCGAGCCCGCCGGCCCGGCGGACGGCGGCTCCTAGAGTCCGCAGCGCCCCCGCTACGGTGCCGGAGGCGCCGCGGCGGCCCACGACGAGGACGCCAGCCCACCGCCTCGCGACCCGGGGAGCCCCTCCCCCGGACGAAGCGGCGGGGAGCACCGCACGGCGCCGCCCGCCCTCCGGGCGGGCGGCGCCGTGCGACGGACAGGCCCTAGACCGACACGCCGTGGGCCCGCAGGTAGTGCAGCGGGTCGATGTCGTCGCCGTATTCGGGCCCGGTGCGTATCTCGAAGTGCAGATGGGGTCCGGTGGCGTTGCCGGTCGCGCCGGAGCGGCCGATCCGCTGGCCCTCGGTGACACGCTGGCCGGCCTTCACCGAGATCTGCGACAGGTGCCCGTACTGGCTGTAGTCGCCGTCGGCGTGCCGGATGACGATCTGGTAGCCGTACGAACCGCCCCAGCCCGCGGTGACGACCGTGCCGGCCGCGATCGAGTGCACCGCGGTGCCGGTGGAGACCAGGAAGTCGACGCCGGTGTGGTAGCCGCTGGCCCAGCTGCTGCCCCCGGTGTGGTAGTGCGTGCCGATCGGGGCGTGCTCGACCGGCAGCCGGTAGCCGCCGTGCTTGGGCGCGGCGACCGGTTTGGCCTGCCGCTCCAGCGTGCGGGTGCCGCCGGCCGGCTTGGCGGCGGGCTTGGGGGCCGCCTTCGGCGCGGCCTTGGGAACCGCCTTGACCGGCGCGGTCAGCGCGAGGTGCTGGCCGGGGAAGATCAGGTCGGGGTCGTCGCCGACGACGGTGCGGTTGGCCGCGTACAGCTCCGGCCAGCCGCCGCGCACCTGCTCGTCCGCGGCGATGCCGGACAGCGTGTCGCCGGCCCCGACCGTGTAGCGCTCGTGTCCGGCGGCGGGACGGGCGGGCGCCGGCTTGCCGGCGGCCTTGACCGGCACGGCCTCGGCGAGGTGCTGGGGAGCCACCGGCCCGGCCTTGGGCTTCGGCTTGGACACCGGTACCCGCACGATGTGCGAGGCGGAGGCCGCCTGGCGGGTGAGCCCGGCCTCCACCGAGCAGACCGGCCAGGCGCCGGGGCCCTGGCTGCGCAGCACCTTCTCGGCGATCGCGATCTGCTGGTTCTTCGACGCAAGGTCCGCGCGCGGCGCGTAGACCGTGCCGCCGAAGGACTTCCAGGTACCGGCGTTGAACTGCAGGCCGCCGTAGAAGCCGTTGCCGGTGTTGATGTTCCAGTCTCCGGAGGACTCACAACTGGCCACCTTGTCCCAGACGTTGCCGGCGGCGGCGTGCGCGGTGCTGAGTCCGATCAGTGGCAGGGCGAGTCCCGCACCGCCCGCCGTGACCGTCAGCGAGGCTTGGGACACCCGGTTCGGGCGGTAACGACGATGGCGTCCGCGTAAGGGCATGGCAGCAGTCCTCTCCGGTGGCCGGCCGCGCCAAAGATAGGCCCCCGCCGACCCCGCCACAAGAGCGCCCGCAACCCTACAGCCCGCCCCGGGGCGATGACGTGCGGGAACGGGGTGCCCTTTTTTGTCTTTCGCCGGCGCGCCCTTCGGCTCGCCGGCTACCGGCGAACCCCAGGCGGTATCGGTGCCGTGGGTGGGTGCCCGGCAGCGTGAGGGTGCCCCTTTGGCGGGTGCCGTCGGGCGTCAGGGCACCTAAGGGGGCCCAGGCTCGGGGGCTGGGTTGCCCTGCGTGGCGCCGTACGGTCGGCCGCCGGGCCCACCTCACGCCGTAGGGTCCGCCCCCACGTCCACCTGACGCCCGACGTTCGGCCGGGTAGCCGGTGAGCCGAAGGGCGCGCCGGTGTCGAAAGGGAGAGCGCGCGCAGTGAGCGAGGTACGAGCGAGTGAGCACGGTCGACCGTCGACACCGGACCCAAGCGCCCGGAGGCGAACCGGCGGCAAAAAAGGGGGATGGGCGGTGCCGTAGCGCTGGACGGCACCCACCTATGGGCGCCCCGTCGACACCGGACCCAAGCGCCCGGAGGCGAACCGGCGGCAAAAGGAGGTGGGCCCGGAGGCGAAGCGGCGGCAAAAGGAGGTGGGCCCGGAGGCGAACCGGCGACAAAAGGAGGTGGACGGCAAAAAAGGGAATCTCCCGGGCCCCCCGGCGTTGAAGGTGGGGTGAGTTCCGTACTGGGCGACACACCGTTCTCCGTCCTCGACCGGTCCCGTGTCCGCGAGGGCGAGGACGCTCCGCGGGCGCTGCGCGACACGGTGGACTTCGCCCGGGAGGCGGAGGCGCTGGGGTACCACCGGTTCTGGGTCTCCGAGCACCACGGCGTGCCCGGGGTCGCGGGGTCGGCCCCCACCGTGCTGGCCGCCGCGGTGGCCGCGGCGACCAGCCGGATCCGGGTCGGCACCGGCGGGGTGATGCTGCCGAACCACCGGCCGCTGGTGGTCGCCGAGCAGTTCGGGGTGCTGGAGGCGCTTTTCCCGGGCCGGATCGACATGGGCCTGGGCCGCTCGGTCGGCTTCACCGACGGCGTCCGCAAGGCGCTGGGCCGCGGCAGGGAGGCGGGCCGCGAGTTCGACGGGCAGCTGACCGAGCTGCTGGGCTGGTTCGACGGCACCCAGCGGACGTATCCGCAGGTGCGCGCGCTGCCCGCCGAGGGGCTGCGGCCGGCGCCCTTCCTGCTGGCCGTCGGGCGGGGCGCCGAACTGGCCGCGGCGCACGGGCTGCCGCTGGTGATCGGCGGTGTGCACGGCGAGGACGCGCTGCTGCGGGCGGTGGACCGCTACCGCGGCGCCTTCCGCCCGTCCTCCTGGGCCGCCGAGCCCTACGTGGTGCTGTCCGGTACGGTCGCGGTCGCCGCGGACGGCGAACGGGCCCGCCGGCTGCTGGTGTCCGAGGCGTGGTCGACCGCCTACTCCCGCACCCACGGGGTGTTCCCGCCGCTGGCGCCGGCGGAATCGATCGCCGCGCGTGCCATGACCGGGCCGGAGCGGGAGCGCTTCGACGCGGCGATGACGGGGCAGCTGCACGGCACGCCGGAGGACGTGGCCAAGGCGCTGGAGTCGCTGCTCACCCGGAGCGCGGCCGACGAGTTCCTGGTGACGACGAGCACCTACGACCGCGCTGAGCTGCTCGATTCGTACCGGCTGCTGGCCGGGATGCGCGGCGGAGGTGCTGGGTAGGGTCGCCTGATGACTCAACGACTGCGCGGCGGGTTCGACGTGCGCTGGCACGCGGGATGGCCGTCGGCCAAGCACGATCCGGCGCCGGAGATCCAGGTGCACGCCTATGACGAGAGCACGCTGATCCTGAGGCAGAGCATGTCGGTGCACTTCGAGGCGCCGTTCATGTTCCTGCTGCTGGGCGAGGAACGGGCGCTGCTGCTGGACACCGGGGCCACCGCGGACCCGGCGTACTTCCCGCTGCGGCGAGTGGTCGACGAGGCGGTGGCACAGTGGCTGGAGTGGCATCCGCACCCGGCGTACGGGCTGGTGGTCGCGCACACCCACGGCCACCGGGACCACATCGCGGGCGACCCGCAGTTCGCGGACCGGCCGCACACGGTGACGGTCGGCCCCGGGTTGGACGCGGTGACCGCGTTCTTCGGGCTGCGTCGCTGGCCGGAGGGCACCGCCTCGGTGGACCTCGGCGGCCGGGTGCTGGACGTCATCCCCGGCCCCGGGCACGAGCCGGCCGCCGCGGTCTTCCACGACCGGCGCACCGGGCTGCTGTTCACCGGGGACACCCTCTACCCGGGGCGGCTGCACGTCCGCGACCTGGCGGCGTACACCGCGACCGTGGACCGGCTGCTGACCTTCTGCGAGCGCCACCCGGTCACCCAGCTGCTGGGCTGCCACATAGAGATGACCGGAACGCCCGGCGACGACTACCCGCGGGGCACCACCCACCAGCCCGACGAGCCGCCGCTGCAGATGCACCCCGGTCATCTGCGCGCCCTGCGCCGGGCGCTGACCGAGACGGCCGGCCGGCCCGGTGTACACCGCTACGCGGACTTCCTGCTGCACATCGAGGAGTGACGGCTCGCCGGCGGGCGGGGCGGCGGCCCGCCGCGGCCGGGCGGGCGTGATGACGGGCCGTCGGGTCCCGGGGGTTCCGCCGTCACCCGGAGGCGGGCGGCCCTCATCCGGATGGGCCCCGCCGCCGTGCCGGGTGTGCGGGGACGTTCCTAACGTGAGCGGCATGACTGCTTTCCGTCCTCCGCCCCGCCCGGCCCGTGTACGTACCCGCGTCACCCGCGTCGTGCGCTCGGGCGGCGCGGTCGTCGCGGCCTGCTGTCTGACGGCGCTGTCCGCCGTGTCCGCGCTGCCCGCCGCGGCCGTCTCCGGTGACGGCCGCGGCCCGGCGTCGGCCGCGTCGGCGGTCGGCGGTCCGCTGCTGGCCCGGCCCGGCGTGCAGGTACGGCCGCGGGCCGGGGTGCCCGCGCTGCCGGCCGGGCTGTCGGCGCTGTCCTGGACGGTTTCCGACGCCCGTACCGGACAGGTGCTCGCGGCCAAGGACGCCCACCGGCGGCTGCCGCCGGCCTCCACCCTGAAGACGCTGTTCGCGGTCACCGTGCTGCCCCGCTTCCCGCGGGAGGCCACCCACCGGGTCACCGACGCCGACCTGGCCGGCGTCGGCGAGGGCAGCAGCCTGGTCGGTGTCCAGCCCGGACAGACGTACACGGTCGCCGACCTGTGGCGCGGGGTGTTCCTCAGCTCCGGCAACGACGCCGTGCACGTCCTGGCGAACATGAACGGCTCGGTGCCGAAGACGGTGGCGCAGATGCAGGCCAGGGCGAGGATGCTGGGCGCCGACGACACGCACGTGGTCTCCCCCGACGGCTATGACCGGCCGGGCCAGGTGTCCTCGGCGTACGACCTGGCGGTCTTCGCCCGAGCCGGGCTGGCCGACGCCGACTTCGCCGACTACGCCTCGACGGCCGAGGCGCAGTTCCCCGGCGGCTACGACGCGCATGGCACGTATGTGCGGTCCTTCGGCATCCGCAACACCAACCGGCTGCTGACCGGAGCCGACGGGGTGGGGGCGTACCCGGGGGTCATCGGGGTGAAGAACGGTTACACCACGAACGCCGGCAACACACTGGTCGCGGCGGCCCGGCACGGCGACCGTACGCTGATCACCACCGTGATGAACCCGCAGTCCGGTGTGCCGCAGGCGGTCTACCGCGAGGCGGGCGAGCTGCTCGACTGGGGTTTCGCGGCGGCCGGCCGCACCGCCTCCGTCGGCACCCTCAACGCCGCCCGCCCGGCGGCGCTCCAGGGCTCCCCGGCGCACGCCCCGGCCGCGCCGCGCGGCGGCGCGCCCGCGGCGGCCACGCCCTCGGTGCCCTCCTCGGCGCACACCGACTCCGCCGCGGAGTCCCCGACCGCCTGGTACGTGGGCGGCGCGCTGGCCCTGGCGGCGGCGGTGTCGGTGCTGCTGCTGCGCCGGCGCTCGACGGCCAGGCCGCGATGAGCACCGCGCCGCGAGCCGCGGCGCCGGGCGGCGGACCGCTGTGCCTGGTGACCGGGGCCACCGGTTACATCGGCGGCCGGCTCGTCCCCGAACTGCTCGCGGCCGGCCACCGGGTGCGGTGCGCCGCCCGTTCGCCGGGCAAGCTCCGCGACCACCCGTGGGCGGCCGAGGTAGAGACGGTCCGCGCCGACGCGCTGGACGCCGACTCGACGGCGCGGGCGATGCGGGGCGTCGACGTGGCGTACTACCTGGTGCACGGGCTGGGCGGTGGCAGCAACTTCGAGCGGACCGACCGCGAGGCGGCCCGGGTCTTCGCCGCGCAGGCGCGGGCGGCGGGCGTCCGGCGGATCGTCTACCTCGGCGGTCTGACCCCCGCCGCGGTCCCCGCCGAACGGCTCTCGCCGCACCTGCGGTCCCGTACCGAGGTGGGCCGGGTACTGCTGGACTCCGGGGTGCCGACCGCGGTCCTGCGGGCCGCGGTCATCATCGGCTCCGGCTCGGCGTCGTTCGAGATGCTGCGCTACCTCACCGAGCGGCTGCCGGTCATGGTCACCCCGGGCTGGGTCCGCACCCGGGTCCAGCCGGTCGCCGTACGGGACGTGCTGCGCTACCTGGTCGGCAGCGCGCGGCTGCCCGCCGAGGTCAGCCGCACCTTCGACATCGGCGGTCCTGACGTGGTGACGTACCGCGACATGATGCGGCGTTACGCGGCGGTCGCCGGCCTCAACCGGCGGCTGATCGTGCCGGTCCCGATCCTCACCCCCGCGCTGTCCAGCCACTGGGTGGGCCTGGTCACCCCCGTCCCGGCGTCCATCGCCCGCCCGCTGGCCGAGTCGCTGCGGCACGAGGTGGTGTGCGCCGAGCACGACATCGCCCGCTACGTGCCCGACCCGCCGGGCGCTCCCGTCGGTCTCGACCGGGCCCTCACGCTGGCGCTGCACCGGGTCAGGGACGCCCAGGTCGCCACCCGCTGGTCGTCGGCGTCGGTGCCCGGCGTGCCGAGCGACCCGCTGCCGACCGACCCGGACTGGGCCGGCGGGAGCCTGTACTGCGATGTACGGGAGCTGCACGTCCGGGTCCGCCCGCAGGCGCTGTGGCAGGTGGTGGAGGGCGTCGGCGGCGAGCACGGCTGGTACTCCTTCCCGCTGGCCTGGGCGGTACGCGGCCGGCTGGACCGGCTGGTCGGCGGGGTCGGCCTGCGCCGGGGCCGCCGGGACGCCCGGCATCTGCGGGTCGGCGACTCGCTGGACTTCTGGCGGGTGGAGGAGATCCGGCCCGGCCGGCTGCTGCGGCTGCGTGCGGAGATGCGGCTGCCGGGCCTGGCCTGGCTGGAGATGGCGGTCGAACCGGGCGACGTCCCGGGCCGCGCTTACTACCGCCAGCGCGCCCTGTTCCACCCGCGCGGGCTGCTCGGCCACGCCTACTGGTGGGGCGTCTCCCCCTTCCACGCGGTGGTCTTCGGCGGCATGGCCCGCAACATCGCGGCAGCGGCGGTCCGCCGGGACCTGTCCGCCCAGCCGGCGTCCACGGCCCGCCGCACACCGCCCGGCTGACCACCGGCGGCTGGCGCCGGGTACGGGGGCGGTGACGGCCGCGCTGTACGCGTCGCAGGTCTGGCCCGAGGGTCTGCCCCGCCAGGTGTCCGCCTCCTTCGAACCGCCGGAGCGGCGGCTGCTGCTCAACACGGACCGTGGTCTCGCACGGCGGCGGGCAGGACGGCGACGAACCGGACCTGCTGGCCGTGGATCCGCTGGAGTTCGAGGAGCTGGTCGCCGAGCTGTCCCGGGCGATGGGCATGCAGGCGGTCACCACCGTGCGGTCCGGCGACGGCAGGGTGGACGTGGACGCGCTCGACCCGGACCCGATCCACGGCGGGAAGATCGCGGTACAGGTCAAGCGTTACCGCAGGACGGTGCCGCCGACGGCGGTGCGCGACCTGTACGGCACCGTGCGGAGCATCGGCGCCGACAAGGGCGTGCAGGTCACCACCTCGGGCTTCGGCCGCAGCTCCTACGTCTTCGTCAGCGGCAAGCCGATGACGCTGGTGTCCGGCACGGAACTGGTGGACCTGCTGCACCGGTACGGGTTGCGCGAGCGGCCGGGTACGGCCGCGGGGGACGCGGCCGCGACAGACGAGGGCCGGGCGCCGGCGCCGGGGACACCGATGACCACGGCGGGGCGGACGACGCCGACGCGAGCGTGCCGGGTATGTGGTGGGGCGGCGCGGTACGGCTCGACGTGTGTGCGCTGGTGTGCGCTGGTGTGCACGGGTGGCCGGGCGCTTGGTGACGACCACTTCGTCTTCTACGACAACCCGGCCACGCCCGACGGGACGGTACGGATGATGCCCGCGCTCGGCGAGGACAAGGCTGCGGTCTGGGTGAGCTTCGACCGCCTGCCGGCTCGGGCGGACCGGGTGGTGCTGGTCGCCGCGATCGACCCGGAGGCGGATCCGGACGCAGACCTGTCCGGCTTCACCGACGCCCGGATCCGGCTGACCGACCCGGCGGGCGCCGAGGCGGACCGGCTGGAGGTGTCCGACGGGCGGCCCGGCGAGACCGCGCTGCTGCTCGGCTCGTTCCGCCGGCGGTCCGACGGGAACTGGGCCTCCGTGGCCGGTGGCACGGGATATCAGGGCCAGGAGGGACAGCTCAACCCGGTGCGGGGGCATGGCATCGAGGTGGAGTGAGACGGCCCCGGTCGTCGGCGTGCTAGGATTACGTTAGGGACGTACGGTCCGCGCCCATCAGTGGCGCCGGTCCCTGTTTTCCCCGGGGGTCTGTTTCGATCCCCTTGCTCGAACCCTCCCGTGCGCACCGGTGTTCCGGTGACTTCTCGCGGTACGTGGAGCGTGTTGTGTCCGCTCGCGCCGCATCTTCCTCGCGTGTGCTGTTCTCCGTGTTCCGCCCCTGTTCCTCCCGGCCCTGCCCGGCGTTCGCCGGCCGGCCGGAGGCCTCCGTCCTCGAAAGGACGACGATTCATGACCGACATTCTCGAACGCCCGCGGGTGCAGCGGGATCCGGCGCCTACCCGGGTGTCCGGCGTACTGGAGGTGAGCGGCGGCCAGTCCGGCCGGCTGCGTGGCTCCGGGTGGTCCGCCGCACCCGATGACGTCCAGGTGTCCGCGACGCAGATCCGCAAGGCGGGCCTGCGTAAGGGGGACCTGGTGGAAGGGGTGGCCGACCGGCCCGGCGCCCTCGGTGAGGTCCTGCTCGTCAACGGGCTGCCGCCGGGCGGGTGGCGGCCGCACTTCGCGGACCTGACCCCGCTGCACCCGCGGCAGCCGCTGCGGCTGGAGAGCGCGCTGCTCAAGGGCTCAAGTGCCGCCGCCGGCCGGATCATCGACCTGATGGCGCCGGTCGGCAAGGGCCAGCGCGGGCTGATCGTGGCGCCGCCCAAGGCCGGCAAGACGATGCTCCTGCAGAGCGTCGCGGCGGCCGTCGCCGCCAACCACCCCGAGTGCCACCTGATGGTGGTGCTGCTGGACGAGCGGCCCGAGGAGGTCACCGACATGCGGCGCAGCGTGCGCGGCGAGGTGATCTCCTCGACCTTCGACCAGCCGGCCAAGCAGCACATCGCGGTCGCCGAACTGGCCGTGGAGCGGGCCAAGCGGCTGGTGGAGCTGGGGCAGGACGTGGTGATCCTGCTGGACTCGCTGACCCGGCTGTGCCGGGCGTACAACACGGCCGCGGCCGGCGGGGGCCGTACGCTGTCCGGCGGTGTGGACGCGGCGGCGCTGCTCGGCCCTAAGCGGCTGTTCGGCGCGGCCCGGCGCACCGAGGAGGGCGGCTCGCTCACCATCCTGGCCACCGCCCTGGTGGACACCGGTTCGCGGGCCGACACCTTCTTCTACGAGGAGCTCAAGGGCACCGGGAACATGGAGCTGCACCTGGACCGGTCGCTCGCCGAGCGGCGGGTGTTCCCCGCCGTCGACCTGCTGACCTCCGGCACACGCCGCGAGGAACTGCTGCTCCCGGCCGCCGAGTTGTCGGTGGTACGCGGTCTGCGGCGGGCCCTGCACGGGCGCGACGCGCAGTCCGGCCTCGGGGTGCTGCTGGAGCGTATCCGGCAGACCCCGGACAACGCGGCCTTCCTGCGGCAGGTCCAGGGGACGCTGCCGGCCTGAGCCGGACCCGGCGGGCCGCCCGGCGCCGCGGTGGTCGCCGGCCCGCCCGGGAGCGTGCCGCGGGGCGTCGAACCCGCCGGCCCCCGCCCGGCGCCGCACGCGATGATCCGGGATGGACGAGGACGCGATGGAGCGGGACTTCCTGCGGGACGGATTCGTCAGGATCGAGGGTGCCTTTCCGGCGGGGGCCCCGCCTGCCGCCGGGCGGTGCTCAGAACGTCCCCGGCGCGCCGCCGATCCGCGGGTCCAGGGTCCGGCTGAGGCGGTACGCCACCGCCCGGAACCCGAAGGCGGGCCAGTGGCCGGCGGCCGACGGGGACGCGGAGGGCCAGCGTGCCGCCATGTAGCGGTGGCCGTTGTCGTACGCCCAGGCCAGCGCGGTGGCCAGCAGTACCCGGCTGATGCCCTCGCCGCGGGCGGCGGGCGCCACGTACGCCTCGGCCAGCTCCACGCAGGACTCGGGTACCACCGGGTCGGCGACGGCCGGGTGCAGCAGCACCATGCCGATCTCCTCGCCCCGGCGGGAGGCGATCCAGGCGCCGCAGCGGGGGTCGGCGAGCGTGTCGGCGTACCGCAGCCGCAGGGCGGCGAGGCCGGCCTCGGGCTGCGGCTGGAAGATCGCGGCCTCGCGCTGCCGGCGGGAGGACTCGGCGGCCATCCGGCCGATCTGCGGCAGATCGCCGGGGCCGGCCCGGCGGATGCCGAGTCCGTCGACGCCGCGGGGCTGCCGGCCGCGCGGTTTGACGGCCATCAGGCCGTGCACCGTTTCGCGGCCGAAGCCGAGGTCGGACCAGGGCGCGGTGGCGGTCTCGCCGGCCGGCACCCACGCGTAGTGCACCAGGCGGCGGTCGGCGACGAGCCGGGCGGCGACTGTGACATAGAGCGCGCGCAGCACCTCGCTCTCCCGGCCGGACGGCAGCGCGTGGCCGCCGTGCGGGACGAGCGCGGAGCGCGGGTGGGTGTGCAGCGCGGCCGGGTCGTCGGCGCTGAGGTCGACCGGGATCGCGGCGAGGTGGCCGATCAGGTTGCCGTCGCCGTCCACGGCGCGGCAGCCCTCGAACCCGGCGGCGGTGTGGAGCTTGCCCAGCAGCTCCTCGCCGCGGACCGGCCCGTCGGCCAGCCACGACCGCTGGGACAGCGGGCGGCGGGCGCGGGCGAACCAGCGGTCGTACCGCTGTGCGGCCTCGGGTATGTGCTCGGTGGTCAGCGGCGCGACGGCGACAGTCATGGTGCTCGTGGACGCTAGCGGGGGGCGCGGCCCCACGGCAAGGCGGGGCCGCAGCGGTACGGGTCCGGCGGCGGGCGGCCGCGGGTTCAGCCGGTCCAGGCGGGGTGCCGGGGGTCGTCGGCGCGTACCAGGGCATCGGCGGTCTCTTCGGGCAGCGCCTCGCGGGCGTACCGGTCGTAGGCGGGCAGTGTCCAGTGCTGCTCCGCGGGGGTGCGGCGCTCCAGCGCGGCCCAGGAGAGCCGCAGGTGCACGGTCAGGTCGAGCGGCAGCCCCTGGCCGAGCAGGAGCGGGCCGTCCAGCACCAGGACGCCGCCGGGGGGCAGGTCGACGTACTCGGCGCGGGTGGCGCGGTCCGTGGCGGGGTCGCGCAGTGACGGCAGGGCGCGTCCGGTGCCGCCGGGGCCCAGCGGTTCGAGCACCTCGCGGCGCAGCGCGCCGGTGTCCAGCCAGAGCCGGTAGTACGCGTCGGCGTCCCGGTGGCCGTACTCCAGCCGCAGCGAGGCGGGCCGGAGGAAGCTCTCGGCGCGGACCCGGAGCGCGGGGTGGCCGAGGGCGGGCAGCGCGGCGGCGAGGGCGTCGGCCAGCTCCGCGGTGCCGGCCGCCGGGGCGCCGTCCACCGCGACCCGCCACCAGGGTCCGGGCGGCGGGGCGGTCGCGACGCGGTCCGCCAGTGCCTGCGCCAGGCGGGGCCAGCTGATCGGGGTGAGCTGCACACCGCCCATCCTGCCCGAGGCGGGCCGGGCGGGCGAAGGGGGCCCGCCCAGGGCTGTCCGGGGGTATCTGCTCACCCTTTCGGAGGGGTTGTCCCGCGGCCCGGGGGGGCGGCCGGAAACGGCCGCGGCCGCTGCCGGGGGGCGGGCGGGAGCCGCGCCGACGCCTGTCGGGCGGGGCCCGCCGCCGCGCCCGCGGGATGGAGCCGGCCACGGATCACCCGTTTGCCAGTGAGCGCGATCCGCTACCTTTTGTGAGCCTGGGAGAACTGAAGGTGACCGTCCCCATCACCCAGGAGAAGAGCCCCATGATTCTTTCCATCTCCGGCGTCGTTCTTCTCGGCGTCATCTGCTTCCTGTTCTTCCGCAAGGACGGCCTGAAGGTGTCGCACGGGCTGGTGTGCACCCTTTTCGGCTTCTACCTCGCGGGCTCCGCGATCGCCCCGAGCATCAAGGCGAGCGGCCAGAGCCTGGCCAGCCTGATCGGCGGGCTCAGGATCTAGGGACCTGTCGTCGGGCTGTGCGGGTGGCGGAGCGGGGTCCGGTGCGGTGCGGTACGAGGCCGAGGCCGAGGAGGGAGGCGACGCGGTGTGTCGCCGACCGGCGGGAACGCGGCGGATCCGCGCACCGGGCCGCGCGGCACCGGCGCGGACCTCCGCGCCGGGCACCGCGGCGCCGCGGAGATCCCCACGGCAGGCCCTCGGGTCCGAGACACGGCGCCGTCCGCCCGCGGGGCGGGACCCGCGGCCTCCGGTGCTCCCCCCGCCCGCCCGCACCGGGCCCGCACCCCTCCCCCGGCCCGCCCGGCCCCGGACCCGTCCCGCGGCGAACAGCAGGGCCCCCGCCCGTCCCCACCCCCGAAGCACCCGATGGAGCACCCGTGGCCAGGCGTCCCCTTCCCAGCATCCTCAGCAGCCGGCCGGCGCTTGTCCGCGGCCGCGACCTGGCGCGTACCGCGGCCGACGGCGCGACCGACGTGCTCCACCCGGTCATCACCATCGCCAAGGGCATGCGCCGGCAGGCCGCCTGGGCGGGCGGCTGGTGGGGCCGGACCCCGAAGGAGCAGCGCGCGCCCGCACTGCTGCTGGCGGCGGCCGGCGTCGTCATCGTGGCGATGATGCCGTACGGGCCGGTCCTCGGCGTGGTCGCGCTGACGGCGTCCGCGGCGTGGCTGGGCCGGGACCGCGCCGGCGCGGCGCCCGCCGGGCCCAGCCAGGCGGAGGCGGTGCGGCTCCAGTCGCTGTACGAGGCGCTGGTGCCGTACCTGTCCGACGCCGCGGACCCCGCGCCGCTCTACACGCACGACGGCAGCTGGGACAGGGCGTTCGGCGCGCACGAGTTCCGGGACGGCCGGCTGGTGCGGCTGCGCCTGCGGTATCCGGCGTACTTCACCGACGGCGAGGCGGACTCCCGGGCCCGGGTGGAGCAGTTGCTGCACGCGAAGGCCGGGCGGGGCCGGGAGTACCGCTTCGACTGGAACGAGGAGGAGAACCACCTCACCCTCACCGCGCTGCCGCCGCTGCCGACCGACGTGGTCGCGCAGCGGTTCGTCACGTCTCCGGGTGAGACGGTGCTCGGGTTCACCGGCGCCGACGCCGTGCAGCGGACCGTGCCGGTCACCGCGGGCGGGCGCACGCAGGACGCGCCGCCGGTGGTGTGGCGGACGGGGGCGCGCTCCACCGAGCCGCACCTGCTGGCCCTGGGCCAGCCCGGCACCGGGACGACCAGCCTGCTGCGGTCGATCGCGCTCCAGGCGTTGGTACACGGGGACGTCGTGGTGATCGACGGCAGCGGTACGGGCGAGTACGCGTGCCTGGCCGGGCGTCCCGGGGTGCTGGCCGTCGAGGACGGGCTGCTCGGCGCCGCCGCGACCCTGGAGTGGGCCGCGCACGAGACCGAGCGGCGGCTGATCACCGTCAACCGGTCGCGGCAGTCCGGTACCGCGGTGCCCGACGACGTACGGCGGCCGCTGTGGATCCTGGTCGACCGGCCGACCGCGCTCACCCAGCTGGCGATGGCGGAGGGCCGGCCCGATCCGCAGGCCCTGCTGGACGTGCCGCTGCGGCACGGGCGGACGGCGAACGTCGCGGTCGCGGTGGCCGACCGGCTCGACGCCACGGAGACGCTGGCGCCGGCGGTCATCGCGCAGACCCGGGCGCGGGTGGTGCTCGGCCCGCTGGCGCCCGACCACGTCGCGGCGGTGCTCGGCGCCGCGCAGCGCACCACGCCCGCCTCCGACGTGCCCCCGGGCCGCGGCTACGCCCGGCTCGGTACGGGGCCGGTGCTCCGCCTCCAGGTCCCGGCGACGCCCGACCCCTACGACGAGGAGACCTCTCCGGCCGAACGCGACGCCGTACTGGCGCTGCTGCCGGGCGCTCCGCCGGCTTCCGGCCCGGTCCCCGAGCCGACCGCGGCGCCGGGCCGCGAGCCGGTCGTCCTCGGCAAGGACGCGGTCGTGCGTACCGTCGCCGACCTGGAACCGGGCTGAGCCGACCGGGGCGGACCGGGGCCGGCGCCGCGGGCCGCCCGCGGCGGCGCCGGCGCCGGGGTCAGGCCACGAAGAGGCCGGCGCCCTCGGTGTCGGCGGCGCCGCCGGAGCGGACGAGGTCGGCGGCGCGGGCCAGGCGGGCCGCGGCCTCGGTGGCGCGGGCGCCGCTGACCGTGAACGGGATCCGGACGAAGGACTCGAAGGCGCCGTCGACGCCGAAGCGGGGGCCGGAGGGGACCCGGACGCCGAGCCGCTCGCCTGCCACGGCCAGCCGGGAGCCGGAGACGTCACCGGTGCGCACCCACATGGTCATGCCGCCGCGCGGCACCGTGAAGTCCCAGTCGGGCACGTGCAGCCGGAGCGCCGCCGCCAGGTCGTCCCGGCACTGCGCGGCCCGGCGGCGGCGGGCCGCGAGCGCCTGCTCCCAGCCGCCGCCGCGCAGCAGCCACGCCACCACCAGCTGGTCGATCACCGGCGAGCCCAGGTCGAGATAGGCGCGGGCCGAGACCAGCCGCCGGACCACGTCGGGGGTGCTGCGCACCCAGCCGATCCGCAGCCCCGCCCACACCGCCTTGCTCGCGGAACCGACCGTCATCACCGTGCCGCCGCGGTCGAAGGCCGCCATCGGCCGTACCCCCGACTCCGCGCCGTCCAGCACCAGTTCGGTCATCGTCTCGTCGACCACCAGCACCGTGCCGGCCGCCCGCGCCGCCTCCACCAGCTCGCGCCGCTCGTCGTCGCCGACCAGCGTGCCGGTCGGGTTGTGGAAGTCCGGCATGACGTACGCCATCGGCGGCGCGGCGTCCCGCAGCACCCGCCGCCAGGTGTCCATCTCCCAGCCGCCCAGGTGCTCGCGCAGCGCCACCGGCACCAGCCGGGACCCGGTCTCCCGGAACAGCTCCAGCACGTTGGCGTAGCTGGGCGACTCCACCGCGACCCGCTCCCCGAGGCCGACCAGCCGCCGGGTGACCGCGCCGATCGCGCCCATCGCGCCGGTGGTCACCATGATCTGCTCGGGCATCGTGGGCACCCCGCGGGCGGTGTACCGGTCGGCGATGGCCTCGCGCAGCACCGGGAGCCCGGCCGGGAAGTCGCCGTGGGTGGCCGCGTACGCGGGGAGCTCGGCGAGCGCGCCCTCCATCGCCCGGGTCAGCCACGGCTCCGGCGCCGGCAGCGAGGCGGTGCCGAGGTCGATCGAGGAGCCCGCCGCGTCCGGCGGCAGCGGCTCCAGGCTGCGGGAGGGCAGTACATGCCCCTCGGGGATCGCGGTCCAGCTGCCGGCGCCGCGCCGGGACCGGGCGAAGCCCTCGGTGCGCAGCGCCTCGTACGCCGCCGCGACGGTGGTCCTGCTGACGCCGAGGGCGAGTGCCAGTTCCCGCTCGGCGGGCAGCCGGGCCGCCACCTGCACGCGGCCCTCCAGCACCAGCAGCCGTACGCCGTCGGCCAGCCCTCGGTAGGCGGGCAGTTTCCTGCCACCACCGCCGGTCCTCGGCAGCGGTCGGAGCAGCCGGGCCAGGTGCGCCGCACCCACCGACGCAGTCCACTGCGACATCGAGATCAGTCCACCTTCCGACGATTGGCCGCGGACGGAGCGCGTGTACAGGCCACAGACTGCCACGGCCCCGGTCGGGTCACCAGGGGGTTCGGGTCCCGTCTCCAGTGTCGGCCGGTGCCGCCGGAGGCGCGTCGCCGTCCACGCGGTCGCCGCCACCGCCGTGTCCACCGCCGTGTCCGCCGCCGTGCCCGCCGCCGTGCCCAGCCGGTCCGACGCCCGCCGGGCGCAATTCGATCTCCGGCGGGTTCCGCGCCCGGCGGCCGGGGTAGGAGTCGCATCGGCGCGCCGGGCGATCACGGGCGCCCGTTCGATGCGGGGCGATTTAGCCCCGGATGGTGCGGACGGGTAGTGTACGCGGTTGGCCCTGCGGCTTGACCGTTACTGCAAGGAAAAGATTGCGACGACACCGGATGACTTCTCCGCCCAGGTGTGACAAACCGGGCACCGGCGGGTACAAACAGGGCTGACACGACGGGCGACGCATATCCCGCAACGGGAATCTTCACCGCCGACCGGACGTTGACCGGATGACGACGACAGCGACACCTGTCCTGTGGGCGACCAAGCCCGGGAGGCACGATTCATGAGTGAGCGAGCTCTCCGCGGCACGCGACTCGGGGCCACCAGCTACGAGACCGACCGCGGTATCGATCTGGCCCCGCGCCAGACCGTTGAGTACGCATGCCGGAACGGCCATCGCTTTGAGATGCCGTTCTCGGTTGAGGCCGAGATTCCGCCGGAGTGGGAATGCCGCGCCTGCGGCCAGACCGCGCTCCTGGTGGACGGAGAGGGCCCGGAGGAAAAGGCGGTCAAACCGGCGCGCACGCACTGGGACATGCTCATGGAACGGCGGACGCTGGAGGAGCTGGAGGAGGTGCTGGCCGAGCGGCTGGCCGTCCTGCGCTCCGGAGCGATGAACATCGCGGTGCATCCGCGGGACAACCGCAAGAGCGCCTGACCCCAGGCCCCGGTGCCCGACACCAGCGGGGCTTCCCCCGGACCGGATCCGGGGAAGGCCCCCCGACACTTCCCGCCCGGCGCGGGAGCGCGAAAGACGCTCCCGCGCCGGGCGTTTTTCTGCCCGCTCAGCGCTTGTCGTCGGGGTCGACGACCTCGCCCTGGATGACCTTGCCGTCGGGGCGGTGGATCCGGGACCGCTCGTCGGCCTCCCGCGCCTGCTGGAACAGGTCGCCGATGGAGCCGGGGTCGCCCGCCGACGCGACCCGGCGCAGCAGCAGCCGGTCCAGACCCCTGCCGGTCAGTTTGCGGGTCGGCGGGAAGAGCAGCAGCAGCGCCACCGCGTCCGAGACGAACCCCGGGATGATCAGCAGCACGCCGCCGAGCATGTGCAGCCCGGCCCGGCTGCCGGCGGCGGGCAGCGCCGGGGCGCCTTCTGCCGGGGGCGCGCCCGGCGTCCCCGGCTGCTGCAGGGTCGCCGTCAGGTTCCGCCACGCGCTGCGCCCGGCCCGCTTCACCGCCGCCGCGCCCAGCACGAGCCCGGCGAGCAGGCACAGCAGCACGACGAATCCGCCGGCCGCGTCCGCCACCACGACCAGCAGCCAGATCTCCAGCGCCGCCCAGACCGCGAGGGCCAGCGGCACCGCGGTACGGGCGCGCGAACGCCGCCGCGCGGGCCGGTTGGCCTGCTGCTGACGGGCCGGGGGCGGTGAACTCGAGGTCATGGGTCCAGTGTGCCGCAGTCGGCCAAGAGACGGTAAAGCGCGGGGGCGTACGGCCGGTCCGCGGTGGACGCGGACGGCCGGCGGCGGCCACGATGACGGCGTGACCCACACCCCCGGCGGCCGGGACGAGCCGACTCCGCCCGACCCCGGTCCGCCCGCCGTCCGCGGTGAGCTCACCGAGCGGCTGGCCAGGATCGAGGCCCTGCTGCTCACCCCGGCCCGGGGCGGGCTCACCGGGGCCGAGCACCGGTTCGAGCCGGCCTGGCGGCGGGCCACCCGGGGGGAGACCCGGTGGGCGTCCTCGGCGGCGGTGCTGCTGGTGGCGGTGGTGCAGCTGACGCTGCCCGCCCGGCTCTCGGTGCAGCCGCGGCCTTTGATGCCGGCCGTCGAGGTGGCGCTGCTGGTCTGCCTGGTCGCGCTCAGCCCGTACCGGATCGAGCGCCGCTCCCCGCTGTACCGGGGGCTGGGCCTGGTGCTGACCTTCACCGTCGGCGGCGCCAACGCGTACTCGGTGGTCCGGCTGGTGGACGGCCTGGTGCGCGGCACCGAGGGCGGCTCGGCGGGCCGGCTGCTGCTGACCGGCGGGACCGTCTGGCTGATCAACATGGTGATCTTCGGGCTGGGGTACTGGGAGCTGGACCGCGGCGGTCCGGCGGCCCGCGCGCACGGCGAGCGCCCGGCCCCGGACTTCCTCTTCGTCCAGATGCAGTCCCCCGAGCTGGCCCCCGAGCACTGGGAGCCGGCCTTCCTGGACTACTTGTACCTGTCCTTCACCAATTCCACGGCCTTCAGCCCGACCGACGTGATGCCGATGACGCGGACCGCGAAGGTGTGGATGCTGGTGCAGTCCGCGGTGTCGCTGATCACCCTGGTACTGGTGGTGGCGCGGGCCGTCAACATCCTGGGCTGACGGCCGGCCCGCCCCGTACCGCCCGGCACCGGGCCCGCCGGAGCCCTGCGCGGTGGCGGCGCCCCTCAGACGCCGCGGCCGGTGATCCTGCCGGCCCTGGCGCCCACGCCCCAGGCGGTGATCCGCCACAGCGCCTCGACCACGATGTTGCGGCTCATCTTGCTGTCGCCGTGCTCCCGCTCCACGAAGGTGATCGGCACCTCGACGACGTGGAAGCCGGCCTTGACCGCGCGCCAGGCCAGGTCGACCTGGAAGCAGTAGCCGGCAGAGGCGACCTCGGCCATGCCGATGCCCTCCAGGGTCTCCCGGCGGAAGGCCCGGTAGCCGCCGGTGACGTCGCGGATCGGCACGTCCAGCATCAGCCGGGAGTACGTGCTGCCGCCGCGGGAGAGCATCTCGCGGGACTTGGGCCAGTTCACCACCCGGCCGCCGGGGATCCAGCGGGAGCCGAGCACCAGGTCGGCGCCCTTCAGCGCGGTGAGCAGCCGGGGCAGCTCCTCGGGCTGGTGGGAGCCGTCGGCGTCCATCTCGACCAGCACCCCGTAGCCCTCGTCCAGGCCCCACTGGAAGCCGGCCAGGTAGGCGGCGCCGAGGCCCTCCTTGCCCCTGCGGTGCAGGACGTGCACCTGCTCGTCGGGGCCGGCCAGCTCGTCGGCGAGCTTGCCGGTGCCGTCCGGGCTGTTGTCGTCGGCGACCAGGACATGGGCCTGCGGCACCGACGCCCGGACACGCCTGACGATCGGCTTGATGTTCTCGGCCTCGTTGTACGTCGGGATGATGACGAGGACCTTGCCGAGCGGGCCGAAGCTCCGCTGCTCGCCGTCGTTCGCTGTCACTGCTGCCTTTGCCCCTTCACCATGCCTGTGCGGTCGCGCCTGCCGATCGCGACCGCGGCCGCGCAGGACAGGAGCCCCACCATAGCGAGAGTCCACTCGGGAACCGCACCGACGCGATCGGCGACGGTCCTGCCGTCGCGGAGCGGGAGGTCGGCGCTGAGCACCTGCCGGGTGAACTCGCGACTGCGCTGCTCGACCTTGCCGTCCGGGGCCACGATCGCGCTGATCCCGCTGGTCGCGGCGGTCACCACGGCCCGGCCGTGCTCCACGGCGCGCAGTCTGGACATGGCCAGCTGCTGCTCCGGCTGCCCGGTTCGGCCGTAGGTGGCGTTGTTGGTCTGGACGACGATCGCGCGGGCGCCGGCGTTCACGGTGTCGCGCACGATGCCGTCGTAGGCGACCTCGAAGCAGATGACGTCGCCGAGCCGGGCCGGCCCGATCTGCAGGACGCCGGTGGTTTGGCCCGGGTAGAAGTCGCGCGGGATCTCGTCCAGCCGGCTGATGACCTTGGTCAGTTCCTCGCGGAAGGGCACGTACTCGCCGAACGGCACGGGGTGCTGCTTGGTGTAGTGGGCGCCGGGCCCGGTGACCGGGTCCCAGACGATGCCCTCGTTCTGCACGTGGTCCTTGTCCGGGCCGTCCACCAGCGCGCCGACCAGGACGGGGACGCCGACCGCCTGCACGGCCCGGGTGATCCTGTCGTACGCGGCCGGGTTGGAGAACGGGTCGAGGTCGGAGGAGTTCTCCGGCCACAGCACCAGGTCCGGCTTGGGCACCCGGCCGGCCTTGATGTCGGCGGCGAGCTTGAGGGTGGCGTCGACGTGGTTGTCGAGGATCATCATCGGCCGGCCGAGGAAGTCCAGTCCCGGCTGCTGGACGTTGCCCTGGACGACGGCGATGCGGACGTGGTCGGCGGCGCCGGTGGGCACCGGTACGAGCAGGCCGGCCAGCAGGACGCCCGCCGACAGCACGAGGGCGCCGGCGGCGCTCAGGGCGGTACGCAGGGCCCTGGGGCGCTCCCGTGGCAGCTCGGCCGCGGCGAGCGCCGCGGCGGCCAGCAGGGTGCCACTGAGGGCCACCGCGAAGGTCACCAGCGGAGCGCCGCCGAGGGCGGCGAGCGGGGTGTAGGGCGAGCCGGTGTTGGCGAAGGCGAGCCGGCCCCAGGGGAAGCCGCCGAAAGGCAGCCGGTCCCGGGCCAGTTCCTCGGTGACCCACAGGCACGCGGCCCACAGCGGCCCTCCGGGCAGCCTCCGGCTGAGCACCAGGCAGGCGCCGAGCGCGGCCAGGAACGCGGCCTCGATGGCGGACAGGCCGATCACCGCGTCCCAGCCGACCACGTTCAGCCAGGCCAGCAGCCAGACGAAGAAGGGGAACCCGAAGGCGAACCCGAGCCAGGCGCCCTGCCCGACGGTCCGGCCGCGCATCAGCAGCGACAGCGCCGCGACCGCGACGATCGACAGCGGCCAGACGTCGTACGGCGGGAACGCGAGGGTCAGCAGCAGCCCGGCGACGACCGCCACGGCCGTACGCGGCGCCGCCGCGCGGCACAGGGCGGCAAGGCGCCGGCGCCGCGGGGCCCGCGGCGCCGGCACGGGCCCCCCGGCGGGCCGCGCGAGCGGCGGCCCGGGGACCGCCGGGGGCGCCGCGGGCGCGGTTTCGGGACGCAGGCGCACGTTCGCGGCCTTCCTGCAGGTGGAGAGGTGGTGAAGGCGACCGTACCCCGTCATGTCCGAAGGATGGGTCGCGGGTGGGCAAAGCATCCCCCAGGTCGGCGGCCGCGGCGGGCGCGCCCGTCGGTTTCCGGCCGCCCGCGGCCGCGGGGCGCTCGGACGGCGGCGGGCGGGGGCGGCGGCGGGCGGCCGGACGGCGGCGGGCGGGGGCGGCCGGGCGGCGGTGTCCACGGGGCGGCGGGCGTGCGGAACGGGCCCGGATGCCCTTCGGGCCGACCTGGGGCCCGCTGGCTGCGAGTCGGTACCAAGGCCGTTGTCTACTGGGCGTCCGGGCCCTTTCCGGGTCACACCTGCCGATCGGGCGGCCCTCCCCCTCCGTTCCCTCGCGGGTGGAGGGGCCCACGGGCGGGCCGCGTTCCGTGTCGTGCCCGCTGGGCCTGGCTGCCAGTGGCGGCGTGCACGTGCGGCGCGGCGCCCCATGGCCCAGCGGTGGTCGACGCGGGCTGCGGAGTGCCCCCGGTCCGACGTCCTCGTGGTGGACTCGGCCGAACCTACCCGCCCCCGACCAGCAACTGTCAACACCCCTGTGACCTGCTGGCTTTCGCCAAATCAGCAGGTCAGTACCGACCACCGGCCGACCCGCGACACGCCGGTGCCCGGCCAGGGCGCACCGTTCGGCGGCATGGGGAAACCGCAGCTCACCCGTTCGGCCCCGGGTACACCGTCCGTCCGCCGACCACCGTACGCAACGCCGTGGGGAGTTCGCCGCCGGGTGTCACGTCGGGCAGGCCGGGGGTGCCGGAGCGCGGGTCGGTGGACCAGCCCGCGACCCGCTCGTCCGGGGCCTGTACGACCAGGTCGCCGACGCTCCAGACCGCGTAGTCGGCGGGCGCGCCGGGCACCAGGACGCCCGCGTCGTCCCGGCCGACGGCCCGCCAGCCGCCGCGGGTGTGGGCGTTGAAGGCGGCGCGGGCGGAGATCCGGTGCCCGGGGGTGCGGTGGAAGGTGGCGGCCCGCACCGCGCCCCACGGGTCGAGCGGGGTGACCGGGCTGTCCGAGCCGAGCACCAGCGGCACCCCGGCCCGGGTCATCGCGGCGAAGGGGTTGAGGGCCGCGGCCCGCCCGGCGCCGAGCCGGCGGGCGTACATGCCGTCCGGGCCGCCCCAGGCCGCGTCGAAGGCGGGCTGTACGGACGCGACGAGCCCGAACTCGGCGAAGGCGGCGATGGACCGCGCACTGATCAGCTCGGCGTGCTCCACCCTGTGCCGCAGCGCCCGTACCCGGTCCAGGCCGGCGGCCTCGGCGGCGGCCCGTACTCCGTCGACCACCGCGTCGACCGCCGCGTCGCCGATGGCGTGGAAGCCGGCCTGGACGCCCGCCCGGGTGCACAGTGTGAGGTGGCGGGCGATGGTCTCGGCGTCCAGGTGGGCGACGCCGGTGTGCGGGGCGTCGGCGTACGGCGCGTGCAGGCGGGCGGTGTGCGAGCCGATGGAGCCGTCCACGAACAGGTCGCCGCCGGCGCCGGTCGCCCCGAGGTCGCGGATCATGTCCAGGTCCTCCGGGCGCTGCCAGGGCTGCGCCCAGTAGCCGTGGACCCGGGGGCCCGCCTCGGCCGCGGCCAGGGCCAGCAGGCCGGTCAGGTCGTCCTCGCCGGAGATCTCGGGCCCGGCGCACTCGTGGACGGATCCGATGCCCTGGGCGGCGGCGTGGGCCAGCGCGGCGCGCTGCGCGGCCGTCCGCTGGGCGGGGGTGACGGCGGCGTAGGCGGCGCGGCGGACCGCGTGGTGGGCGTCGCGGGTCAGCGGGGCCAGCGGGTCGTGTCCGGGCAGCGCCTCGAGGCCGGGTACGAGGGCGGCCAGCGCGCTGCCGACCACCGCGGAGTGCACGTCGGTCCGGCTCAGGTAGACCGGCCGGCCGCCGGTCGCCCGGTCCAGTTCGGCGCGGGTCGGCGGGCGGCGCTCGGGCCAGCGGGTCTCGTCCCAGCCGTGGCCGAGCAGTACCCGGTCGGCGGGCCGGGCGGCGGCGTGGGCGGCGGTCCTGGCCAGTGCCTCGCCGAGCGAGCCGGCGTCGGTGAGGTCCAGCCCGGTCAGCGCCAGGCCGGTGGCGGTGGTGTGCACGTGCGCGTCGGTGAAGGCCGGGGTGACCAGGGCGCCGTCCAGTCGGACCACGGCGTCGACGCCGTCGGCGAAGGAGTCCGCGGCCCCTTCCGAGCCCACCCAGGCGACGGTGCCGCCGTCGACCACCATCGCGGTGGCGAAGGGGTCGGCGGGGCTGTGGACGAAGCCGCCGCGCAGCAGCACGGTGCCGCTGGGCGCGGGGCCCTGGGGGTGTTCGGTCGCGTCGGGAGTCCGCGTCGCGGAGGTGTCGTGCATGGGGTCCAGTCTCCCCCGGCGCCCGCCGCCCGCGGGGCGCGGGGGGTGCGGGTGCGGGTGCGGTACGGCGCGCGGGGGTCGTGCCTCGGCCGGGGGGAGCGGCCGTCAGACGCGCGGCGGCCTGGCCTCGTAGGCCGTGGAGAGCACCACCGTGGTGCGGGTGGAGACTCCGGCCAGGCTGCGGATGCGGCCCAGCAGGTGCTCCAGCTCGATGGGCGTGGCGACGCGGACCTTGAGGATGTAGTTCTCGTCGCCGGCCACGCTGTGGCACGCCTCGATCTCGGGCACGCCGGTGAGCCGGTCGGCGATGTCGTCGGGGGCGCTGGGGTCGAACGGCTTGACGGAGATGAACGCGGTGAGCGACAGGCCGATCGCCTCGGGGTCGATGAGCGCGGCGTAACCGCGGATCACCCCGCGCTGTTCGAGCCGCCGCACCCGCTGGTGCACCGCCGAGGTGGACAGGCCGGTGGCTTTGCCCAGGTCGGTGTAGCTCATCCGCCCGTCGGCGACGAGAAGTTCCACGATGTGCCGGTCCAGCTCCTCCACAGCGGACGACCTTACCCGTTGTGAGGGTCTCGGCGGCAGATGGACATCAGGTGGACATCAGCCGACGGAGGTAGGCGTTGCGGAACGTGCCCGCCGGATCGCACTCCTCGGCCATCGCCAGGAAGTCCGCCATCCGCGGGTAGGCGGCCCGGATCCGCTCCGGGTCGGTGGTGAAGAGCTTGCCCCAGTGCGGGCGCGCGTCCAGCGGGGCGAGGGCGGCCTCGACGGCGGCCAGCACCGGCGCGACGGCGGCCGGGTCCTTGATCCAGGTGAAGTGCAGTCCCACCGTGTCGCGGCCGTACGCGGGGCTGAGCCAGAGCCGGTCGGCGGCGATGGTGCGGATCTCGCAGATCTGGAGCACCGGGGCGATGGCCTCCCGCAGGCCGGCGAGGACTTCGAGGGCGGCTGCCGCCCCGGTCCGCGGCACCAGGTACTCGGACTGGAGCTCCTCACCGCTGCTGGGGGTGAAGTCGGGCCGGAAGTGCGGAAGCCGCTCGTACCAGGGGCCCGGCACGCCGTCCTGGGCCGTGCAGTGCACCGGGTCCACGCCGGGGACGGGGTGCAGCGGGCCGTCGGCGGGCCGGGTCTGCGGGATGTCGGCGGCGGGGGCGTCGGCGAGCTGTTTCAGCCAGACCTGGCCGAAGCGGGGGGCACGCCAGTCGGTGAACAGGCTGACGCTGTAGGCGGCGCCGGTGATGGCGTCGAAGTGCTCGACGGCGTGGTCGAGTCCGAGGCCGGTACGGACACGCTGCCGCATCCGGTACGCGGGCACGGTGTCGAGGGTGAGGTGGGTGACGACCCCGAGTGCGCCCAGCGACACCACCGTGCCGTCGAAGGTGTCGCCGTCGGAGTCGCGGCTGAAGGCGCGGGTGTCGCCGTCGGCGGTGACCAGTTCGACCGCCCGTACCGAGGTGGCGAGGCCGCCGTTGGCGTCGCCGGAGCCGTGGGTGCCGGTGGCGACCGAGCCGGCCACGGAGATGTGCGGCAGCGAGGCCATGTTGGGCAGCGCGCGTCCCGACGCGTCCAGCGTCCGGGCGAGTTCGGCGTAGCGGACGGCGGCGGCGACCCGTACGGTGCCGGCCGCGGTGTCCAGGTCGATCTCGGCGGGGAGCGCACCGAGATCGATCAGGTCGCCCTCGGTGTCGGCGATGTCGCTGAAGGAGTGGCCGCTGCCCAGGGCCTTGGCCTGACGGCTGCCGGCGACGAGGGCGCGCAGCGCGGCCAGATCAACCGGGCGGTGCACCCGGGCCGCGGCGAAGGTGAGGTTGCCCGCCCAGTTGGTTGGCATCGCCAGCCGCCTCCGTCCGTCGGCGCGGACCCGCCTGGCCTCGCCCGACGCCACCTTATCCGGCGCCGCGGCAAGGGCCCGTGCCGACTGCCGCGGGGCGTTGGGGGGTGCGTGGTCGCACAGTGGGGGCGCATGCGCCAGCTCGTCACCGTGATGTGATGAAGGCCACACCCTGTGCAACCGCGGTGCCTCCGGTGGCGTGATTACACGCGTAGCACGGCGGGAAGTGCTCGCTATGGCCACGAGCGGTGAAGCCGGGCCGGCCTGTCGAGGGCACCCATCCAAGGGGGAGACGCGTCATGCGTAACCATGTGCGCCGCAATGGCAGCGAGCGGACCCTGTCCGCCTTCGAGGAGGGCGGCGAACGCGAGTTCGCGCTCGCGCTGGCGGAGGAGGCCGACGACGACGAGGCGTTCGACGACGAGTCCGGCGGTGTCGTCCGGCTGGCCTGCCCGGACTGCGGGCGGCCGATCGCGGTCTTCGAGGACGAGGACAGCCTGCCGCAGCACGCCCTGTGCCCCACCCCCTGGAACCCCTTCGGCCTGACGGTCTGCGGCGGCTCGGGCCGCGCGGTCGCCGAGGCCCGGCCGGTGGACGGCCCGGAGCCGGTCGAGGAGCAGGAGCTGGCGGTGCTGCTGACCCTGCCCGCCGAACTCGACTGGCGCACCCAGCCGTTCTCGCACGTCGGCGGCCCCGGCTCGCGGCCGGTCCGGATCCCCGCGCCCGGTCTGGCGGCCTGAGCCCACCCGGTCACGCGTCGGGCGCGCCGGGCCCACCGGGCGCGCCGGCCACGCGGGCCACGCGGGCCACGGCAAGCGGCACGGTCGGCGACAGGCAAGCAGGCGGGCGGGCGGGTAAGTAGGCGGGCGGGCAGTGCGGTCAGCGGCAGGCGCCGCGGACCGTGCGGGGACCCCGGGCCGGCGTCCCCGCACGGACCCCGAACCAGCCCCGCACCGGCCCGGCACGGCCCGGTCGGTACCGGGAAGGCGCCCCGCGGGTCCCCCGGCCGGCGCCGGAGGGCCCGGCGGCCCGCCGAGGGCGGCGCACGGCGGGCGCGCGGCGGGCGCGCGGTGCGCGCGGGGGTCAGTCGCGGGACTCCGGGCCCGCGAGATGGCGGGCGATGACCATCCGCTGGATCTGGTTGGTGCCCTCCACGATCTGCAGCACCTTGGCCTCGCGCATGTAGCGCTCGACGGGGAAGTCCGCGGTGTAGCCGTAGCCGCCGAGGAGTTGGACGGCGTCGGTGGTGACCCGCATGGCGGTGTCGGTGCAGAAGAGCTTGGCCATCGCCGCCTGCCGGGTGAAGTCCTCGCCCGCGTCGCGCAGTCGGGCCGCCGTCAGATAGAGCGCGCGGCCCGCCTCGATTTGGGTGGCCATGTCGGCCAGGGTGAAGCGCAGGCCCTGGAAGTCGGCGATCGGCCGGCCGAACTGCCGCCGCTCCAGGGCGTAGCCGAGCGCGGCGTCCAGCGCCGCCTGCGCCAGACCGACGGCACACGCGGCGATGCCGAGCCGCCCGGAGTCCAGGGCGGCCAGCGCGATGGCGAAGCCGTGTCCCTCGTCGCCGATCCGCCGGGTGTCCGGCACCCGCACCCCGTCGAAGGTCACCTGCGCGGTCGGCGAGCCCTTCATGCCCATCTTCCGCTCGGGCGGCGCGGCGGTCAGCCCGGGTGTGTCGCCCGGTACGAGGTAGGCGGAGATGCCGTGCGCGCCCTGGCCGCCGCTGCGCGCCAGCACCGTGTAGAAGTCGGCGACGCCGCCGTGGGTGATCCACGCCTTGGTGCCGTCGACGGTCCAGGTGTCGCCGTCGCGGACCGCCCGGGTGCGCAGGTTCGCGGCGTCGGAGCCCGAGGCGGGCTCCGACAGGCAGTAGGCGCCGAGCAGGCCGCCGCCGAGCATCGCCGGCAGGTGGTCGGCGCGCTGCTCCTTGCTGCCGAAGGCGGCCAGCGCGTGGCAGGCCAGGGTGTGCACACTGACCCCGAGGGCGACGGTGAGCCGGGCCGCGGCCAGTTCTTCGAGCACCTGGAGGTACACCTCGTACGGCTGCCCGCCGCCGCCGTGCTCCTCCGGGTAGGGCAGGCCGAGCAGTCCTGCCCCGCCGATCAGCCGGAACGTCTCGCGCGGGAAGTGTCCGGCCTCCTCCTCGGCCGCCGCCGAGGGCGCGATCTCCCGCTGGGCGATCTCCCGGGTCAGGGCCAGCAGCGCGCCGGCCTCCTCGGTGGGCGGCCGGCGGAAAACGGGCTGCGGGCCTCGCGGGCCGTGGCCGTGCTGCGGCATTGCGGCACATCCTCCCTGTCGGGGGCGACGGCGGCACCGCTGTGGGTGAGGCGGAACCGTCCGGTGGGCGATACCCCATTCCCGATCCTCCCCTGCCGGGTCGCGGCAGACGGGTGATCCACGGGTCTGGCCGTTGGAGTATGCCCGATCGGCGCCTCTTCGTCACGACCGTCTCCGGCTGTCCCGGTCTGTTCCCGGCCACCGGCGGGCGCCGGTTCGGGAAAGCGGCGGGGACGGTGCGGAACGGCGTCGTACGCTTCGGACATGGAGAGTTTGGGGGACGCCGATCCGCGTTCGGTCGGCGGGTATCCGCTGTTCGCGCGGCTCGGCGCAGGGGGCATGGGCCAGGTGTATCTGGCACGGACACCGGCCGGGCGGGCGCTCGCGCTGAAGACCGTACGGTCGGAGTTCGGACTGGATCCGGCCTTCGGGGAGCGCTTCGCCCGGGAGATCCGGCACGCGGACCGGGTGCGCTCGCCGTGGACCGTGGCGGTGGTGGACTTCTCGCCGGCCGGCACCAGTCCGCAGTGGCTCGCCACCGAGTACGTGGCGGCGCCGTCGCTGGCGGAATGGGTGGGCGGGCACGGCCCGCTGCCGGAGGCGAGCCTGACCGCGCTCGCCGCCGAACTGTGCGAGGGGCTCCAGGCGGTGCACCAGGCCGGATTGGCGCACCGGGACGTCAAGCCGTCCAACGTGCTGCTGCCGGGCACCCGGCCGCTGCTGATCGACTTCGGCATCGCCCGCGCGGCTGAGGACTCGCGGCACACCCGCACCGGCGGGGTGATCGGCTCCCCCGGCTACATGGCGCCCGAGCAGGCCACCGCGGGCGTGTCGGCGGAGCCGGGCGACGTCTTCGCCCTGGGTGCGCTGCTGGTGTACGCGGCCACCGGCCGGGGCCCGTTCCACCGGTTCGGCGAGGAGCCGTCCGCACCGGCGCTGCTCTACCGGGTGGTCCACGAGGAGCCCGATCTGGCCGGGGTGCCCGCGGCGGTGCTGCCGCTGGTGCGGGCCTGCCTGGTGAAGGAGCCCGGGGAGCGCCCGACCGCGCGCGCCGCCGCCGGGCTGCTGCCCGAGGCGGACCGGGCGGCCGGCGGCTGGGCGGCCCGCAGGCCGCCGGAGCTGGCGGCCGAGCTGCGGGCCCTCGAGGCCGAGATGAAGGCGGCGCTCGGGGAGGCGCCCGCGGCCGGGGCCGAGAGGCCCGCCGCCACCGCGCCGCTCACCGCCCCGACCGGCTCCACCTCGCGGAGCGCCGCCGGGACCGCGCTCGGCCCGTCCCCGTACGCCCCCGCCGGCACCCGCCCGGCGGCGGCGTACCACCCGGCCTACCAGAGCGGGACGGCCGCCCCTCTGCGGCGGCCGAACGGCGGCGGCTGGGGCGCGGCGCCCCGGCCCGCGCCGCAGCCCGCGCCGCAGCCCAGGCCGCGGCCGGCGGGCGTCGGACGCAAAGTCCCGCTGGTCGCGGCGGCCGTGGGCGCCGCGGTGGTGCTGGTCCTGGCCGGCCTGCTGATCCGTCATCTGCGCCACCCCGGCACCGGCGACGACGCCGCCTCCGGCGGCGGCAGCGGCACGCCGTCCACCTCCGCGCCGGCGAGCGGCGGCACGGACGCCGACGCACTGCCCGCCTCCTGGGTCGGCACCTGGCTCGGCAACGGCCCCGGCGACCCGCAGGGTTCGCTGCTGTCCCCGCGTACCGACAGCTTCAAGGTCACCTTGACGCTGCGGGCGGGCAGGCGCGGCGAGATCGTCGGGCAGCAGGTCAGCGACGTCCACGACGTGGACACCGGCGCGAACGACGGGTGCACCGAGTCGCTGGAGCTGTCCCAGGTCAACGGGGACACCATGGTGTTCGCGGCGCGCTCGCCGCACCCCACCGACCCGTCCGCCACCGATTCCTGCCCGACCGGCAACAGCTACACGGTGACCATGGTCGGCGGCGTGCTGCGGCTCGACCCCGGTTCGCAGTCCGCCGGTTCGCCGAGCACCTTCGCCAAACTCTGACCGGCCCGCCGCCCCCGGAAGGTCCGCCGCCCGGGGGCGGTCAGCCGCCTGGGGGCGGTCAGCCGATCCGCAGGCCCGCCCAGAGCGCGACCGTGGCCGCCACCAGCGTCGGCGGCACGGTCAGCAGGCCCAGCCGGGTGAAGGTGCGCAGCGACGCGTCCGTGCCGTGGTCCTGGAGCACTCGCCGCCACAGCAGGGTGGCCAGCGAGCCGGCGTAGGTCAGGTTGGGGCCGAGGTTGACGCCGACGAGGACGGCCAGGACCGGGCCGGGGCCGCCGCCCTCGACCAGCGGGAGCAGCGCCAGCACCGCGGGCAGGTTGTTGATCAGGTTGGCGAGTAGGGCGGCGAGCGCGGCGACGCCGAGCAGGGCGGGCAGTCCGTCGCCGTCGGGCAGCACCCGCCCGGCGCCGTCGGCGAGCCCGTTGTCGACCACCGCCTTGACGACGACGCCGAGGGCCAGCACGAACAGGCAGAACAGCGGTCCGGCCGCCGCCACCAGCCCGGCGGCGGTGGTCCGGCGGCGGCGCAGCGCCCGGCCGGCCAGGACCAGCGCGCCCGCCAGCGCCGCCCAGGCGGGGTTGAGGCCGGCGAACGAGGTGACCGCGAAGCCGGCCAGCGTCAGCGCCAGCACGACGAGGGTGAACACCGGTACGGCGGGCGGCTCGCCCGGCTCCGGCGGGTGCCCGGTGACCGCGAGGTCGGCGGCGAAGTACCGTCGGAGGACCGCGTACTCGATGGCGACGGCCAGCAGCCACGGCACCGCCATCAGCGCCGCGAAGCGGGTGAAGGACACCCCGGCGGCGGTGAACGCCAGCAGGTTCGTCAGGTTGGACACCGGCAGCAGCAGCGACGCGGAGTTCGACAGGTGCGCGGTGGCGTAGACCGGGGGCCGCGGCCGGGCGCCGGCCCTGGCCGCGGTGGCGATGATCACCGGGGTGAGCAGCACCACGGTGGCGTCCAGGCTCAGTACCGCGGTGACCAGGGCGGCCACGACGAACACGCCGGCCAGCAGCCGCCGCGGCTCGCCCTGGCAGGCGCGGGCCACCGCGTCGCCGGCCGCGGTGAACAGCCCGTCGTCGGCGCAGAGTCCGGCCAGCACCAGCACGGCGGCGAGGAAGCCGACGACGGGCGCCAGCTGCCGGGTCTGCGCCCAGGCGTCCGAGCGGCCCACCGCGCCGACCGCGACGAGCAGTCCGGCGGCCGGTACGGCGGCGAGCGCCTCCGGCAGGCCGCGCGGCCGCGCCACGGCGAAGGCGAGGACGGCGAGCAGGCAGGCGACGGACAGGACCTCGGCTGCGGCGGGGTTCAGCGGGACTCCAGAGTGCGGCTCGGAGGGCGAGCCCGGTCACCGGGCCGCCCGCGCGTACCGGGGAATTCCATCACGCCGCCCGCCGCCGGCCGCCCTTCGGGCGCCGGACCGGTCAGCCGGCGTCGGCCAGGGTGAGGGCGTGCAGCAGTTCGGGCGGGCCGGGGCGGCCGTAGTACCAGCCCTGCCCGGTGTCGCAGCCCAGCGCCCGCAGGTGCTCGGCCTGGTGGCGGGTCTCCACGCCCTCGACGGTGACGGTGAGGTCCAGCGCGTGGGCCATCGACACGATGCCCTCGACGATCTTCAGGTCGACCGGGTCGGCGGGCTGCTCGCGCATGCCGAGGGTGAAGGCGCGGTCGAGCTTGAGCACGCTCAGCGGCAGCCAGCGCAGCGCGGACAGGTTGGAGTAGCCGGTGCCGAAGTCGTCCAGGGCTATCGACACCCCGAGGTCGGCGATCCGGCGCAGCGGCCTGAGCTGTTCCTCGTCGGCGCCGATCAGCGCGCTCTCGGTGACCTCGAGGCACAGCGACTCGGGGGCCAGTCCCGTCTCGTCCAGCACCCGGGCGACCTCGACCACTAGGTTCGGGTGGTGCAGCTGGATCGGCGAGAGGTTGACGTTGACCCGCGGGGCGCGGCCCCCCTCGTGCTGGCACTGCCATGCGCGGGCCTGCCGGGCGGCCTGCTCCAGCACCCAGCGGCCGAGCGGCACGATCTGCCCGGTGTGCTCGGCGAGCGGGATGAACTGGTCGGGGCCGAGCACGCCGTGCACCGGGTGACCCCAGCGGACCAGGGCCTCGGCGCCGCGGACGGCGCCGTCGTCCAGCCCGATCAGCGGCTGGTACTCGATGAAGAACTCCCCGCGCTCCAGGGCACTCGGCAGCCGGTTGGTCAGGCCGTGCCGGGTGATGGCGCGGGCGTCGGCGTCGGGGTCGGCGACCTCGTAGCGGTTGCCGCCCAGCTCCTTGGCGCGGTACATGGTGATGTCCGCACTGCGCAGCACGTCGGCGGCGGCGCGGTCGCCGACCGGGCCGTGCACGATGCCGATGCTGCCGTGCACGGTCAGTTCCCGTTTGTCGAGCGGCACCGGGGCGGCCAGCGCGTCGAGGATCCGGCCGGCCAGGTCGGTGACCTCGCGCAGGCTCGGCGGGTCGGTGTAGAGGGCGACGAACTCGTCGCCGCCGATGCGGGCGACGAGCTGGTCCGGTGAGGTGAGGCAGCCGCTCAGCCGCTCGGCGACGGCTACCAGCAGCCGGTCGCCGACCTCGTGGCCGAGGCTGTCGTTGACGGCCTTGAAGCCGTCCAGGTCCAGGTAGCAGACACCGATCCGGCTGGTGCCGCCGTTGTCGGCCAGCGCCTGGTCGAGCCGTTCGAAGAACAGCGCGCGGTTGGGCAGGCCGGTGAGCGCGTCGTGGGTGGCCTCGTGGCGCAGCCGGTCCAGCAGGCCGCGGCGTTCGGTGATGTCCTCCAGCAGGGCGAGCTGGTACTGCGGCCGGCCGGCGTCGTCGCGCAGCAGGGACACCCGGACGTTGGCCCACAGCACCGAGCCGTCGGCGCGCGGGTAGGCCTTCTCGGTGTGGTAGCCGTCGCGTGCGCCGCGGACGAGTTCGGCGTTGGGGACGTGGTTCCCCGCCCGGTCGTCGGCGTGCACCCAGTCGGTGACGTTGCGCCGCATGACGTGCGCCTGGCCGCCGAACATCCGGGCCAGCGCGTCGTTGACCTCCAGGATGCGGCCGTCGAGACCGGCGATGCCGATACCGATGGCGGCGCCCTCGAAAACCGCGCGGAACCGGGCCTCGCTCGCGGCCAGCGCGCGTTCGGCGTCGGTCTGCGCGGAGAGGGCGGCGCGGGAGAGCGACTCCTGTTCGCGCAGGGTGCGTTCGCGCAGCGCCTGGGAGAAGCCGACGGCGACCGCGTGCTGGAGGCGGGCGCAGCGGGCGCGGCTCTCGTCGAGCGGCAGGCCGGGCTCGGGCGGGCAGTAGAGCACCAGGTAGGCCTCGATGACGCCGAGGATATTGGGCAGCGACTCGGGGTCGGTGCAGTGCGCGGCGACCAGCGCGGTGCCGACCGGGACGGCGGCGCGCGGGTCGAAGCGCCGGGCCCGCAGCGCGTCGCGCAGGATCCGGGCCTGCGGCACCAGGTGGTCCTCGAACTCGGCGCGGGTCATGGAGGTCGCGGTGGCCGGGTAGATCGCCCGGCTCCAGATGGCGGCGAACCGGCGCAGGCTGTCGTCCTGGTCTGTCCCGCCGGCTCCGGTCTCCTGGTCGCCGTCGGCCGGTCCGCTGGTCACGCCTTCAGCCCCACACCGGCGAGGCCGTGGTGTACGGCGGGGTCGTCGTCGTCGCCGGGGGGCGTGTCGGGGCGCCAGAAGGGCAGCGGGACGATGCCGGGTTCGACGATCTCGAAGCCGTTGAAGAAAGGTTGCAGCTCGGCGGTGGAGCGCATGATCAGCGGGGTCGCGGTGCGCTGGTACGCCTGCTGTACGCCCTGCTGGCCGGCCGCCTTGGGTCCGCTCTCGTCCGTGGCGTGGGTGATGACGACGATGCTGCCGGGAGCCAGCGCGTCCCGCAGGGTGGCGATGATCTCGGCCGGGCGGTCCTCGTCGGGCAGGAAGTGCACGACGGCGATCAGCATCAGGGCCACCGGCCGGTCGAAGTCCAGCATCCGGCGGGTTTCGGCGTCGTCCAGCACCGACCGCGGGTCGCGCAGGTCGGCGCGGGCGATCGTGGCGCCCTCGTTGTCCTCCAGCACCGCGCGGCTGTGGGCGACGGCCACCGGGTCGTTGTCGACGTAGACCACGCGGGAGCCGGGGCTGGCGGCGTGGGCGACCTCGTGCACGTTGCCGAAGGTGGGGATGCCGGAGCCGATGTCCAGGAACTGGGTGATGCCGAGGTCCACCGCGAAGCGCACCGCGCGGCGCATCACCGCCCGGTTGGCCTGGCCGATTTTGGGGATTCCGGGAAGTGCCTGGAGCGCGACCCTGGCGGCTTCCCGGTCCACCTCGAAATTGTGCGAGCCACCGAGGAAGTAGTCGTAGATCCGCGAGACGCTGGGCACGGTGAGATCGATGCCCTGCGGGGCCCAGGAAGGACGGTCGGTCACGGTCGGTGTCTCCAGGTCATGAGGCTCAACGGACGCGTCTGAAGCGGAGGTTCGCCGAATGCAGGCCGCACCGGGCGAGGGACTGAGAATGCACGGTGCCGGGCACGAGGCTACTGATCACCTGTTCGGAGTGAAACACGAAACCGGAGACGCGGCGTCCCTTTTCGGCCAACAAACACCGGCATGCGCATATGCGAAAACGCGCATTGCAGGGACGCGCACAAGGCACGGCGGGCCCGCGGCTGCTGTTCGCCGCGGGCCCGCCGTCGATTTCAGGACAGTGTCAACAGTGCCGGGGGGCCGCCGGTCCGCCGTCCCCCGGCGGCCGTCGGCCGGGGGCGGGCGGGGACCGCCGGGGCCGCGGCCCCGGCGTCAGCAGGCGCCCTCGTCCTGCCACACGCCCCACTGCCCGGTGGTGCCGGGCTCCTCGTTGGTGGTCCACCACTTGGCCAGCCACTTGTGGCCGTTGTGGGCGACCTCGTTGCCGCCGACGTAGACCGCGGAGGCGGTCCACTGGGTGAGCGTGCCGCAGTTGCCGCCGGGCGGGGTGGTCGGCGGCTCGGTGGTCGGCGGCGTCGTGACCGGCGGGGTGGCGCCGGCGAACCGCACGCTGTACTTGGCGAAGTCCCAGGCGCCCTGGGCGACGCTGCTGCACGTACCGGAGGTGGTGCCGTTGTCCGGCGGGTTGCACTGCCGGTCGCGGTTGAGCGACCAGAAGGTGAAGCGGCCCATCCCGTGGCTGGTCGCGTAGTCCAGCACGGTCTGGAAGTCGGCCTGGTAGAAGTACTCGCCGGAGTCGCTGCGGCCGTTCATCCCGGAGAAGCCCTCGTGGGCGTACGCGGTCGCGGTGTCCCAGCCGAAGGTAGTCTTGAGCAGGCCGTTGAACGCGGTGAGCGCGCTGGTCTGGGAGGCGGCGCCGTTGAAGCCGCCGTCGAAGGGCATGATGGAGAAGTTGTTGGGCGTGAAGCCCTGCGACTTGGCCTCGTTGAGCATCTGCTGCCCGAACCAGCCGGTGCCGGCCGCGGTGCCGGCGGTGGTGACCGAGATGTAGATGCCGGGGTTGTTCTGCTGGAGGATCTTGGCCGCGCCGATCTCGTGCGCGACCGCGGCGGTGTTCTCGTACTCCGGCTCCTCCAGGTCGAAGTCGATCGCCTTGAGCTGGTACTTGTTGACCACCTGCTGGTACGCCGCGGCCGTCGAGGCCGCGTCGGAGCACGCCTGGCCCAGCTTGGTGCCGCCGTAGCCGCCGATGGAGACGGACACGTCGCCGCCCTTGGCCCGGATCGCGGAGATCACGCCGCCCACCGCGGTGTCGGAGGACACCGCGCCGGTACCGCCCCAGGTGGGGCTACAGCCGCCGCCGTTGGGCGCGAGGATGAAGGCGAGCTGGAAGGCCTTCAGCCCGGTGGCGTCCATGATCTGGCCGGCGTCCGGCGGGTTGTTGTCCAGCGGCATCAGGTAGGGCGCGGCGGCGTACCAGCTGCTGCTCAGCGCGTTCGCCGCCGTCGTGGCACCGCTGGCCTGCCCGGCGCCGAGCGCCTGGACCGTGCCGAGTCCCGCGACGGCGAGCACGGCGGCGGCGACACCCGTCCCGAGCGCTTTGAGTCGTCTCACGTCGGACCTCTTCGTTGTAGGGGGAGGGAGCAGCAGAATCCTGCCCATGGCGTGCACCCGTCAATGATTTGGTCCAGACCTTTAGAGCAATCCACAAATTGGTCTCTACCACTTGGCACCCACCAGGCCGCCCCTCACCAGGAGAAGTCCCTTGTCACGGTGCGGGCGGTCCGGCCGGGGACCGGACCGCCCGGGCGGGGACCGGACCGCCCGGGCGGGCGGGCGCGGTCAGACGACGCCCACCGAGGCGAGGGCGCGGCGCTGGGCCGGGGACGGCTTGGCGGGGAAGTAGAGGTAGCAGATCCCGCCGGTACCGCTGGAGACGCCGCCGGAGGCGTTGATCCGCTTGGTCCGCAGCCAGACGGTCTCGAACTGCGCCCGCCGGTAGACGTTGCGGACCGCGGCGTCGTCGGCGCTCGCCGGGTCGTTGGCCACCACGTCGCCGTCGGCCGTGAAGCCGACGACGCACATCAGGTGCCCCGACGTGCCGTACCCCGCGCCGTCCAGCTCGCTCGCCAGGAAGGACTGGGAGGTGATCACCGGGATGCCGGCCCTGGTCAGCCGCTCGACCTCGTTCAGCGAGCGCAGCCGGGTGACCACGCCCTGCAGGTCCGGGTAGGTGGCCGCGTAGGCGGCGTTGAAGGGCCAGTTGCCGCAGCCCTCGTACTGGTAGTCGTACGTGTGGCGGGCGGCCTGGTCGACCTGCGGGTCGGCGTAGGCGGGGTCCACCCAGGCCAGGTCGGCCGCGGACGGCCCGCGGCCCCAGTACTCGACGACCATGGTGGACGAGGTGGGGCTGCACCACGCCTCGCCGCCGTTGTCGTACTGCGGGTACTCGCCCTTGTGGATCTCCTGCGAGTAGCGTGGCACCGGCAGTTCGGTCCCGGCACCGGCGCCCGGCACCGAGGCGGGCACCGTGTAGCGGTCGGGGATGTCGGAGGCCATCGCGCCCAGCCGCCACACCGTCGGGGTGAGCCGGCTGCCGGGCCGGCGCAGCAGCGTCAGCCGCAGCCGGTACGAGGCGAGCAGCGGGCCGGCGCCCGCGTCGTCGACGGCGAAGGTGTCGGTCCCGATACTGCTCCGGCCGTCGCTCTGGCCGTCGACCGAGGTGCGGCGGATGTCCTGCGGTCCGTCGCCCGCTGTCCAGCGGCCCATGACGTAGGCGGGGGTCGCGGTGCCGTCGGTGTACGTGCCGAGCAGCTCGACCTGGATCCAGGTGCCGGCCGGGGTGTCCGCGTTCCAGGAGGCGATCAGCTCGCTCGCGGGCCGCGGCACCCGGCGCGCCGGGGAGGTCCAGATCGCGGTCTCCCAGGTCGCCGTGGTGCCGGTGTGCGGGTCGGCGTAGTCGAAAGTGCCGGTCGCGCGGGCGATCCGCACACCGGGCCGCCGGCCGGGCACCGGGAGGGTGCCCTGGTGCGTGCCGAACAGCCAGTCGGGGTACGACGTCCAGCCGTGGTAGTCGACGGGGGCGGGGTCGGGCACGGGCCCGCCCGGGTGCCGCGGCCCGGGGGCGGCGGCGCCGGCGGGCGCGGGGGCGGCGTCCGCCGTGGACGCGGTGGCGGCGGCGGCGGCCACCGCGATGGCGGCGGTGAGTACGGTACGCCGGGGCGCGTTGTCGGTCATGGCGTGAGGTCCCTCGACTTCCCTCGACGTGAACGGGAAAGGCCCGCCCGCGCTTTCGCGGCACGCGGTGGCGGATGGCGACCACTATTGCCGTTCGCCCGGCCTTTCCACCAGAGTTCCCGGCCGTGCCCTGCTGTGATTACTGGTCTCGACCATTGGCGGTCAACCGGGGAGAACCACCAGGTCACGCCCAGTCAGATTGAGTCGTTCCCCGCCGTCCTCGGTACAAATCACGATGTCCTCCACCCGGGCGCCGAAAGTGCCGGGGAGATAGATGCCGGGTTCGACCGAAAAGGCCATCCCGGCCGCCAGCGGGCGGGTACTGCCCGCGACGATGTACGGCTCCTCGTGTGTTTCCATGCCGATGCCGTGGCCGGTGCGGTGGACGAAGTGCTCGCCGTAGCCCGCCGCGGTGATGAGGTCGCGGCCCACAGCGTCGAGTTCCTCGGCGGTGACGCCGGGCCGTACCGCCTCGGTCTGCGCGGTCTGGGCGCGCAGCAGCACGTCGTACAGCTCGCGGAAGGCTGCGGGGGGCTCGCCGACCGCGTAGGTGCGGGTGGAGTCCGAGCAGTAGCCGTCGGGGGTGGTGCCGCCGATGTCGACCACCACCGGGTCGCCCGCCCTGATCACCCGGTCGGAGACCTCATGGTGCGGGCTGGCGCCGTTCGGGCCCGAGCCGACGATCACGAAGTCCGCGGTCGCGTGGCCCGCGTCGAGGATGGCGGCGGCGACGTCCCGGGCGACCTCGCGCTCGGTGCGGCCGGGCCTGAGCCACTCGCCGATCCTGCGGTGCACCCGGTCGATCGCCGCGCCGGCCCGGCGCAGCGCGGCGACCTCGGCGGGGCTCTTGCGCATCCGCAGCACGGACAGCACGTCGCCGGCCAGGCCCGGCTGCGCGCCGGGCAGCGCGGCCTGGAACGCGAGCAGCTTCTCCGCCCACATGTGGTTGTCCACCGCGAACAGCCGGGTGTTCGGCGGCAGCCGGCGGGCGATCAGGCGGTAGGCGTCGTCGGTCTCGCCGAACCCGGTGATCTCGATCCCGAGGTTCCCGGCCGGCGACGCCTGCGCGGCCGGCTTCTCCAGCGCCGGCACCACCAGGAACGGGTCGCCCTCGGCGGGCACCACCAGGCAGGTCAGCCGCTCTGTCGCCAGGGCGTGGTACCCGGTCAGGTACCGCAGGTCGGCGCCGGGCGTGACCAGCAGCGCGTCGAGCCCGGCGGCAGCGGCGGCGCGGCGGGCGAGGGCGAGGCGTTCGGCCGTGAAGAGGTCCGCTGCGCGGGGCTCGGTCTGTGTCACGCTGCTCACGGTAATCCTCTTTCCCCCGCCACCGCCCCCCGTCCACCGTCCGGCGCTCGCCCTCCCGGGGGCGGGTCGCCGTTCGCGAGGGCGCACGCGGCGTCCGCCGGACCGCGGCCGCCCTGGCGGGCGCGGCCCACCGCCCGGCGCCCGGACCACGACAGCGGCGGCCCTTCCGGGCCGGCGCCCGGGTCCGGCCCCGTCGCGGCCGGCCGCGCGGTTCCCCCGCCCCTGCTCGGCCGCCGGCGGCAGGACCACCCCAGGACCCCGGGGACGCCCTCGCGCCAGGACCGTACGCCCCCAGGGGCGCGGGGAACTGCGAGTGCCAGTCCCCAGTCGTCGACCCCGCAGTTGTACGCCCCCAGGGGCGCGGGGAACCGCGCGCACCACCCACCGCCGGCCAGTGACCCGGACACGAGGCAACAACCCCACCGCGACCGGCCACGCCGCCCGCCGCGGGGGCTAGACAGGACCGGTCCGGCGCCGGGAGGCGCGCAGGCGGGGGGAGGGAGGGGGACGTAGGGTCGGGGGGTATGGAGGAGTTGACGATCGCGCGGCTCGCCACCCTGCTGCCCGTGCTCGCGCCGTCCTGCGGCGCCGTGCGGCTGGTCGGTGTGGACGGCCACGCGGGGGCCGGGAAGACGACGCTGGCGCGGCGGCTCGCGGCGGAGCTGGGGGGCGCTCCGGTGGTGCACACCGACGACCTCGCCACGCACGAGGAACCGTTCGGCTGGGTGGACCGGCTGACCGGCCAGGTACTGCGGCCGCTGGCGGCGGGCGCCACCGCCCGGCACGAGGTGTACGACTGGGTGACCCGCCACTTCGTCGGCCGGCGGGAGGTCCCCGCCGCGCCGGTGGTGCTGCTGGAGGGCGTCGGCACCGGCCGCGCCGCCGTACGCCCGCACCTCGCGCTGCTGCTGTGGCTCGAGGTGGACGCCGACACCGCGCGGCAGCGCGGCCTGCGCCGCGACGGCCCGGAGCTGGCCCCCTTCTGGACCGGCTGGACCCGCGAGGAGGACGCCCACTTCGCCGCCGACCCGTCCCGGCCTTTCGCCGATCTGCTGGTCCACCAGACGGCCGACGGCTACCGGGCGGTGACCGGCGGTGCCGTACGCGCCGTCCCGGCCCTGCGCTCTCACCGTGCGTGACGACCCGGCGGCGGCCCGCATCGGTGGTCGGCCAGGAAGCGCGTAGGCCGCCCGACATCGCTTGACCACCCGGGTATCCAGCAATTACGTTTTCAACAAGCGGCCGGAAACGGCGGCTCAGCAGACGCGGAGCCCCCGGTTGTTCCCCCGTGACCGGGGGCTCCGCTTTGCCCGCGCGACCGCTGTGCCCCCCTTGCCCGCGCGCCCTCCTCACGTACCGTCACCACCCGGGCACCCGTACGTCCTGGCCCCCGCCGTCCCACCGCTTGTCCCGGCACCCTACGGAGTTCGCAGTTGCCCGGGTACGATGCCGAAAGGGGGGCGGCGCGGTGGCACGGGGGTGCTGCTGGCTGCCTCAACTCCCGCCCGCAGGCCAGGGCTTGGGGAGGGGTGGAGTCGGCGCGGGGGACGGATTGGTGGGGACTTGATGGACTTCGGCACCGACCGTCCGGGCTCCCCGGCCGATCTGGCCTGGCTGCGCGGGGTCGACGCGTACACCATGGGGGCCTACGTCCAGGCCGAGGCGCAGTTCAGGTCCGCGGTGCGGATGGACCCCGGTATGGCGGACGCCTGGCTGGGCCTGCACGCGCTGCGTGTCGACACCTCGACCGCGCTGCTCCAGATGTACCGGCACCGGGACCGCTTCGGCGAGCAGCGCGCGGCCCACCGCCGTACCCTCAACTCCTGGTACTGGCTGGGCTGGTGGGTGCAGCCGGTGCTGGAGACCAGCCGCGACCTGCTGCTGGCGCACGCCTCGCACTGGCTGGACGGCCGCCATGTGGCCGAGCTGGACCGGGCGTTGGCGGACTGCCCGCCGATCGACACCGACCCGCAGGTCCGCTTCCTGCACGCCTGCCGGTCTTATCTGGTCAAGGACTGGGAGCACCTGGTCCGGCACACGGAGCCGCTGCTCGGCGACCCCGTACTCGGCATCGAGGCGGGGCTGTTCGGCGGCATGGCCCGGGTCCGGCTGGAGATGTGCGGGCAGGCCGAGCCGCTGCTGGCCGCCGCCTTGATGCGCTGTCGCAGCGAGCAGCCGCAGCGCAAGGAGCTGCGGTACTGGCTGGCCCGCGCCTACGAGGGCACCGGCAGGACCGCCGCCGCGCTGCCGCTCTACCGGGCGGTGCACCGGGTCGATCCGGCCTTCATGGACACCGCCGCCCGGCTGGCCGCGATCCAGGAGGCCGACGACGGTCTGGACGAGGGCGCGGGACTCGCCGCGGTGTCGCTGGCCGGCACGGGCACCGGCCAGGCGGTCCCCGAGGGCGCCGACCTGGAACCGTCGGTGCTGGGCGACCCGGCGGGCGGCGTCGGCGCCGGCCCCGACCTGGACGACACGCTGATCGGGCCGGGCCCGCTGGAGGACGACATGCGCGACCGGACGCCGGGCCCGCCGGCCGGCACGCTGCCGCCGCAGCTGCCGCTCGGCGGCTCCGATCCGGTGCTGCTCGACCAGGCGCTGGCCGAACTCGACCGCATGGTGGGCCTGGAGCCGGTCAAGCGGCAGGTCAAGGCGCTGTCCGCGCAGCTGCGGATGGCCAGGCTGCGGGCCGGGCAGGGCCTGCCGGTGCAGCCGCCGAAACGGCACTTCGTGTTCTCCGGGCCCTCCGGCACCGGCAAGACCACCGTGGCCCGGATACTCGGCCGGGTCTTCTACGCCCTCGGACTGCTCGGCGGCGACCACCTGGTGGAGGCCCAACGCTCCGATCTGGTCGGCGAGTTCCTCGGCCAGACCGCGGTGAAGGCCAACGAGCTGATCGACTCCGCGCTCGGCGGCGTGCTGTTCGTGGACGAGGCGTACGCGCTGTCCAACTCCGGCTACAGCAAGGGCGACGCGTACGGCGACGAGGCCCTTCAGGTGCTGCTCAAGCGGGCTGAGGACAACCGGGACCGGCTGGTGGTGATCCTGGCGGGCTACCCGGAGGGGATGGACCGGCTACTGGCCACCAACCCCGGACTGAGCTCGCGCTTCACCACCCGGGTGGACTTCCCCAGCTACCGCCCGTCGGAGCTGACCCGGATCGGCGAGGTGCTGGCCGTGGAGAACGGCGACCGCTGGGACGAGGAGGCGCTGGAGGAGCTGCGCGCGATCAGCGGGCACGTGGTCGACCAGGGCTGGATCGACGAACTCGGCAACGGCAGGCTGCTGCGCACGCTGTACGAGAAGAGCTGCGCCTACCGCGACCTGCGGCTCTCGGAGTACCCGACGACGCCGGGCCGCGAGGAGCTCTCCACGCTGCGCCTGCCCGACCTGATGCAGGCCTATGGCGAGGTGCTCTCCGGCCGCGGCCCCGGGGTGCCCCCACAGGACCCCGCGGAATAGCCTTCCGGGCCCGGGGCGGTCCCCTCCGGCACGGCTGGCGGACGGGGCCGCCCCGGGCCGGCCGGCCGGTGGGGCCGGACCCGGGTCAGCGTTCGAAGGTGCCGGTCAGCCGGGCGCGGCCGAGGACGGGCGGGGTGACGGCGGGCCGGACGCCGCGCAACCAAAGCGCCGGGTTCCAGGTGGTCGGCCGCCGGGTCGGTCATGGCGTCGCACAGGCCGGGCGTCCGGTCATACCGTAAGGCTGAACTATCGATCAGCCTTACGGTATGTCGGATGGTACGGAACCGCCGTCGGCGAACACCCCGCGCCCGCTGGCGGGTGCGGGGTGTTCGCCGACGGCGGGGCCCGCCGCGGAGAAGAGCGGCGGGCTCAGCCCGAAGCGCGTGATCGGGTCACCTGACCAGCTCGCCCGGGTCCACCTCCGAACGCTCCCCCGAGGGCCCCGGCAGGGCACGGGCGCCGTTGGAGGCGCCCCCGGGGGCGGCCGCACCGTTCAGGACGCGGTCACCGCCGGAGGCGAGGGCCGGGGCGCGGTGGGCGGGGTCGCGGACCTCGCCGACCAGCATCTCCAGGACGTCCTCCAGCGCCACCAGCCCCAGCACCCGGCCCGTGCCGTCCGCGACCGCGGCCAGGTGGGAGGCGGCCCGCCGCATCGCGGTGAGCGCGTCGTCCAGCGGCAGGTCGGCGCGGAGCGTGGTGATCGGCCGCCACAGCCGCTGCGGCACCGGCCGGCCCGCGTCCTCCACGTCCAGGACGTCCTTGACGTGCAGGTAGCCGAGATAGCCGGGGCCCTCGGCGTCCGGTGCGGCGATCGGGAAGCGGGAGTAGCCGGTGCGTACCGTCAGCTCCTCGACCTCGCGGGGGGTCGCGCTGGGCGCCAGGGTGATCAGCTCGCCAGGGGTGAGCAGCACCTCCGTCACCGGGCGGGTGCCCAGTTCCAGCGCGTCCTCCAGGCGTTCCTGCTCGTCGGAGTCGAGCAGCCCCGCCTGCCGGGCGTCCTCGACCAGTACGGTCAGCTCGGCGCTGGTGAACACCGCGTCCACCTCGTCCTTGGGCTCGACCCGGAAGGCCCGCAGGATCATCCGGGCGCACGCCCCGAGCACCGCGATGACCGGGCGGAAGATCCGGGCGAAGCCGACCAGGCCGGGGCTGAGCCACAGCGCGGTCTTCTCCGGCGCGGCCATCGCCAGGTTCTTCGGCACCATCTCGCCGATCACCAGGTGCAGCGACACCACCAGCGCGAGCGCCAGCACGTAACCCACCGGGTGGACCAGCTCCTCCGGCATCCGCGCCGCCGAGAAGACGGGCTCCAGCAGGTGGGCGACGGTCGGTTCGGCGACCGCGCCGAGGGTCAGCGAGCAGACGGTGATGCCGAACTGGGCGGCGGCCATCATCTGCGGCAGGTGCTCCAGCCCGTACAGCACGGTACGGGCCCGGCGCTGCTCGGCGGCGAGCGGTTCGACCTGGCTGCGGCGGACCGAGACCAGCGCGAACTCGGCGCCGACGAAGAACCCGTTGCCGAGTACCAGCAGGACGGCGAACAGCAGTCGGAGTGCGCTCATCGCCCGTCCTCCTCCCCCGCGGCGGGACCGGTACGCACGATCCGCACCCGTTCCGCGCGGTGGTGGCCGACCTCCTCGACCCGCAGCCGCCAGCCGGGCAGCGCGACGGCGTCGCCGATCTCCGGGATGCGGGTCAGCAGGTCGGCGACGAGCCCGGCGACCGTCTCGTACGGCCCCTCGGGCGCGTGCAGGCCGATCCTGGCCAGGGTGTCGATCCGGCAGCCGCCGTCGGCGTCCCAGGTGGGCAGGCCGTTCTCGGCCGAGGCCTGGGCGAGTTCGGGCAGGTCGGCGGCGTCGTGCTCGTCGCGGACCTCGCCGACCAGCTCCTCGACGATGTCCTCCAGGGTGACCACGCCCGCGGTGCCCCCGTACTCGTCGACCACGACCGCTATCGGCTGCTGGCTGCGCAGCATCTCCAGCAGCAGCTGGCCGGGCAGCGTCTCGGGGACGAGCAGCGGGGCGACCGCGATCCGGCCGGCCGGGGTGCGGTCGCGCAGCTCGGCGGGGACGGCGAGGGCGTCCTTGAGGTGGACCATGCCGGTGATGTCGTCGAGCCGCTCCCGGTAGACGGGGAAGCGGGACAGGCCGGTGGCCCGGGTGAGGTTGAGTACGTCCGCCGCGGTGGCGGTGTCCTCCAGGGCGGCCACCCGCACCCGGGGGGTCATCACGTTCTCCGCGGTGAGGTGGCCCAGCGACAGGGTGCGGACGAACAGGTCGGCGGTGTCCTGTTCGATGGCGCCGGCCTGCGCCGAGTGCCGGGCCAGCGAGACCAGCTCACTGGGGGTACGGGCGGAGGCGAGTTCGTCGGCGGGCTCGACGCCGAGCATCCGCACCAGGCGGTTGGCGGTCCGGTTGAGGAGTTCGATCAGCGGGCGGAAGACGCGGGAGAAGACCTGCTGCGGTCCGGCGACCATCCGGGCGACGGCCAGCGGCCGGGAGACAGCCCAGTTCTTGGGGACCAGCTCGCCGATGACCATCTGTACGGCGGAGGCCACGACCATGCCGAGCACCACCGCCAGGGCGGGCGTGGCGCCGTCCGGTATCCCGGTGGCGGCGAGCGGGCCGGTCAGCAGGTCGGCGAGCGCGGGTTCGGCCAGCATGCCGACCACCAGGGAGGTGATGGTGATGCCGAGCTGGGTGCCGGAGAGCTGGAAGGAGAGTTTGCCGAGGGCCGCCACCACACTGCGGGCGCGGCGGTCGCCTTCGGCCGCGGCGCGTTCGGCGGCCGGCCGTTCCACCGTCACCAGGCCGAACTCGGCGGCGACGAAGAATCCGTTGGCGAGGATCAGGACGAGGGCCGCTGCGAGCAGCAGCAGTGAGGTGTTCATGATGCCGCCGCTCGCTCTGCCGGGGCGGTCGGGCCCGGGTCGGAAGGGGCGGCGCAGGTACTACCGGACGGTTCGTCCATCGGGCTGGGGAAGTCACTCCTCGATCGGTCGGGGCCCCGCGATCGGTGCGGCGGGGGAGGTGCGGGGCGGGCGCGGGGGGCGCCGTCGCTCCAGGGTAGTCATTGCGGCCCGTGTCGCGTAGGACGGTGTACGGCGTCGTCGGGTGTGGTCACGGAGTGCTTTCCCCGCGGTTCGCTGCGCAGTCCCGGTGGGCCGGTACGCGTCGCCGGTCCCCATTTCAGCGCGGCTCCGCGGGGCCGCCGCCGCGCGCCTCGCCGAGTTCCTCCACCAGGGTGCGCAGCAGCAGCGCGTCCCGCAGCGCCCGGCGCCTGGCGATGCCGGGCTGGATGCCCATCACCGGCAGGCTGGTGCCGTCGGCGAGGTCGAGGTGCACCCAGGCGTCGCCGTTGCGCAGGTGCACGGCCACCACCTCGGCCCAGTCCAGCCGGCGTTTCAGCGTGAGGTTGATCACGGTGAGCCCGCCGCGGTCGGCGACCGCCTTGGGCCGGCTGAGCAGGAGCAGGACCGCGCAGAACAGCGCCCCGGTCAGGCTCACCACGATCCGCTCGCCGGTGCTCCAGGGCGCGGCGCCGTCGTGCGGCATGGCCACCGCGACCGCGGTGAGCGCGGCGAAGAGCGCGGCGCCGAGACTGAGCAGCACCACCCGGGTGACGAGCGGCCGGAAGGTCACCGGCAGCTCGGCCCGGGTGGTTCGCGGGACGTCGTCGCGGCTCACAGCCGGGCGGCGTGGATGCCGGTGGTCAAGATGGCGCGGGCGCCGAGGTCGTACAGCTCGTCCATGATCCGCTGGGCGTCGGCGGTGGGGACCATGGCGCGGACCGCGACCCAGCCCTCGTGGTGCAGCGGCGAGACGGTGGGCGACTCCAGGCCGGGGGTCAGGGCGACCGCCCGCTCGACCTGCTCGACGCGGATGTCGTAGTCCATCATCACGTAGCGCCGGGCGACCAGGACGCCCTGCAGGCGGCGCAGGAACTGCTGCACCTTGGTGTCCTCGGCCCCGGCGCCGACCCGGCGGATGACGACGGCCTCGGACTCCATGATCGGCTCGCCGAAGGTCTCCAGACCGGCGTTGCGCAGCGAGGTACCGGTCTCCACCACGTCGGCGATGACCTCGGCGACGCCGAGCTTGATCGCGGTCTCCACGGCGCCGTCGAGGTGCACCACGGCGGCGTCCACGCCGTTGTCGGCGAGGTGCTTCTCGACCACGCCCTCGTAGGAGGTGGCGACCGTCATCCCGCCGAGGTCCTGCACGCTGCCGGCGGTGCCGGGCCTGGCCGCGTAGCGGAAGGTGGAGCGGGCGAAGCCGAGCTTGAGGATCTCCTCGGCGTTGGCCCCGGAGTCCAGCAGCAGGTCGCGGCCGGTGACGCCGATGTCGAGCCGGCCGGAGCTGACGTAGATGGCGATGTCGCGCGGGCGCAGGTAGAAGAACTCGACGTCGTTCTCCGCGTCGACCATCACCAGTTCCTTGGACTCCTTGCGCTGCCGGTACCCGGCCTCATGCAGCATGGCCGCCGCCGGTGCGGACAGTGAGCCCTTGTTGGGGACGGCGATGCGCAGCATGAGGACGGGTTCCTTCTGTGGGGCGGCGGTTGGAGGGGGGCCGGGAACGTGTCCGTTCCGGGGACTTCTTACAGGTGGGCGTACACGTCGTCCAGGGAGATGCCCCGGGCGACCATCATCACCTGAACGTGGTAGAGCAGTTGGGAGATCTCCTCGGCGGTGGCGGCGGCGCCCTCGTACTCGGCGGCCATCCACACCTCGGCGGCCTCCTCGACCACCTTCTTGCCGATCGCGTGCACGCCCTTGCCGACGAGTTCCGCCGTACGGGACGTGCCGGGGTCGCCGGTGGCGGCCTTGTGCTGGAGCTCGGTGAAGAGCTCCTCGAATGTCTTGTTGGCCATGGTGGTCCTAAGGGTACGGGGAACGGCCGGCCGCTCAGCGCCGAGGTTCGGCGGCCGAGCGCAGGACGGCGGCGGTGGCGACGGCCGCGGTGACCGCTTCGTGGCCCTTGTCCTCGGCGGAGCCGGGCAGTCCGGCCCGGTCCAGGGCCTGCTGCTCGGTGTCGCAGGTCAGTACGCCGAAGCCGACCGGGACGCCGGTGTCCACGCTGACCTGGGTCAGGCCCGCGGTGACGCCCTGCGAGACGTACTCGAAGTGCGGGGTGCCGCCGCGGATGATCACCCCGAGTGCCACGACCGCGTCGTAGCCGCGGCCGGCCAGCACCTTGGCGGCGACGGGCAGTTCGAAGCTGCCCGGCACCCGCAGCAGGGTCGGCTCCTCGATGCCGAGTTCGCGCAGGGCGCGGACGGCCCCGTCGACGAGGCCGTCCATCACCTGGGTGTGCCACTGGGCCGCGATCACCGCGACACGCAGACCGCCGCTGTTCTCCACGGTCAGCTCGGGGGCGCCCTTACCGCTCACTTCTCTCCTCGGTGCTCAGTGCTCAGTGCTTCGTGCTCGGTGCTTCGTGCTCGGTGCTCGGTGCCTGCGGGTGCGCGGGCGGGTGTTCAGCGGCCGGCCGGGTCGAGCCACGGCAGGTCGTGGCCCATCCGGTCGCGCTTGGTGCGCAGGTAGCGCAGATTGTGCTCCCCGGGGGTGACCGGCATCGGCTCGCTCCCCCGTACGTCCAGGCCGTACCGGATCAGGGCGCCGGTCTTGGCCGGGTTGTTGGTCATCAGCCGCAGTGAGCGGACCCCGAGGTCGGCGAGGATGCTCGCGGCGGCGCCGTAGTCGCGGGCGTCGGCGGGCAGGCCGAGTTCCAGGTTGGCGTCGAGGGTGTCGCGGCCGCGCTCCTGGAGCTCGTAGGCGCGCAGCTTGGACATCAGGCCGATGCCGCGCCCCTCGTGGCCGCGCAGGTACAGCACCACGCCGCGGCCGGCCTCGCTGACCTTGCGCAGCGCGGCCTGCAGCTGCGGGCCGCAGTCGCAGCGCTGCGAGCCGAAGACGTCGCCGGTCAGGCACTCGGAGTGCACCCGGACCAGGACGTCGTGGCCGTCGCCGATGTCGCCGGCCACCAGCGCGACGTGCTCCACGCCGTCATCGGCGGCGCGGTAGCCGTAGGCCCGGAAGTCGCCATGGACGGTGGGCAGCGCGGTGCTGGCCTCGCGGCGGACGGCGGGGGCCGGCGGCGTGGTGGTGCCGGTCTGCGGGCTCGCGGCGGGCTCGGTGGCGCGACGGTAGGCGATCAGGTCCTCGATGGAGATGATCGCCAGGCCGTGCTTGCGGGCGAACGGGAAGAGGTCCGGCAGCCGGGCCATGGTGCCGTCCTCGCGGGCGATCTCCACGATGGCGGCGGCGGGCCGCAGTCCGGCGAGCCGGGCCAGGTCCACCCCGGCCTCGGTGTGGCCGGGGCGGGCGAGCACCCCGCCGGACCGGGCGCGCAGCGGGAAGACGTGCCCGGGGCGGACGAAGTCGGTGGCGACGGCGCCGGGTTCGGTGAGCAGCCGGATGGTGGCGGCCCGGTCGGCGGCGGAGATCCCGGTGGTCACCCCGTGCGCGGCGCTCGCGTCCACCGACACGGCGAAGGCGGTCCGCATCGACTCGGTGTTGGCCTGGACCATCTGCGGCAGCTCCAGCCGGTCCAGTTCGGCTGGCTCCATGGGCACGCAGACCAGTCCGCGGCACTCGCTCATCATGAAGGCGACGATCTGCGGGGTGATCTTCTCGGCGGCGACCACCAGGTCGCCCTCGTTCTCCCGGTTCTCGTCGTCGACGACCACGACGGGCCGGCCGGCGGCGATGTCGGCGATGGCGCGTTCCACCGGGTCGAGCACCAGGTCGGTGTCGTCGTACCAGGAGTCGTGCCGGTCGTGCCCGTCGTGTCCCTCGCGTCCGTCATGTTCATCGTGCTCGTCCTGCAGTACGGTCACGGCGCTCATGCCGTCACTCCTTCCGCGACGGTGGTGGTGCGGTGGGTCTGGTCGCGGCCGGGGGCCGCGGGGGAGCCGCCGCGGGGGCGGACGGCTGTGGACGCCTCGCCGGCCGGCCGGTGCGCGGCGTTCACCGGGCACCGGCCCCGTCGGCGGCGTCGGGGTCCGGCAGCAGCATGCGCTCCACGTACTTGGCGATGACGTCGACTTCGAGGTTGACCGGGTCGCCGGGCTGCTTGATGCCGAGGGTGGTCAGCGCGAGGGTGGTGGGGATCAGGCTGACGGTGAAGTGGTCGGCTGCGGCGTCCACCACGGTGAGGCTGATGCCGTCGACCGTGATGGAGCCCTTCTCCACGACGTAGCGGGCGAGTCCGGCGGGCAGCGCGATCCTGACGATCTCCCAGTGCTCGGCCGGGACGCGCTCCAGTACGGTGCCGGTGCCGTCCACGTGGCCCTGGACGAGGTGACCGCCGAGCCGTCCGCCGAGCGCCATCGGGCGCTCCAGGTTGACCCGGGAGCCGGGGACGAGCGCGCCGAGGCTGGAGCGGTTCAGCGTCTCGGCCATCACGTCGGCGGTGAACGCGCCGTCCTCGTACTCGACCACGGTCAGACAGACGCCGTTGACGGCGATGGAGTCGCCGTGCTTGGCGTCCTCGGTGACGACGGGGCCGCGGACGGTGAAGCGGGAGGCGTCGCCGAGGTTCTCGACGGCGGTGATCTCACCCAGTTCTTCGACGATTCCGGTGAACACTTCAGCTCTCCTGAGTTGCGGTGGGGACGGCGGTGACGCGCAGGTCGGGACCGAGGCGCACGACATCGGTCACGTCGAGCCGCAACGCGTCCGCGATGGTCCTGATTCCTGCCCGGCCGAGGGCGGCGCGGCCGGAGCCGAGCAGGGCGGGGGCGAGGTAGCCGGTGACGGCGTCGACCGCGCCGGCCGCGACGAACGCCCCGGCGAGCGTCGGACCGCCCTCCAGCAGCACCGAGCGCACCCCGCGGCGGTGCAGTTCGGCCAGCAGGGCGGGGATGCGCAGTCCGCCGTCGTCGCCGGGCGGCAGCCGGACGGTGTCCACGCCGGGCAGGTGCGCGGTGTCGGCGTCCTCGGCGACGGCGATCAGGGTCGGGGCGGCGTCGTCCAGCACCCGGGCGCCGAGGGTGGTACGGGCCCGGGTGTCCACCACGACCCGCAGCGGCTGGACGGCCCCGTCGACGCCGCGGACGGCCAGGTGGGGGTCGTCGGCGAGCAGGGTGCCGGAGCCGACCACCACCGCGTCGGACTCGGCGCGCAGCCGGTGCACGTCGGCCCGCGCCTGCGGGGAGGTGATCCAGCGGCTGGAACCGTCGGCGGCGGCGATCCGGCCGTCGAGGGTGGCGGCGTACTTCCAGCGCACATGGGGGCGGCCCTTGCGGACCGCGGTGAGCCAGGCGGTGTTGACCGCCTCCGCCTCGGCGGCGAGCAGCCCGCTCGCCACGTCCACCCCCGCGGCCCGCAGCGTTTGCCCGCCGCCGGCCGCGACCGGGCTGGGGTCGGCGACCGCGTAGACGACCCGGGCGAGTCCGGCCGCGATCAGCGCCTGGGCGCAGGGGCCGGTACGGCCGGTGTGGTTGCAGGGTTCGAGGGTGACCAGCGCGGTGCCGCCCCGGGCGCGTTCCCCGGCGGCGAGCAGTGCGTGCACCTCGGCGTGCGGGCCGCCCGCCCGGCGGTGCCAGCCCTCGCCGGCGACGGCGCCGGACGGGTCCAGGATCACGCACCCGACGACGGGATTGGGCGCGGTGGCGCCGAGCGCGCGAGCCGACAGCGCGACGGCGCGGTACATCGCGTCGGTTTCCGTGGCGGTGGCCACCGGGTCCTCCTGCCTCTCCAGGCACGGACTCCGGGGCGTCGGGAGACTTCGGGCGGAACGCCGCTCCCCCGCACACCGGGACACCCGCGGCACACGCCTCACGCGTGGCCCGCCGGGCGGCGGCGTACCGTGGACAACGCCCGCCGCGCACTGCCTCCCATCCGGACTTTAACCGTCGGTCCAGGAGTTTCACCTGGTCAACCGGCCGCAGGCTGCGGTCGGGTCGCGGACTGTAACCGCCGGTTCGGAATTGCACCGACCCCGGAGTGCGCAAACGTCACTGATACGCCCCCGATTTTGCCACGCCGCAAAGGCTGTGGCCCGGCCATCGCCTGTGCGCTGCCTCACACGACGGCGATGTTTATCCCGCTTTTTCCCCATGTCTCCGCCCCGCGGGTGCCGCCCGGTCTCAGCCGGCCGGGGCGAACAGGACCTCCTGCGCCGCGTCCAGCGCCGTGACCACCGCGCCCCGCAGGATCGCCATGCCCTCCACCGCAGTGGTCAGGACCGTGGTGCGCAGCGGCGAGAGCCGGGCCAGTTGCTCGTCGACGAGGGCGGCGAGCAGCGGGCCGCCGCCCTGCCCCACCTCGCCGGCCAGGACGACCCGCCCGGGGTCGAGCACCGCGCAGATCGCCGCGGCACCGACCGCGATCCGCGCCGCCAGCTCCGCCAGGAACGGCCGGCCGGCGGGCCCCGCCGCAACTGCGGCCCGCACCGCCTCCCCGGCCGCCGCCGCGTCGCCCGCCGCCCCCGCCGCGAAGCCGTGTGCGCGGGCCAGCGCGCAGACCGCGCGGCTGCCGACCAGTCCGTGGTAGCCGTTGTCGCAGTCCGTCGCGGTCGGCAGCTCCCCGGTCAGGGACAGCGGCAGGAACCCCACCTCGCCGGCGCCGCCGGAGACCCCGCGCCGCAGCCGCCCGTCGAGCACGACCCCCGCGCCCACGCCGCCGCCGATCCACAGCAGCACGAAGGTGTCCGGCTCCCCCGCCGGGCGGCTCCGCTGCTCGGCCACCGCCGCCAGGTTGACCTCGTTCTCCAGCAGCACCGGCACCCCGAGCCGCTTGCGGACCTCGTCCACCAGGTCGCCGTGCCAGGCCGGCAGCGCCCCGGAGGAGCTGAGCCGCCCGGTGACCGGGTCGACCAGACCGGGGGCGCCGAAGACGACGGTGTGCAGCCCGGCGGCAGCGCCGGCCTTCCGCGCGGTGTCCTGGAGCAGCGCGATCCCGTCCTCGACGATCCGCTCCGGCGCCGCGTCCTCGGTTACCGGCAGCACCGCGCGGGCGGCCGGGCGGCCGAGCAGGTCGGCGATCTCCACCCCGATGCTCTCGATCCGCACGTCGAGCCCGGCGACATACGCCCGGCCGGCGACGATCCCGTAGACCCGCGCGTTGGGGCCGCGCCGGGCCTCACCCGCCTCGCCGACCACCTCGATCAGCCCGGACTCCTGGAGCCGCTCGACGAGGTCGGCCACGCTGGGCCGGGACATGCCGGTGAGTTCCTTCAGCTGCCCGGCGGTGAGCGGCCCTTCCTCCTGGAGCAGGCGCAGCGCGAGCCGGTCGTTGATGGCGCGGGCGGTACGCGGCGACGCGTTGCGCCCGGGGTGCGCGCGGGTCACGGTCATACGGCGATCCTTCCAGACCGGAAAACCCTTATCGTTCAGGTAGCCTTCCTGATAGTTTACCGGCCATGCAGAGCGCTGACGCCACCGGGCGCGCCCCCGCCTCCGCCCGCCGGGCCCACGTGACCATAGCCATGGCCTTCGCCGTGCACGGCGCGGCGAGCGGCACCTTCGCCACCCGGATCCCCTGGATCAAGGACCATCTGCATCTGAGCGCGGGCCAGTTGGGTCTGGCCCTGGTCTGCCCGGCGATCGGTTCCTCGCTGCTGATGCCGCTGGCCGGGCGGCTGATGCACCGCTTCGGCTCGCGGGCCGCGCTGCGGCTGCTGCTCGGCCTGTGGTGCGTGGTGCTCCCGCTGCCGGCGCTCGCCCCGGGGCTGCCCTGGCTCTGCCTCGCCCTGCTCGTCTTCGGCGCCAGCGCCGGGATGACGGACGTGGTGATGAACGCGCTGGGGGTCGCCGTCGAGGAGCGGAAGGGCAGGTCGATCATGTCGGGGCTGCACGGCATGTGGAGCCTGGGCACCCTGGTCGGCGCCGGTATCGGCGTGCCGGCCACCCACGCGGACCTCGACGCCCGCGTCCATCTGGGCGCGGTGGCGGCGCTGCTGCTGGCGGTCGCGCTGCTGGTGTGCCGCGCCGCCCCCGACGTACGGCCGGCCGCGGACGAGAAGGCCCCGCCGCGCTTCGCGCTGCCGCCGCGCGCCGCCCTGGTGATCGGCGGCATCGGCTTCTGCGGCACCTTCGCCGAGGGCGGCAGCTCCGACTGGTGCGCGGTGTACCTGCGGGACGTCACGCACGCCTCAGCGGCGACGGCCGCGCTGGCGTACGCCTGCTTCTCGGCCGCGATGGTGACCACCCGGCTGCTGGGCGACCTCGCGGTCCGGCGGCTGGGCCCGGTGGCCACCCTGCGCGCCGGCGGGGTGGTCGCGACCGCCGGCGGCACGCTGGTGGTGCTCTCGGACGCGCCGGTGACCGCGATCGCCGGTTTCGCACTGCTCGGCATCGGGGTCTCCACAGTGGTGCCGCTGTGCTTCGCGGCGGCCGGCCGGCGAGGCCCGGTGCCGAGCCAGGCGATCGCCGGGGTGGCGACGGTCACCTACACCTCGGGACTGATCGCCCCGGCCGCCATCGGCGGTATCGCCGGGGCGAGTTCGCTGACCGCGTCCTTCACCCTGGTCACGGTGCTGGCGCTGGGCCTGGTGCTGGGCGCGGGGGTGGTACGGGCGCCGGCCACGGCGGTCGCCGGCTCCCCGGCGCCCGCCGCGCTGCCGTCCCCCACGTCGGTGGACTGACGGCGGGTGGCGGGAGGACCAGAGGGTGGCGTCCCCGGGGCGCAGGCCCGCGGGTCGCTCGGTCGGCCGGTGGTCCGGACCTCGGCGGGAGAAGAGGTCCGGCGGGCACGCACGGGGGAATCGAGCCCGCCGGACCGTGCTCATTACGTTAGCGTCCCGTCGCGGTCCGTTGGGCCCGGCGGCCCCAATTCATGCCGCGGGAATACGCCATGGCACAGGCGCGCCGCCATCATCCTTACGCAGTACGGCAGTTGGGCGGCTCGCGGCACGTTTTTCGGCCCCGCCGGGCACCGGTTTCAGCCGACTGCCAAATTCTGCAGACCCACCACGTGCAGCAGCCGCAGCCGCTCGTGGGACTCGGTGCCCGGACGGGCGCTGTGCACGACCAGCCGCTGGTCGTGGTCGGCGCTCAGCAGCACCTCGCAGTCCAGCACCAGCTCGCCGACCACCGGGTGCAGGACGCGCTTGACGTCGGTACGCCACACCGCCACCTGGTGGTCCTCCCACAGCCGGGCGAACAGCGGGCTGGCCGCGCGCAGTTCGGCCGCCAGCGCGGCCGGCCGCGGATCGTCGGGCCGGGCGGCGAGCAGCGCCCGCAGCCCGGCCACGTGGTTGCGGGCCAGCCGCTCGTGGTCCTCGGCCGGGTACAGCGCGAGCGTCTGGGGTTCGGTGAACATCCGCCGGATGATGTTGCGGGCCAGCGGCGGGCGCGCCGAGATGTCGCCGAACAGCGCGGCGGCCATCAGGTTCTGCGCCAGGATGTCGCCGAAGTCGGTGATCACCTGGGCCGGGGTGTCGTGCAGCCGGTCCAGCACCAGCAGCAGCCCGGGGCGGACGTACCCGCTGCCCACCGCCTCCCGGGGCGGTTCCTCGCCCGACAGGTGGAACAGGTGGTTGCGCTCGTCCACGCTCAGCCGCAGCGCGCGGGCGATCGCGGCCAGCATCTGCCGTGAGGGGCGGGAGCCGCGGCCCTGCTCCAGCCGGGTGTAGTAGTCCACCGACATGCCGGCCAGCTGGGCCACCTCCTCCCGGCGCAGCCCCGGGGTGCGCCGTCTGGCGCCCTCGGCGAGGCCCACGTCGGCCGGGCTCAGACGGGTGCGGCAGCGGCGCAGGAAGTCGGCGAGTTCCGGTCGGTTCACACTCCCCAGGATGCGGCCGGGACGGCCGCCGGACCAGATCCCAGCCAGGGAGCGCCGCTCCCTGGATAAGGAGGTCTCTCCCGGTCACCCGTCCGGCGGCGGCAGGCTCTGACCGGCAGGCCAAGATCAGTACTAATCAGGGGTGAGGAGTACGCCATGAGGATTCTGGTCACCGGGGCGACCGGTCGGGTGGGCCGCAGGTTCGTACCGCGGCTGCTGGCGCGGGCGGCAGGCTCCGACACCGTACGGCTGCTGGTCCGCGACCCGGCGCGGGCCGAGCCGCTGGTCCGGCTGGGCGCGGAGGCGATGACGGGTGAGCTGCGCGAGCCGGCCGACGTCCGCCGGGCGCTCGCCGGTGCGGAGGCGGTGGTGAACCTGGCGGCGTCCTTCCCGGCGCCGGGGGTGCCGGACGAGGAGCTGTGGGCGGTCAACCACGAGGCGGCGCTCGCCCTCGCCCGAGCCGCGCTCGACGCCGGCGCCAGCCGCTTCGTCCAGGCCGGCACCGGCCTGGTGTACGGCGCCGGCCGCGGCAGACCCGCGGCCGGGGACGGCGGGCCGGTTCCCGGGACGCCGGCGTGGGACGCGTACGCGCGGTCCAAGCGCGCCGCCGAGGAGGGGCTGCTGGCGCTGCACCGCGCGTACGGCCTCGACGTCCGGATCGGCCGGCTGACGTACGTCCACGGCGAGGGCGGCCCGCACCCGGCCGCCGCGCTCCACCGGGCCGCCGGCCGGCCGGACCGCCGGCGGACGGCGTCGATCCGCCACGCGGACGTGCCGCAGGGCCTGCTGCGGCTGCTCTACGCGCCGGGGATCGGCGGCCGCGCGTACGACCTCGCCGACCACGCCCCGGCCACCGCCGTCGAGCCGTACCGGCTGAGCGGCGCCGGGATCCCGGCCGGCCCGTGGGACGGCGTGGTCTCCGCCGTCCGCGTCGGCGGCGCGCCGGGCCCGCGCCCGCGGTACCCGTGGGCGCGGGCGGTCGGGGACGCGGGCGTGCGCTGAGGAGCGGCACGTTCACCCTTTCCGGCGATCCGGCGGCGCGTGCCCCGGCCCGCGGGGCGGCGGGCGGGCCAGGCTGGGCGGATGACGACGGCAGGGCGGCCGGAACCGGCGGACGTGGGGCGGGTGCTCTCGCTGATGCGGGGGCTGGACTCGGCGCTCCCCCGCACCGACGGGGTGGCTGTCTTCAACCGGGTGTACCTGTCGGTCACCGAGGAGATGCGGCGGCGGCTGGCGGCGGGGGTGTTCGCCGACCCGTACGCGGCCGGTGAGCTGGCCGCGCGGTTCGCCGGCCGCTACCTGGCGGCGGTCGAGGACGACCGCGCGGGCCGCCGCCCGCCCGACTGCTGGCGCCCGCTGCTGCGGCTGCGCGGCCACCGCGGCATCCGTCCGGTCCAGTTCGCGCTGGCCGGGATCAACGCGCACGTCGGGCACGACCTGCCGCTGGCGGTGGTGGACACCTGCCGGGCGACGGGCCGTGCGCCGCAGGCGCTGGAGGGCGACTTCGACCGGGTGGGCGAGGTACTGACCGCGATCGAACGGCGGGTCAGGGAGGAGCTGATGCCGGGCCCCGACCTGCTGGAGGCGGCCGATCCGCTGACCCATGTGGTGGGCGTGTGGAGCCTGGAGCGGGCCAGGGAGGCGGCCTGGGCGGCGGCCCGGCTGCTGTGGGCGCTGCGCGGCGGCCACGACGCCTACGAGGAGTGCGTGACGCGGCTGGACGCGGGCGTCGGGCTGGTGGGGCGGTTCCTGCTCACCCCGCTGCGGGGGTGAGCGGGCCGCGGGGGCGGCCCGCCGGGGCCGGGCCCGGGGGCGGCCCGCCGCTCAGTCCTCGGGCAGCAGCACGGGCGCTATCTCGTCGTAGACGTCGCCGGGCCCGGGGTTGCCCGGGTCGGTCCCCCCGCCGAGGTGGTGCAGCACGCCCCAGACCGCGTTCAGCGCGGTCTGCACCGCGCCCTCGGCCCACCCGGCGGTCCAGGAGACGTCGTCGCCGGCCAGGAAGAGGCCCCGCCGGTCGGCGGGCAGGGTGTCCTGCATGAAGTGGGTGAACAGCCGCCGCTGGTAGCGGTAGTGGCCGGGCAGGTTGGCCTTGAACGCGCCCATGAAGTACGGCTCGTTCTCCCAGGAGACGGTGACCGGGTTGCCGATGATGTGCTTCCTGATGTCGACCCCCGGGTAGATCCCGCCGAGCGAGGTGAGCATCACCTCCATCCGCTCGTGCGCGCTCAGCGGCAGCCACTTCAGGCTGTCGTCGCACCAGGTGTAGGACAGGCAGATCGCGGCCGGCCGGTCGGGTCCGTCGTCCAGCAGGTACGTGCCGCGGGTCATCCGGTCGGTGAGCGTCATCGACATCAGGTCCCGGCCGGTGCGGGGGTCCCGGTCCCGCCAGAAGGGGCGGTCGACCGGCACGAACAGCTTGCTGGACTCCATGTAGTGGGTGCGTTCGACGGCCGTCCAGTGGTCGATCGGCAGGAGCGAGTCGTCGCAGGCGATCTTGGACAGCAGCATCCAGCTCTGCGCGGTGAAGACCACGGCCCGGTAGCCGCGCATGTCGCCGGAGGAGTCGGTGACGGTGATCCGGTTGCCCGCGGTGCGGTGCAGCGCGGTGACCGCCGGGCGCGGGGTGCCGCCGTGCAGGGAGCTCAGCGATGTGCCCGGCGGCCAGTGCAGCGGTTTGTCCGGCGCGCGCTCCCACAGCCGCAGCGGCAGCTGCCCGCTGCCGCCGACGATGCCGCGGTGGTCGTCGTCGGCGCCGGTGTAGACCACCCGCAGGATCTCCAGGATGGAGTTGGGGAAGTCGGTGTCCCAGCCGCCGGTGCCGAAGCCGACCTGCCCGAAGATCTCCCGGTGCCGGAAGGAGCGGAAGGCCGGGGAGTCGCACAGGAAGCCGTAGAAGGTCTGGTTGTCCAGTCTCTCGACCAGGCCGGACCAGATCGCCCGGATCCGGGGGACGTCCCTGGTCCGCACCGCCCGCTGCATCGCGGCGAAGTCGGCGCCTTCCTCCAGGCAGGTCCGCCAGGCGCGCATCACCTCGTGGAAGACCTCGGGCAGGTCGTCCACGGTGGTGGCGTAGTGCGTCTCGCCCTTGAGGTCGACCACGGTCGACGGGGTGCCGGGCGCCAGCGGGTTGGGGAACGGCCGGGTCTCCAGGCCGACCAGGTCCACGTAGTGCTGGAAGGCCGTGGAGGACGGCGGGAAGCGCATGGCGCCCATCTCGGCGGTCAGCCCCGGGTCGCAGCCGTCGAAGGTGACCGTCCGCAGCCGGCCGCCGATCCGGTCGGCCTCGTAGACGACCGGCCGCAGCCCGGTCCTCATCAGCTCGTACGCGGCCACCATCCCGGACAGTCCGCCGCCGATCACCGCGACCTCGGTGCCGTGCTCGGCCGCGGGCACGGCACCCAGGCCCGCCGGGTGCGCCAGGTAGTCGTCGTAGGCGAAGGGGAAGTCGGGGCCGAACATGGTCACCGGCGGCTGCGCCGCGGCCTCGGTGTGCTGCTCGTCGTGGACGGCGGTGGGCACGGACGTCATGGGGCGCTTCTCCAGGCGGACTCTTCGGTCGCTTCGGGTGCCTCGGGCCGGCGCACCAGCGAGCCGTACAGCTCGGGGCGGCGGTCGGACAGGTACGGGGTGTCGGCGCGGGCCGTCCGCAGCACCGCCGGGTCGGCGTCGGCGACCAGCAGCTCGGTGCCGGTGCCGGCCCGGGCCCGCACCACTCCGTCCGGCCCGGCCAGGCAGCTGAGCCCGGTGAAGTCGTAACCGCCCTCCGGGCCGCAGCGGTTGACGTAGGCGATGTGCATGCCGTTCTCGTACGCCCTGGCCGGCACCAGGGTCCGCGGCACGAACTCGTACGGCCGCATCAGCGCGGTGGGAACGGCCAGCAGCTCGGTGCCGGCCAGCGCGTGGGCCCGCACCGCCTCGGGGAACTCCAGGTCGTAGCAGATCAGCAGCCCGATCCGGACGCCGTCGAGGTCGGCCTGCACGACGGGCTCGGCGCCGGGGGTGAAGATGCCGCGCTCGTAGGCGCCGAACAGGTGCGCCTTGCGGTAGGCGGCGAGCGGGGCGCCGTCGGGGCCGACGAGGCGGGCGGTGTTGAACACGGCCGCGCCGGCCAGTTCCGGGCTCCCGTAGACGATGCCGATCCGGTGCCGGGCGGCGATCTCCCCGACCCGGCGTTCGGCCGCGCCGCCGGCGGTCTCGGCGAGTTCCGCGGTCCGTCCGCCGAGCGCGTACCCGGTCAGGAAGAGTTCGCTGGTGACCAGCAGCCGGGCGCCCTGCCCGGCGGCCCGGCCCGCGGCCTCGTCCAGCACGCCGAGGCTCTCCGCGACGCTGCCGGGAATTCCGCCGGGACCTTGCAGCAGCGCGGTGCGCAACGGCGCCATGGCACCTCTCTCTCCCCTTGTTCCGCGTCGTCATCACGCGCTGTTTCGCCTGGTCAGGCGGGGTCTACGAGCGTGCTCCGACGGTACGGCCGCCGACCCGGCGGCGGCAAGACGCGATCATTGCGGCCAGGCGGTCGATTCGTTGCGTCTTCGGGGCCGACCGCGGCGATTCGTTGCGCGGGGTGCCCGATGTGGTGGCAAAAGGGGCGCGCTCGGCAAGCCCGGCAGGCGGCGGCGGGGTGGGCACGGGACGGCCACGGCCGGCCCGCTGTCAGCGGGCCGGCCGTGGCCGGGGTACTGCCGGTACTGCCGCCGCGGCCGGTCGGCCTCAGCGGAAGCGGGGGTCGTCGCGGCCCTGGCCGGAGGCGGGGTCGGTGTCCGCGTCGGAGCTGAGGTCGGTCTCGATCCGCTCCTTGCGGACCCGGCCGTGCACCTTCTTCTGCTCGGTGTGCTCCTCGACGCGCATCCGGACCCGCTCCTTCGGGACCACCCGGGTGTCGATGACCGGCTGGTCCTCGTGCAGGACCACCTCGTGCTCGGACTCGGCGATCTCGGCGCCGGACAGCGCCGCGCCGCGGTTGGCCTCGGTGATCGGCTCGCGTTCGAGCCGAACCTCCTCGTGCCGGATCGGGATGGTCTCCTCGACCTCCTCGACCTCGACGAACTTGTGCAGCCGGGCCCGGCCGGCGGCGCGCCGCTCGACCTCGACGTGCATCTCCTCCTCCGAGCGGGTCATGGCGTCGTCCTCGATGCCGGCGGCCCGCTCGGCCGGGCCGGTGCGCCCGGCCGCGTAGCCCGCGGCCCCGGTGCCCGCCTCGCCGCCGGTCGTCCCGGCCCGCGGAGCGCTCTGCCGGCCCGCCGCGCCGGTGGCCGCCGCCTCGCCGTCGTCCGCCGCGCCGCCGCGGGCCTCCAGGCCGTAGTAGCGGTACAGGTGCCGCTCCTCCTCGACCGAGAGGTGTCCGCCCGAGTCGACGTCGACGTTCGGCGCTCCCTTGACCTGGTCCTTGTCGTACGGGATTTCGAGGTGGTCCTCGGTCATCCGGGCGGAACGCGTCGGCACGAATGTCTCGTTGTTGCCGAAGAAGCCGGTCTTGACAGTGACCCACTCCGGCTCGCCGGTGCGGTCGTCCAGATACATGTGCTTGGCGTCGCCGATCTTCTTTCCCTGAGAGTCATGAACCGGATGGCCCACGACCTGGGATATCTGGTCGCGCGTGATCATGTCGCCTCCTCGGGCTGCCGGGACCCATCTGGCCCCAAGGTTGCGACTAACCCCAGCAGGACAAACAAAACCCGCAAATAGCCGTGAATCAGACATTACCTGCCTGATGGCGCACGTCCCGCCGGTCCGCGCCCCGCTTGCCCGCCCCCGCCCGGTCAGTCCGGCGCGCCCGCCCCGTACCGCCGCAGCAGCGGTGACAGCACCAGCACGGACTTCGTCCGGGTGACGAACGGCTCCCCGGCGATCCGCTCCAGCACCTGCTCGAAATGCCGCACGTCGGCCGCGAAGACCTGCACCACCGCGTCCGCCTCCCCGGTCACGGTGGACGCCGACGCCACCTCGGGGTAGCGGGCCAGGCCCCGGCGGATGTCCGAGGGGGAGGTGTTGTGCCGGCAGTACAGCTCCACCAGGGCCTCGGTCTGCCAGCCGAGCGCCGCCGGGTCGACCCGCACCGTGAAGCCGGTGATCGCGCCGGCCGCCAGCAGCCGGTCCACCCGGCGCTTGACGGCGGGCGCGGACAGGCCCACCTCGGCACCGATGTCCGCGTACGAGCGGCGGGCGTCGGCGGCCAGCGCGTGCACGATGCGCTCGTCGAGCTCGTTCAGCGGCACGGCTACTGCCAGCTGACGTGCAGCGGCTGGCCCTCGGCGTAGCCGGCGGCGCTCTGCACCCCGACCACCGCCCGCTCGGCGAACTCCGCCAGCGTGGCGGCGCCCGCGTAGGTGCAGGAGCTGCGCACCCCGGCGACGATCGAGTCGATCAGGTCCTCCACCCCGGGCCTGGCCGGGTCCAGGAACATCCGCGAGGTGGAGATGCCCTCCTGGAAGAGCGCCTTGCGGGCGCGGTCGTACGCCGACTCCTCACTGGTGCGGTTGCGCACCGCGCGGGCCGAGGCCATGCCGAAGGACTCCTTGTAGAGCCGGCCGTCGGCCGCCTGCTGGAGATCGCCGGGCGACTCGTACGTACCGGCGAACCAGGAACCGATCATCACGTTGGACGCGCCCGCCGCCAGCGCCATCGCCACGTCGCGCGGATGCCGTACCCCGCCGTCCGCCCAGACGTGCTTGCCGTGCCGGCGCGCCTCGGCGGCGCACTCCAGCACCGCGGAGAACTGCGGGCGGCCGACGCCGGTCATCATGCGGGTGGTGCACATCGCGCCGGGGCCGACGCCGACCTTCACGATGTCCGCGCCGGCCTCGACCAGGTCCCGGACGCCCTCGGCGGCCACCACGTTGCCGGCCACCAGCGGCACCTGCGGGTCCAGGCCGCGGACGGCGCGGACCGCGTTCAGCATGGACTCCTGGTGGCCGTGCGCGGTGTCCACCACCAGGGTGTCCACCCCGGCGTCCAGCAGCTGCTTGGCCTTGCCCGCGACATCGCCGTTGATACCGACGGCGGCGGCGATCCGCAGCCGCCCGCGGGCGTCCACGGCGGGCTCGTACAAAGTGGCGCGCAGGGCGCCGGTCCTGGTCAGGATGCCGGCCAGCCGCCCGTCGGCGTCCACCGCGGGGGCGAGCCTGCGGTGGGCGTCCTCCAGCCGGTTGAAGGCGTCCCGCGGGTCGATGTCCGCGTCGAGCAGCAGCAGGTCCTTGGACATCACCTCGGACAGCTGGGTGAACCGGTCCACGCCGGTGAGGTCGGACTCGGTGACCACCCCGACCGGCCGCCCGTCGTCCACCACCACACCGGCGCCGTGCGCCCGCTTGGGCAGCAGGGACAGCGCGTCGGCGACGGTCTGGGCGGGCGCCAGCGTGATCGGGGTGTCCAGCACCAGGTGGCGCTGCTTGATCCAGCCGATCACGTCGCTGATGACGTCGATCGGGATGTCCTGCGGGATGACGACGAGGCCGCCGCGGCGGGCCACCGTCTCGGCCATCCGGCGGCCGGCGATGGCGGTCATGTTGGCCACGACCAGCGGGATGGTGGTGCCGGTCCCGTCGGGGGAACGCAGGTCCACGCCTTGGCGGGACCCGACCGCGCTGTGGCGGGGCACCATGAACACGTCGTCGTACGTCAGGTCGTACGCGGGCTGAACGTCATTGAGGAAGCGCATACCGACTCTCTCACCTGCGGTGCTGACATGGCGGCGGGCGGGGAGTCAGGACTGGGCCGGCACCGGACCAGGCTGCGGCTCCTCGTCCCATCATTCCTGATGCCGGCCGCTCACGGGGAGGGCCCGGCGATGTCTGTGTCTTCCGCTGAGCGGGCGGCGCCGCGCGCTGTGGCTTCCGCCGACGGAGCCGCCGGTGCCGAGCTCCCCCGGCTCCCCGGCCCCGGCTTCGTGGCCCCGGCTTCGTGGCCCCGTGGTCCCGCCGACCCCGTGTCCGGTGGCGGGGCCGGCCCCGCCACCGGCCGCCGGCCGGGCCGCCGTCAGCCCGGGGAGCCCGAGACGCCCTCCTCGCCGCCCTCCAGGACCACGGACAGCTCGGTGTCGGTGTCGCGCCAGAAGATCTCGGCGTCCCGCAGCACCTCCTTGACGATCCGCCATTCGCGGGGCATCGAGGACGCGTAGTTCTCCCAGTTGCGCAGCCGCAACTGCCGGTGGCCGGTCTCGGGGGGCCACCACGACAGGTCGGTGAGACAGTCCGCGAGGGCGTCCCAGTTGCGGCCGAACCAGTCGGGGAGGTGCAGGTCGGCACTGCAGCGGTCCATGAAGGACTGCCGGTCGCCGACACCGGCCAGGTCGAGCACGAGCATGCGCCGATGCTGTCACAGCCGCTCGGCGCGGCGGCGGCAGCGCGCCCCGCGGTCACCTGAAGTCCGGCGTCAGGACCCGTCCGGGTCGGCGCGGTCCAGCGCGGGGCGGGTGGGCGGCCGGGTGGTGTGCAGCAGGTGGTCGGCGGCGGCGATGTCGGTCACCAGGCTGGTGACCAGCCCCGAGCGCAGCACCGCGTCGATGGCGGCGGCCTTGCGCATACCGCCGGCGATGGCCAGGACCTCGGGGATCCGCCGCAGCCGGTCCGCCTCGATGGTGATGCACCGCTCGCCCAGATCGCGGCCGACCCGGCGGCCCTGGGCGTCGAACAGGTGCGAGGACATCTCGGCGGCGACGCCCAGTCCCGCGTAGTGCTCCCGCTCGGCGTCGGTGAGCACGTCGTGCACGGTGGAGATGCCGGCCTCCCAGGAGCCGACGGACACCACCGCGACGGTCACCTTGTCGAAGTAGCCCATGGCGGCGGCGATCTGGCTCTGGGCGCGCAGCGCGGCGGCGGTCGCCGGGTCGGCCAGCACCATCGGCGCGTACAGCGGGTGCGCCTCGCCGCCGGAGACCGCGGCGGCGGTGCGTACCGCCTCCACCGAGCCGCGCTCGGCGGTGCCGACGTCGTACACCCCCGTGAGCTGCACCACCGTGCAGGGCGCCAGCCGGTCCAGCGCGTTGGCCATGGTGATGATGGAACGGCCCCAGGCCAGTCCCAGCACATCGCCGTCGCTCACCAGTTCGCCGAGCAGGTCGGCGGCGACCGCGCCCAGGTTCTCCGGGTCGGGGGCGTCGGCCTGGTCGGCCGGGGTCTCCACCACCACGGCGTGCCGCAGTCCGTAGTGCGCGCGCAGGGCGTCGGAGCGTTCGGCGTCGAGCTCGGCGGGGACCCGGATCTCGATCCGCACCAGATCGCGTTCGAGGGCGGTCTCCAGCACCCGGGCCACCTTGAAGCGGCTGACCCCGAACTCCTCGGCGATCTGGATCTTCGACTTGCCCTCCAGGTAGAAGCGACGTGCCATCGCCGCCGCCTGGACCATCTCGCCAGGTCCCATACGCAGCTGTGCGCGGCCTGTGCTCACGTCGCCTCTCCCCGGTCGCCCATCTGATCCGCTCAGCGCTCATCCTCCCAGATCCCCGGAGTTACGGGCGCGTAGCTTCCGCCCGTACCGGACCTGTATCCGGGCCGTTCGCGGGCCCGTCGCGGGCCCGTCGCGGGGTGTTCCCCGACGGGCCGCCGGCCCGGGGGCGGCTCAGTGGGCGCAGGCCGCGGCGGCCTGATCGCGCAGGGAGCGTACCGCCGCCGCGGGGTCGTCGCTGCCGTAGACGGCCGACCCGGCGACGAACACGTCGGCGCCCGCCGCCGCGCACCGCTCGATGGTCTCCGCCGACACCCCGCCGTCGACCTGGAGCCACATCTGGAGCCCGTGGCGGTCGATCAGCGCCCGGGTACGGCGGATCTTGGGCAGCATGATGTCCAGGAACGCCTGTCCGCCGAAGCCGGGCTCCACCGTCATGATCAGCAGCATGTCGAGTTCGGGCAGCAGGTCCTCGTAGGGCTCGACCGGTGTGCCCGGCTTGAGCGCCATGGCCGCTCTGGCGCCCTTGGCGCGGATCTCCCGGGCGAGGCGGACCGGGGCGGCGGCGGCCTCCGCGTGGAAGGTGACCGACCCGGCGCCGGCCTCCACGTACGCGGGCGCCCAGCGGTCCGGCTGCTCGATCATCAGATGGCAGTCGAGCGGGATGCCGGTCGCCTTGGCCAGCGCCTCGACGACGGGGACGCCCAGCGTGAGGTTGGGCACGAAGTGGTTGTCCATCACGTCGACGTGGAGCCAGTCGGCTCCCTCCACCGCCCGCGCCTCCTCGGCGAGCCGGGCGAAGTCGGCGGACAGGATGCTGGGACTGATCTGCACGGTCATACCGTCAGCAAACCAGATTGCGGCCCGGGGAGTGAACCGCCCGCCAGCGCCGGGGGCGGGGGGCGGCAGGGCCGCCTGTCCGACCTGTCCGGACTGCGCGTCAGGACGCTGCACCGGAGGCCGAGGAAAAGGGGCCGCGGTCTGCCCGTGTCCTGCAACCCGTGGTCCGCGCGCACGGCTGGTACCGGCGGTCGCGCCTCCCCGCTCCTCCGTCCTGGAGGTCCGGATCATGTGTGGCGCGGACCCACAGGTGTGCCGCGGTCAGCCCGTGCGGCGCAGCAGGGCCAGGTACATCGCGTCGGTGCCGTGCACGTGCGGCCACAGCTGGATGTCCGGGCCGTCGCCGAGGGCCGGGACGCCCGGGAGCAGCGGGCGGGCGTCGACCGGTTCGGCGGCGGGGGCGTGGCCGCCGCGCAGGGTGTCGTCGACGACCGCGCGGGTCTCGGCCAGGTGCGGGGAGCAGGTGACGTAGCCGACCACGCCGCCCACCCGGACCGCCCGCAGCGCCTGCGCGAGCAGGTCGCGCTGGAGCCCGCCGAAACCGGCCACGTCCTCGGCGCGCCGCCGCCAGCGCGCTTCGGGGCGGCGGCGGAGCGCGCCGAGGCCGGTGCAGGGCACGTCGACCAGCACCCGGTCGAAGGAGCCGGGCGCCCAGACCGGGCGGGTGCCGTCGGCCACGACGACCTGGTACGGGCCGGGGTTGCCGGCCAGCGCGCGGCTCACCAGCCGGGCCCGGTGCGGCTGCTTCTCGGCGGCGACCAGCAGTGCGCCCCGGCGGGCGGCGAGCGCGGCCAGCAGCGCCGCCTTGCCGCCGGGGCCGGCGCAGCCGTCGAGCCAGCGGGCGTCGGGGCCCTCCAGCGGGGCCGCGGCCAGCGCGGCGGCCACCAGTTGGCTGCCCTCGTCCTGCACCCCGGCCAGGCCGTCCCGCACCGCCTCCACGGCGGCCGGGTCACCGCCTTCCGCGAGCCGCAGGGCGTACGGCGACCAGCGGCCCGGCTCGGTCGACCCGGCGGGCAGCGAGGCGGCGATCTGCTCCGGGGTGGACCGGCCGGGCCTGGCCACCAGCGTCACCTCCGGCCGCTCGTTGTCCGCGGCCAGCAGGTCCTCGATGCCGGCCCGGCCGCCGCCGAGCGCGTCCCACAGCGCGGCGACCACCCAGCGCGGGTGCGAGTGGACGACCGCGAGGTGGTCCTCGGGGTCCTCGTCGTAGGGCGGCGCGACCTGTTCCAGCCAGCCGTCCAGGTCGTGCGCGGCGACCTTGCGCAGCACCGCGTTGACGAACCGGGCCCGGCCGTCGCCCAGCACCGCACGGGCCAGTTCCACGCTCGCCGAGACCGCGGCGTGCGGGGGGATGCGGGTGCCGAGCAGCTGGTGCGCGCCGAGCGCGAGCACGTCGAGCACGGGCGGGTCCACCTCGCGCAGCGGCCGGTCCACGCAGGCGGCGATCACCGCGTCGTACGTGCCCTGGCGGCGCAGCGTCCCGTAGACGAGTTCAGTGGCGAGCGCGGCGTCCCGCCGGTCGAACGTCCGCCCCTTCTTGACCGCGTCTGCCGCGGCGGCCCGCAGCAGGCCCGGCAGGACGAGGTTGGCGTACGCGTCCCGCTCCTGAACGGCGCGCAGCGCCTCGAACGCGAGGATCCTGACAGGGTCGCGCTGCGGCCGGCGGTGCGGTCTGCCCTGCGGGCGGCGGGTGGGTGCCTCGGTCACGTGAAAGGTGCTCCGCTTTTTCTGTTGCGGTCCGTGGGTCACCGCCCAGCGTAACGGCCTCCGGCCCGGCACCGGTCCCGGCCGGCGGCCGGGGGGCGTGGCCGCAGCCCCCGGCCGGCGGCCGGGGGGCGTGGCCGCGGCCGCGGGGCGGGGCGCCGCGTCCGCTGGGCATGAGGCGCGGACGGCCGTGCGGGCCGATCCGTGTCCGGCCGGTGGGAACCCTGTGCGCGGGACGCCCCTTCCCCGGGGCGCGGGGATCGGGCCGCCCCCGTACGCAGCGGGTGGACACTTTCGGCACCTCCGGCAGTATCCGGTCCGCGGTCGCGTTCGACGGGGGACCCGAAGTCCCCCGTCCGGGCAGGGCCGTTCATGACTTCCCACGCGCGTACGCGCGTCAGCCCGACGGGGCCGCCGTCCGCGTGGGCCGCTGCTGCCGCACCTCGGAGGCATCGCCGCTGAGCACGGCCCATACGGACTTGCCGGACCGCGGCGTGTGCACACCCCAGTTGCCGCCGGTCAGCGCGTCCACCACGACCGGGCCCCGCCCGAACTCGTGCCACTCCGGCTTGTCCGCGTTCGCGTCGTGCACCTCGACCCGCACCCCGCCCGCCACCCGCAGGACCCACACCCGGATACCCGCGTACGCCGGAGAAGCCGCATGCATCAGCGCGTTGGTGACCAACTCACCCACCACCAGCCGGACATCATCCGCCAGCCCCGACAACCCCCAACCCGCCAGCACCCCCACCACAAACCCACGCGCCCTGCCCACCGACCGCGCCTCCCGCGCCACCCGCACATACCCACCCCGATTTCCCGTCACCGAAAGCTCCGACACCGGCAGCATCCCCAGCGTCTGGGCGAACACCACACACCCACACGGCCTCCCCACCCGGCCGCCGCACGGCGCTCACCGCCACACCGGCCCTTCGAGAGGCTTCCGAAAGCGGGAGTGAACGAGCAGGCCGCCCCCGTCCCCTACGGCCCCTCTCGCGCCACCTGGTGCAGCGGTAGCTCCCGGCCAACTACACGGGGCCCCGTCACCACCGCCGGGGCCCCGCAGGCAGGCACCGCGGCGTACGACATGCGGCCCGAGCACGCAGCGCGTGCCCCGCCCGCCGCATGAAGCCCGGTCACCGGCTGCGTCGTCACGAACGCCGTGTCGTTAGTAAGGTCGATCTTGAACGGAGTTCACGATACCGAGCGGATCGGAGATATCGGCCCAGCGCAGGTCTCCGTGGACGGTTTCCCACCGGCGAATCGAGACCGTGGCTCCTCCCCCACTGAAAGCGGCGTGTACGCGGAGGTCGACTCTTTCCTGGTCGACGCTGACGCGCCTGGTTGGTGTACCGGCCAGTTGCTGAAGGGCCGATCTGAGCTTTTGCCACCACCCGTCGTCCAGATCAAGAGGGCCGGGTGCCGCGTCGGTGGCCGGGCACGGTGATCTGGGCAACGGGGTCATGACTTCGGCGCGCTGCCGCCGCCATTCGCCCTCGGTCCACTCGTACATCCCGGGCAGGCGGGGCTTGGGCAACGTGTCGAGGGCGTCCGCGTCGGCGTTGCCGGTTAAGGCGTGGTCCCCTTGAGCCCACCCGAGCTCTTCGCAGACCACTCGCAGCCAGCAGCGACCGCGCGGCCCGTCGGCGGACGCCGCGATGGAACGATCGCGCCAGCCCAAGACGGGCTGACCGGACACTTCGAGGCCGAAATGTGCAGCGCCGCGAGAATCCGCGTAGCAGTGTTTGCAGGCCGGCTGACATTTCCCGGTGATCTCCCGCCAGGAAAACCGCAATTGCCGCATGCACGCCCTCCCGTAATGTGCGCTTGGCATACCGGCGGAGGAGAAATGCCCAGGTCCCCGTGCGTTCATACCCGCGGAGGCGCCGGACGAGCACGTCGGCCTGTATTCAACCTCCCTTGATGGCCGGCAGGTCACCTGTGCGGGGCTGGACGCTGCCCGGTGCGATGACCGGAAGGGCGCTGTCCGCGAACGTGGTGAGGAAGGAGCGGCCCAGGCAGGAACTCTCCCGCCCGGTGCAGTCGTCGAGTTGCGCGACCGGGACCCTGCCAGCTGGTGAGCGTGTATGCCCCAGTGGATCAGCCCAGCTGGGAGGGGGGGCGGGTGCCGCGGGACCAGTCGGGGGCGGGCATGGGGCGCTTGCCCTGGGGCTGGACGTGGCCGAGGCGGACCGCGTGGCTGCCGGTGCCGACGTGGACCGCGTTCTTGGTGACGGCGACCTCGCCGGGGGCGAGGTCGGTGCGGTCGGGGGCGAGGGCGACCGGGCCCAGCTTGAGGCGTTCGCCGGCCGCCACGGTCCACGCGCCGGGCGCGGGGGTGCAGCCGCGGATCAGCCGGTCGACCCGGAGCGCGGGGGCCGTCCAGTCGACGGCCGCGTCCTCCACGGTGAGCTTCGGGGCGAGGGTGACGCCGTCGGCCGGCTGCGGCCGGGGCACCAGATCGCCGGACTCGATGCCGTCCATGGTGGCGGCGAGCAGCCGGGCGCCGCTGTGCGCGAGCCGGTCCAGCAGGTCGCCGCTGGTGTCGGTGGGGCGGATCTCCTCGGTGATCACCCCGTACACCGGGCCGGAGTCGAGGCCCTGCTCGATCAGGAACGTGGACGCGCCGGTCACCTCGTCCCCGGCCATCACCGCGTACTGGACGGGCGCGGCGCCGCGCCACGCCGGCAGCAGCGAGAAGTGCAGGTTGACCCAGCCGTGTACCGGCACCTCCAGCGCGGCCTTGGGCAGCAGCGCCCCGTAGGCCACCACCGGGCAGCAGTCGGGGGCGATCTCCCGCAGCCGGGCCAGGAAGCCCTCCTCCCGGGGCCTGGCCGGCTTGAGCACCTCGATGCCGGCCTCGGCGGCACGCTCGGCGACCGGGCTGGCCAGCAGCTTGCGGCCGCGGCCGGCGGTCGCGTCGGGCCGGGTCACGACGGCGACGACCTCGTGCCGGTCGGAGGCGAGCAGGGCGTCCAGGGCGGGCAGGGCGGTCTCGGGGGTACCGGCGAAGACGAGCCTCATCGTGCGGGGTGTGCCTCTCGGTGGGCGGTACGTGGTGGTGCGTGGCGGTGATACGGGACCGACGGGCGGCGGGCCGGCCGGCCGGGTGCCGGTCGGCGCGGACGGGCCCGCGGACCGCGCGGGCCCCGCGTCACAGGCCGCGGCCGAAGGTGTCGTGCGGTGAGATCTTCACCCGCGGCGCCTGCTCCCCGGCCCACTCCGCCTCCCGGATCGCCCGCAGCGCGTCCTTGCGCCGCTCCGCGTCGAGCCGGTCGATGAAGATGATGCCGTCCAGGTGGTCGGTCTCGTGCTGGATGCAGCGGGCGAGCCGCTCGGTGCCCTCGATCGTGATGGGGTCGCCGTACATGTTGAAGCCTTTGGCGACGACGCCGAACGCCCGCTTGCAGTCGTACGTCAGGCCGGGCAGCGACAGGCAGCCCTCGGGTCCGTCCTGCTCCTCCTCGCTGAGGGTGAGGTCCGGGTTGATCAGATGGCCCAGCTCCCCTTCCACGAAGTAGGTGAACACCCGCAGGGACACGCCCAGTTGCGGGGCGGCCAGCCCGGCACCGGGTGCGGCCTGCATGGTCTCGGTCAGGTCCCGGACCAGGTTGCGCAGTTCCAGGTCGAAGGTGGTGACGGGCTGCGCCGTCAAGCGCAGCACCGGGTCGCCGAACAGGCGGATGGGCTTGACGGGCACGCGTAGCTCTCCTGGGGGATGCGGGTCACGGCCGGGCACGGGCTCGCGCCCGATACGCGGACGTCAATTCTAGAGCGTCCGCGGCGGAGTGCGCGCGCCTGTCGCGCGCCCCCCACCCGGCGGGCCGCGCCCCGAGTTGCGTGACTCCTTGGGGCGGTGACGCGTTGATCAGGAGAGTTTGACCGAAAACGGGTCGATGCGTGGCCTGCCCCCGCGCGGCCCGCCTCCTTGTTACCGCCGGTTGGAGAGGCTTGTTGATGCCCGACCACGCAACTCCTGACGCCCAGGCACGGGCAAGCCTGCACCTTCTGGTGCGGGACATCGAAAGGGTCCGCCGCCAGGTGGACGCGCTGCGGACCCTGACCGCACAGCTGGGCAATGTGTACCGGCCGCGCCGGGGCGGCCCCACCGCCGGATTCGTCGTCTACGGCCGGGCGCCCGCGCCCACCGTGCGGCTCGCCCAGGAGCTGCGCGACAGCGTGGAGACGCTGGTGGCGGCGGCGGTGGAGTTCGACCGCTCGCTCGGCTTCTCCTGGGACGCGGTGGGCTCCGCGCTCGGGGTCACCAAGCAGGCGGTGCACCGGCGTTACGGGGGCCGCCGTCCCGAGAGCGCCTCCGCCGACGAGCACACGGCCCACAACGGGGCCACCGTGCCCGCCGCGCGCTCCATGCCGTCGCTGCCGCTGGGCGTCCCCCGGGAGGAGACGCTGCCCGCGTCCGGCGCCTCGCTCCCCGGCCCCCGCAACGGCTGACCGACCGGCGCGCGACCCCCGCTCGGGGGCGGTGCGCGGTGTCGCCACGGCCGGGGGCGCGGTTTCCCGCGCCTCCGGGGTCCCGCTGTCCCGACCCCGGCGACAGCTCGGACAGCTCGGCGGCAGCTCGGCAGTGGCTCAGCGGCAGCTCAGCGGCAGGAGCGCCCGGGGCACGCGGCACGTCCGGGGTACGCGGTCACCGTGTGCGCCCGGGGCACGCGGCGCCGGGGACACCGGACCACGCCGTCACCGGGGCGCCGGGCACCCGGCACGCCGGCCACACACCGGGCCGCCCGAGCCCCCGGCGCGGCCGTCGGTCAGCCGATGTCCGGCGGGTCCATCCGGACGAACGTCGGTTCGGCGGCGCCCCGGGCGGCCCGCTGGACCTGTGCCTCCTTGAGGGCGGCGGCCAGCGCCGCGCCGGCGCCCGGCGGCACCCGCAGCAGCAGCCGCTCCCACTGCTCGCCGGGGGGCGGGGACAGGGCACCGGCCCGTCCGCGCGTGCCCGCCGGGGGCACGGCCAGCGGCACCGGGCCGAGCTGGTCCGTGCCGGCCGGCAGCCGTACCTGGTCCACGAACTCCGCCAGCGCCGCCGGCGAGCCGGTGACCGAGGCCATCCGCGCCACCGGCGGGAACCTCAGTTCGGTCCGCTCGGCCAGTTCCCGAACCGCGTGGCCGGCCGGGTCCCATCGGACGAGCGCCTGCACCGGGCGCAGCGAGGCCTCGGCGACCACCACGACCGTGCCGCCGTCCGCGGCCGGCCGCACCAGCGCCGCGGCCAGCGCCCAGCGGCGCAGCGCCTCCTCCCCGGCCCGCAGGTCCGGCCGGTTGAGCAGCGCCCAGCCGTCGAGCAGCAGCGCCGCCGCGTACCCCTCGTCGGCCACCGGTTCCGCGCCGGGGGTGGCGATGACCAGCGCCGGAGCGGTCCCGACGGTGGCGAGCACGGTGTCGCGTCCGGAGGTGCGGACCGGCACCCGGGGGAAGGCCCGGCCCAGTTCCTCCGCGGTGCGCCGGGCGCCGACCACCTGGGCGCGCAGCCGGAAGCCGCCGCACTCGGGGCAGTGCCAGTCCGCGGCGGGCCGGCCGCACCAGCCGCAGTGCGGGGTGCCCTGGCGGTCCCGCAGTTCCAGCGGGCCGGCGCAGGCGGCGCAGCGGGCCGCCGCCCGGCAGTGGTCGCAGGCGAGCCTGGGCACGTAGCCGCGGCGGGGCACCTGGACCAGGACCGGGCCGCGGGCGAGCGCATCCCGGGTGACCTGCCAGGCGAGCGAGGGCAGCCGGGCCGCTCTTGCGGCCTCGTCCCGGGCCTGGTCGGCGTCGCCGATGGTGCGGATCAGCGGCGCGGCGGCGCGGACCTCGTCGCGGCTCGCGGCCAGCGGCAGCGCCCAGCCGCTCTCGACCAGTTGGGCACCCTCCACAGTGCCGGTGATGCCGCCGAGCAGGTAGGCGGTGCGCTCCTCGCGGGCGCGCAGCAAGGTCACGTCGCGGGCGTGCGGCTGCGGCGCGTGCGGCTCGCTGTGGTTGGAGTCGCCGTCGTCCCACAGGGCGACGAGCCCGAGGTCGGCGACGGGCGCGAACATCGCGGCGCGGGTGCCGACCACCGCCCGGACCGTGCCGCGGCTGACCGCGAGCCAGCGCCGGTAGCGCTCCTCCGGTCCGGCGTCGGCGGTCAGCATCACGTGGTGTCCGGGGCCGATCAGCTCGGTGAGGGCGGTGTCCACCCGGGCGGCGGACCGCCCGTCGGGCAGTACGGCCAGGGCGCCGCGCCCGCCGGCCAGGGTCGTGGCGAGGGCCACCGCGAGTTCGCGCGGCCAGTGCGGTCCGGGCAGCGCGAGCCATACCGCTCGGGGGGTGTCGCCGCGGGCCAGCGCCTGGAGGTAGGCGGGGCCGGCGGCGTACCGGGTCCAGCTGCCGGGGTCCGGCGGCGGCGGGTCGGACGGCGGGACGGGCGACGGCTCCTTCTCGGCGCGGGCCATCCGGGGGGGCACGGCGAGCTGTACGACGTCGGCGAGCGCTCCGGCGTACCGGTCGGCAACGCGGCGGCACAGTGCCAGCAGCGGCGGGGTGAGCACCGGCTCGTCGGACAGCACTTGGGCGAGCGGGGCGAGCGGGCCCCGGTAGTCGCTGTCGGCGCGGCGTTCGACGACGAAGCCGTCGTGCAGGGTGCCGCCTTCCCTGCGTCCGCCGACCACCCGGGCCCCGAAGCGGACCCTGACCCGTACGCCGGGCCGGGCCTGCTCGTCCATGGCGGCGGGTACCGCGTAGTCGAAGAACTGGTCCAGGTGCAGCAGGCCCTTGTCGACCAGGACCCGGGCCACCGGCAGGCGCTCGGCGAGGGCGGCGCCGCGCCAGGTTCGGGGCTTGGCGCGGGTTCTGCGGACGGTCTCCCGGATGAGCGCGAGCTGTTCGCCCCCCGCCGCCTCCTGCCCGGGGGGCCGCCGGTCCTGCCCGTTCTCGCCGCTCATCCTCATGTCCTACCAGACGGCTCGGACACCGGCCGCCGCGCGCGCCTCGGCCCGGCCTCCCTGGCGGGGGGCCGGGCCGAGGTGTGCGGCGCGGGGCAGGGCGGGCTACAGGCCGGCGGCGGCGCGCAGCGCCTCCACCCGGTCGGTGCGCTCCCAGGTGAAGTCCGGCAGCTCACGGCCGAAGTGGCCGTAGGCGGCGGTCTGGGCGTAGATCGGGCGCAGCAGGTCGAGGTCGCGGATGATGGCCGCCGGACGCAGGTCGAAGACCTGGCCGATGGCCTGCTCGATCCTTTCCACGTCCACGTTGGCGGTGCCGAAGGTCTCCACGAACAGGCCGACCGGCTCGGCCTTGCCGATGGCGTAGGCGACCTGGACCTCGCAGCGGGTGGCGAGGCCGGCCGCGACCACGTTCTTGGCGACCCAGCGCATGGCGTAGGCGGCGGACCGGTCGACCTTGGAGGGGTCCTTGCCGGAGAAGGCGCCGCCGCCGTGGCGGGCCATGCCGCCGTAGGTGTCGATGATGATCTTGCGGCCGGTCAGTCCCGCGTCACCCATCGGGCCGCCGATCTCGAACCGCCCGGTCGGGTTGACCAGCAGCCGGTAGCCCTCGGTGTCGAGCTTGATGCCGTCCTCCAGCAGCGCCTTCAGCTCGACCTCGACCACGAACTCGCGGATGTCGGGGGTGAGCAGCGACTCCAGGTCGATGTCGGAGGCGTGCTGCGAGGACACCACCACGGTGTCCAGCCGGACCGCCTTGTCTCCGTCGTACTCGATGGTGACCTGGGTCTTGCCGTCCGGGCGCAGGTACGGGATCTGGCCGTTCTTGCGGACCTCGGTGAGGCGCTTGGACAGCCGGTGGGCGAGCGTGATCGGCAGCGGCATCAGCTCGGGCGTCTCGTCGGAGGCGTAGCCGAACATCAGGCCCTGGTCGCCGGCGCCCTGCCGGTTCAGCTCGTCGTCGTCGGAGACGGTGCCCGCGCGCTTCTCGTAGGCGGTGTCGACGCCCTGGGCGATGTCGGGCGACTGGGCTCCTATCGACACCGAGACACCGCAGGAGGCCCCGTCGAAGCCCTTCTTGCTGGAGTCGTAGCCGATGTCCAGGATCTTGTTGCGTACCAGGGTGGCGATGTCCGCGTACGCGGTCGTCGTCACCTCGCCCGCGATATGCACCTGGCCGGTGGTGATCAGCGTCTCGACGGCGACCCGCGAGTGCGGGTCGGCGGTGAGGAGCGCGTCGAGAATCGTGTCGCTGATCTGGTCAGCGATCTTGTCGGGGTGACCTTCGGTCACGGACTCCGAGGTGAACAGGCGGCGGGACACATCGCTCCCTGGGGTTGCAGCGGCTGCTGGCTGAAATCTTGGTGGACGGCGCGGGGCTGCGCCCGGCCTCCGCGGTCAGTTTATCCTCCGTGACGCCCGGCGGACCCGGCATCTCGTCCTTTGGATATGCCATGACCTGCGCCACCGTGTCCAGGTCCCGCGCGGAGCGGACGGCAAAGTACGCACAGGGCGTGTACCTGATTCAGGCCAGCCGGGTGACCACCAGATCCCACACCCGGTCGGCGAGCGCATCCTTCGGCCCCCGTGGGACCGGGGTCTCGCTGCCGTCGGCGCCCAGGACCACCGCCTCGTTCTCCTCGGTGCCGAACGCCTTGAGCTCCCCGACCTCGTTGACCACCAGCAGGTCGCAGCCCTTGCGGGCGAGTTTGGCGCGGCCGTTGGCGAGGACGTCGTCGGTCTCGGCGGCGAAGCCGACCACCAGCTGTCCGGGGCGCGGCCGGCCGGCCGACAGCTCGGCGAGAATGTCCGGATTGCGCACCAGCGCGAGCGGTGCCGGCTCCTCGCCGTCCTTCTTCTTGATCTTGCCGGTGGCGTAGGCGGCGGGTCGGAAGTCGGCGACGGCCGCGGCCATCACCACCACGTCGGCGTCGGCGGCGGCCTTGAGCACGGCCTCGCGGAGCTGCTCCGCGGTGCCCACCGCCGTCACGTCGGCGCCGGCCGGGTCGGGCAGGCCGGTGTTGGCGGCGAGCAGGGTGACGCGGGCGCCGCGGGCCACGGCGGTACGGGCCAGCGCGTAGCCCTGCTTGCCCGAGGAGCGGTTGCCGAGGTAGCGGACCGGGTCGAGCGGCTCGCGGGTGCCGCCGGCGCTGATCACCACGTGGCGTCCGGCGAGGTCCGGCAGGTCCTGGCCGCGGGCGAGCACCCGCCGGCAGACCTCGTAGATCTCGGCCGGTTCGGGCAGCCGGCCCTTGCCGGTGTCGGCGCCGGTGAGCCGGCCGACGGCGGGTTCGATGACGACGGCGCCGCGGCGGCGCAGGGTGGCCACGTTGTCCTGGGTGGCGGGGTGCTCCCACATCTCGGTGTGCATGGCGGGGGCGTAGACGACCGGGCAGCCGGCGGTGAGCAGGGTGTTGGTGAGCAGGTCGTCGGCGAGGCCGTGGGCGGCCCTGGCCAGGGTGTCGGCGGTGGCGGGGGCGACCACCACGAGGTCGGCGCCGCGGCCGATCCGCACGTGCGGCACCTGGTGCGCGTCGTCCCAGACCCGGGTGGCGACCGGGTGGCCGGACAGCGCGGCCCAGGTGGCCTCCCCGACGAAGTGCAGCGCCGCGTCGGTGGGCACCACCCGGACGTCGTGTCCGGACTCGGTGAACCGCCGCAGCAGCTCGCACGCCTTGTACGCGGCGATGCCGCCGCTGACGCCGAGTACCACCCGCGGCCCGCTCCGGGTGTCCGCGCCGTCGCTTCCGCTCATCGTCTCTCCCGCCGTCCCGTCCCGCCGGGGTCGACGACCGTCGCCCCGCGCGCTCACCCCATGACACACCACGGGCCCGGCGGTCGCTCCCGCCGGGCCCGTGGTGTGGCGTACGCCTCAGTTGGTGGGCGGTGCCTCGACGGCCTCGGAGGTCAGCAGGCCGGCGTTGATCTCGCGCAGCGCGATGGAGAGCGGCTTCTCGTGGACGTGGGTGTCCACCAGCGGCCCGACGTACTCCAGCAGGCCCTCGCCGAGCTGGGAGTAGTACGCGTTGATCTGCCGTGCGCGCTTGGCGGCGTAGATCACCAGGCTGTACTTGGAGTCGGTCGCTTCGAGCAGCTCATCAATCGGCGGGTTGATGATGCCCTCGGGTGTGGTGATGGAAGAGGACACGCTACCTACCCCTACTTGTGGATGACAGAAGATCGCGGTGTGCCGGACGGATCCGGGTGGACCACTCGGACCCCGTCCGGCCCGAATGGATCATGCAATCCCCATCAAGGCTAGCAGCTCGCGTGCTACGTCCTCGACGGAGGTGTTGACAAGCGTCACGTCGAACTCCGCTTCGGCGGCGAGTTCGACCCGCGCGACGGCCAGCCGCTCTCCGATCACCTCGGCCGTCTCGGTGCCGCGGCCGGTCAGCCGGCGGACCAGTTCGTCCCAGCTGGGCGGGGCGAGGAAGACCAGCTGCGCCTCGGGCATGGACTGCCGGACGAGCCGGGCGCCCTGGAGGTCGATCTCCAGCAGCACCGGCTCGCCCGCCGCGAGCTTGTCCAGTACGGCTCCGCGCGGGGTCCCGTAGCGGTTGCCGGCGAACTCGGCCCACTCCAGGAGTTCGCCGTTGGCGACGAGTTTGTCGAACTCGTCGCCGTCGACGAAGAAGTAGTGGACTCCGTGCTGTTCGCCGGGCCGCGGAGTGCGGGTGGTGGCGGAGACCGAGAGCCAGACCTCGGGGTGTGCCGCGCGCAGGTGGGCGACGACCGTGCTCTTGCCGACCCCGGAGGGGCCGGAGAGCACGGTCAGCCGCGGGTGTCTGACCGGGGGGGCCGGAGTGACCCCCTGCGAAGCGAGGGGGCGGGCCGCCCCCCGGGAGACTGCAGGACTCATGGAGCGATTATCCCCGGTTCCCCGGCGCGCCGGGACCACCGGAGGGCGGTCAGGCGGGGGTGCCGCCGAACTCGCGTTCCAGCGAGGCGATCTGGTTGGAACCGAGACCGCGGACCCGGCGGCTCTCGGAGATGCCGAGCCGCTCCATGATCTGCTTGGCGCGGACCTTGCCGACGCCGGGAAGGGATTCCAGGAGTGCGGAGACCTTCATCTTGCCGATGACGTCGTTCTCCTGGCCCTGCTTGATGACGTCGTGCAGGGATGCGCCGGAGTGCTTGAGCCGGTTCTTGACCTCGGCGCGCTCCCGGCGAGCCGCGGCGGCCTTTTCGAGCGCGGCAGCGCGCTGTTCAGGGGTAAGGGGCGGAAGAGCCACGCCTACGTCACCTCGGATGTAGAGCAATCGGATATGGACCGTCGTCAGCCCCGCAGTTGCGGGGAGACGCGCGGCGCGCCGCAACGGCGCGCTCCTGTCGGAGACTAGCGGTCCGAACGGCCCAAGTCAGCGAGAACAGACGAAAAGTCCTGGTCAGACTCGATCCGGCGGGATATTTGGGGCAAAGCGGAACAGGTTTCGGGGTCAATGAGCCAGGTGGTTGAATCCGGCCCTTTTTCTGGCCGTTTTCACATCGCATTACCAGTCAGTAATATCTTCACGTTTTCTACCGATCCGGCCGTTTGCGTGAGCGTCCTCGACCACCGCCCGCACCTGATCGGCATAAGCCGCCGTCGCATTCCGCAACGCCGCGGGATCCGGTCCGTGCCGCAGCACGTCGCGGCTGACGCTCGGCACGACATTGACCAGCGCGTCGCCGAACAGCCGGGGGAGATCGGCCGGGGTCGCCCCCTGGGCACCGATCCCGGGGGCCAGCAGCGGCCCGTTCACCGCCAGGCCGGCCCGCGCGTCGCCGAGGGTGGCGCCGACCACCGCGCCCACCGAGCCGAGCGGCTCGGCGCCGGCGTTCTCGGCCGCGATGTGGTCCAGCACCGCCTGGGCGACCGAGCCGCCGCCGGGCACGGTCGCCCGCTGCACCTCGGCACCCTCCGGGTTGGAGGTCAGCGCCAGGACGAAGACACCCGCACCGGAGATCCGCGCCGCCTCCAGCGCGGGCCGCAGCGAACCGAAGCCGAGGTACGGGCTGACCGTCACCGCGTCGCAGAACAGCGGCGCGTCCTTGTCGAGATACGCGGCGGCGTACGCGGCCATGGTGGACCCGATGTCGCCGCGCTTGGCGTCCATCAGCACCAGTGCGCCCGCCTGCCGGGCCCGCAGCACCGCCCGCTCCAGCACCGCGACACCGCGCGACCCGAAGCGCTCGAAGAACGCCGACTGCGGCTTGAGCACCGCGGTGGTCCCGGCCAGCGCCTCCACCACGGTCATGGTGAAGCGCTCCAGGCCCGCCACGTCGTCCGGCAGCCCCCAGTCGGTGAGCAGCGCGGGGTGCGGGTCGACGCCGACGCAGAGCCGGCCGCGGGTGTCGAGCGCGCGGCGCAGCCGGGCGCCGAAGGGCTCGGGGGCCGTGGTGGTCATACGCGCACCTCCTTGTGCTCGGCGCCGACCGCGTCGGCGAGGGTCGGGTACGGGCTCGCGGCCAGCCGGGCGGCCAGGCCCAGGTGCACCGCCCGCATCCAGAAGGGCCCGCGGTAGACGAACGCGCTGTAGCCCTGGACGAGGGTGGCGCCGGCCAGGATGCGCTGCCAGGCGTCCTCGGCGTCCTCGATACCGCCGACCCCGACCAGCACCAGGCGGTCGCCCACCCGGGCGTACAGCCGGCGCAGGACCTCCAGCGAGCGCCCCTTGAGCGGCGCGCCGGACAGGCCGCCGGCCTCCTGGACGAGGCGGGCCGGCGAGTGCAGGCCCAGGTCCTCGCGGGCGACCGTGGTGTTGGTGGCGACGATGCCGTCCAGGCCGAGCTCCACGGCGAGGTCGGCCACCGCGTCCACGTCCTCGTCGGCGAGGTCGGGGGCGATCTTCACCAGCAGCGGCACCCGCCGGCCGGCCACCGAGCGGTCGGCGGCCTCGCGGACCGCGGTGAGCAGCGGGCGCAGCGCGGCGGCGGCCTGGAGGTCGCGCAGCCCCGGGGTGTTCGGTGAGGAGACGTTGACCACCAGGTAGTCGGCGTGCCGGGCCAGCCGCTCGGTGGAGGCCGCGTAGTCCGCGACGACGTCCTCGTCGGTGGCGGTCCTGGTCCTGCCGATGTTGACGCCGACGGTGGTGGGGAAGACCTCCTTGCGGGCGGCCAGCCGGGCGGCGACCGCCGCCGCGCCGTCGTTGTTGAAGCCCATCCGGTTGATCAGCGCGCGGTCCGGGACCAGCCGGAACAGCCTTCTCCTCGGGTTGCCGGGCTGGGCCTGCCCGGTGACGGTGCCGATCTCGACGTGGTCGAAGCCGAGCATGGCCATCCCGTCGACGGCGGCGGCGTTCTTGTCGAAGCCGGCCGCCAGCCCGAACGGTCCGCGCATCCGCAGGCCCAGCGCCTCGGTCCGCAGCGAGGCGATCTGCGGTGCGAGCACCGCGGCCACCAGTGTCCGCAGGCCCGGTACGCGCACGGTCAGCCGGATCCAGCGGAACGCCACGTGGTGCGCGCGTTCGGCGTCCATACGCCGGAACACCACGCGGAAGAACAGGTCGTACATACCTTCGCCTCTCACTCTGCCCACCCCGCCCCGGGGTTGCGTTCACCTCCGGGCGGCGACCAGCCGCCCGCGCGGCCTGCGGTGCCCCTCCCCGGGGCCGGGGTCGCCCCCCGTGCCGGGCGGCCGCGGCTCCGGGCGGGCTACCGGGATCGCGCCGCGATCAACCGCTCCGCGTGCTCCTGCAGGGACCGCACTCCGATCTCCCCCCGCGTCAGCGCGTCGATGCCCTGGACCGCGGCGGCCAGCGCCTGGACCGTGGTCAGGCAGGGGATCCCGCGGGCGACGGCCGCCGTACGGATGTCGTAGCCGTCGAGCCGGCCGCCGGTACCGAAGGGCGTGTTGACGATGAGGTCGATCTCGCCCTCGTGGATCAGGGTCACCACGGTCGGCTCCCCGTCCGGTCCGACCCCCTCGCTCTGCTTGCGCACCACCCGCGCCTCGATGCCGTTGCGCCGCAGCACCTCCGCCGTGCCCGAGGTGGCCAGCAGCTCGAAGCCGTGCTCGATCAGCGCGCGGGCCGGGAAGATCAGCGCCCGCTTGTCGCGGTTGGCGACCGAGACGAACGCGCGGCCCTTGGTCGGCAGCGCCCCGTACGCCGCCGCCTGCGACTTGGCGTAGGCGGTGCCGAACGCCGCGTCGATGCCCATGACCTCACCGGTGGACCGCATCTCCGGACCCAGCACGGTGTCCACCCCGCGGCCCTGCACATCGCGGAACCGGCTCCAGGGCAGCACCGCCTCCTTGACCGAGATCGGCGCGTCCAGCGGCAGTTCACCGCCGTCGCCGGTGGCCGGCAGCAGGCCCTCGGCCCGCAGCCCGGCGACCGTGGCGCCCAGCGAGATCCGGGCGGCGGCCTTGGCCAGCGGCACCGCGGTCGCCTTGGAGGTAAACGGCACCGTCCGCGAGGCCCGCGGGTTGGCCTCCAGTACGTAGAGGACGTCGCCGGCCAGCGCGAACTGGATGTTGATCAGGCCGCGCACACCGACCCCGCGGGCGATGGCCTCGGTGGAGGCCCGCAGCCGCTTGACGTCGTGGCCGCCGAGCGTGATCGGGGGCAGCGCGCACGCCGAGTCGCCGGAGTGGATGCCGGCCTCCTCGATGTGCTCCATCACTCCGCCCAGGTACAGCTCCCGGCCGTCGTAGAGCGCGTCCACGTCGATCTCGATCGCGTCGTCGAGGAACCGGTCGACCAGCACCGGCCGGTCGGGGCCGATCTCGGTGGACTCGGCGATGTACGAGGACAGGCGCGCCTCGTCGTACACGATCTCCATGCCGCGCCCGCCGAGCACGTAGGAGGGGCGGACCAGGACCGGGTAGCCGATCTCGTCGGCGATGGCCCTGGCCTCGGGGAAGGAGACAGCGGTGCCGTGCTTGGGCGCGGGCAGGCCGGCCTCGGCGAGCACCCGGCCGAAGGCGCCGCGGTCCTCGGCCAGGTGGATGGCCTCGGGCGGGGTGCCGACCACCGGCACCCCGTTGTCCTTCAGCGCCTGCGCCAGGCCCAGCGGGGTCTGCCCGCCGAGCTGGACGATGACCCCGGCGACCGGTCCGGCCTGCTGCTCGGCGTGCACGATCTCCAGGACGTCCTCCAAGGTGAGCGGCTCGAAGTAGAGCCGGTCGGAGGTGTCGTAGTCGGTGGAGACGGTCTCCGGGTTGCAGTTGACCATCACCGTCTCGTAGCCGGCGTCGTGCAGCGCGAAGGAGGCGTGCACGCAGGAGTAGTCGAACTCGATGCCCTGGCCGATCCGGTTGGGGCCGGAGCCGAGGATGATCACCGCGGGCCTCTCGCGCGGCGCGACCTCGCTCTCCTCGTCGTAGGAGGAGTAGAAGTACGGGGTGCGGGCGGCGAACTCGGCGGCGCAGGTGTCGACCGTCTTGTACACCGGGCGGATGCCGAGCGCGTGCCGGACCTCGCGGACGACGTCCTCGCGCAGCCCGCGGATGCCGGCGATCTGGGCGTCGGAGAAGCCGTGCCGTTTGGCGTCGGTGAGCAGTGCCGGGTCCAGCCGGTCGGCGGCGGCCAGCTCGTCGGCGTACTCCTTGACCAGGAAGAGCTGGTCGACGAACCAGGGGTCGATCCGGGTGGCGTCGAAGACCTCGCCCGGGGTGGCGCCGGCCCGGATGGCGAGCATCACGGTGTTGATCCGGCCGTCGGTGGGGATCGCGGCCTTCGCCAGCAGGGCGGCCTTGTCGGCGGGGTCGACGGGGGCGGCGAAGTCGAACTGCGAGCCCTGCTTCTCCAGCGAGCGCAGCGCCTTGTTCAGCGCCTCGGTGAAGTTGCGCCCGATGGCCATGGCCTCGCCGACGGACTTCATGGTGGTGGTGAGGGTGGCGTCGGCGGCCGGGAACTTCTCGAAGGCGAACCGCGGCACCTTGACCACCACGTAGTCGAGGGCGGGTTCGAAGGACGCCGGGGTCTGCTCGGTGATGTCGTTGGGGATCTCGTCCAGGGTGTAGCCCACCGCGAGCCGGGCGGCGATCTTGGCGATCGGGAAACCGGTGGCCTTGGAGGCGAGCGCGGAGGAGCGGGAGACCCGGGGGTTCATCTCGATGACGATGACCCGGCCGTCCGCCGGGTCGACCGCGAACTGGATGTTGCAGCCGCCGGTGTCGACACCGACCTCGCGGATCACCGCGATGCCGATGTCGCGCAGGACCTGGTACTCGCGGTCGGTGAGGGTCATCGCGGGCGCGACGGTGATGGAGTCGCCGGTGTGCACGCCCATCGGGTCGAGGTTCTCGATGGAGCAGACGACCACCACGTTGTCGTGCTTGTCGCGCATCAGCTCCAGCTCGTACTCCTTCCAGCCGAGGATGGACTCCTCCAGGAGCACCTCGGTGGTGGGTGACAGGGTCAGGCCCTGGCCGGCGATCCGGCGCAGTTCCTCCTCGTCGTGCGCGAAGCCGGAGCCGGCGCCGCCCATGGTGAAGGACGGACGGACCACGACCGGGTAGCCGCCGAGGGTCGCGACGCCGGCCAGCACGTCGTCCATGGAGTGGCAGATCACCGAGCGGGCCGACTCGCCGTGGCCGGTCTTCTCCCGGACCGCGGCCACCACGCCCTTGAACAGGTCGCGGTCCTCGCCCTTGTGGATGGCCTCGACGTTGGCGCCGATCAGCTCGACCGCGTACTTGGTGAGCACGCCGTTGTCGTGCAGGGCGATGGCGGTGTTGAGCGCGGTCTGGCCGCCGAGGGTGGGCAGCAGCGCGTCGGGCCGCTCCTTGGCGATGATCTTCTCGACGAACTCGGGGGTGATCGGCTCCACGTAGGTGGCGTCGGCGATCTCCGGGTCGGTCATGATCGTGGCCGGGTTGGAGTTGACCAGGATCACCCGCAGGCCCTCGGCCTTGAGCACCCGGCACGCCTGGGTGCCGGAGTAGTCGAACTCGGCGGCCTGGCCGATGACGATCGGGCCGGAGCCGATGACCAGGACGGACTGGATATCGGTGCGCTTAGGCACGCTGGCCCTCCATGAGCTGGACGAAGCGGTCGAAGAGGTACGCGGCGTCGTGCGGGCCGGCGGCCGCCTCGGGGTGGTACTGGACGCTGAACGCGGGCCGGTCGAGCAGCCGCAGCCCCTCGACCACGTTGTCGTTGAGGCAGACGTGGCTGACCTCGGCGCGCCCGTACGGGGTGTCGCTGACCGTGTCGAGCGGGGCGTCGACGGCGAACCCGTGGTTGTGCGCGGTGACCTCGACCTTGCCGGTGGCGCGGTCCTGCACGGGCTGGTTGATGCCCCGGTGGCCGTACGGGAGCTTGTAGGTGCCGAAGCCGAGGGCGCGGCCGAGGAGCTGGTTGCCGAAGCAGATGCCGAACAGCGGGGTGCCGCGCTCCAGCACCGCCCGGACGACGGTGAGGTCGGCGGTGGCCGGGTCGCCGGGCCCGTTGGACAGGAACACCCCGTCGGGGCCGACCGCGTAGACCTCCTCGACGGTGGCGGCGGCCGGCAGGACGTGCACCTCGATGCCGCGCTGGGCCATCCGGTGCGGCGTCATGCCCTTGATGCCGAGGTCGAGGGCGGCGACGGTGAAGCGCTTGGGGCCGATCGCCGGGACGGTGTAGGCGCGCTCGGTCGCGACGTCGGCGGACAGGTCGGCGCCGGTCATCGCGGGCGCCCGCCGGACCCGGGCCAGCAGGGCGCCGTCCTCGGCCGCGGCGCCCGCGGAGCCGCCGCGCAGCGCCGGCCCGGAGAAGATGCCGGCCCGCATCGCGCCGCGTTCGCGCAGGTGGCGGGTGAGGGCGCGGGTGTCGACGCCGCTGATGCCGACGACGCCCTGGGCGGTGAGCTCCTCGTCCAGGGTGCGCCGGGACCGCCAGTTGGAGGGGGTGCGGGCCGGATCGCGGACGACGTACCCGGCCACCCAGATGCGGCCGGACTCGGCGTCCTCGTCGTTGACCCCGGTGTTGCCGATGTGCGGGGCCGTCATGACGACGACCTGGCGGTGGTACGAGGGGTCGGTCAGCGTCTCCTGGTAGCCGGTCATGCCGGTGGAGAAGACGGCCTCGCCGAAGGTCTCCCCCACCGCTCCGTAGGCACGGCCGCGGAAGACGCGGCCGTCCTCCAGTACGAGGACGGCGGGTGCGGTGGCCGCCCGGGTCGAGGTCGTCATCGTGCGCCTTCCTTGTCGTGCTGCTGGGTGCTGTCGGACCGGCCGCCGTCGCGCGGGCCGGCCGGCCGGCTGTCACTGAAGGCCACGGCCCGGTCGCCGCTGAGCGCGGTGATCCGCTCGGCCCACACGCCGTGGTCGGCGGCGTGCTCGGCGCGGAAGCCGGAGTCGACGAGGGTGCCGCCGTGCTCCCAGGTCACCACCAGCAGGCCGCCCTCGGTGAGGACCTTGCCGGCGATGGCCTTGTCGAGCCGGGCGCCGCGCAGCGCGGCGGTGGGCACGAAGAAGCCGGGCGCGCCGGTCCTGTCCACCTCCAGGCCGTCCTCGGTGAGAGCGAGGCGGACCTTGCTGCGGACGCCGAGGCCGTGCACGACGATCCGGTCGAGCCACTGCCCCGCGGTGGTGCTGCCGTGGTACCGGCCGTGCAGTTCCAGCAGCGGCGGCCCGGTCCGGTCCGGGGCCTGCGGCAGTTCGGGCAGGCCGCCCTGGAGGGTGCGGCGCCACTGCCAGCCCTGCCGCATCAGCCAGTAGACCAGCGCGACGACCAGTGCGAGTCCGACGATCCAGCCGATCCGGTCGGTCAGGTGGGTGACCTTGGCGGAGTGCTTGCCGGCGGCCTGCGAGGCGAGCACCGGCAGAGGGTTCGAAGGCATCACGTGAGCTTCCCGTCCATGACCGTGGCGTGGCCCCGCAGGAAGGTGGCGAGGACCCGGCCCGGCAGCTCGCGGCCCGCGTAGGGGGTGTTGCGGCTGCGGGAGGCGAAGCCCGCGGGGTTGACGACCCCACGGTATGCGGGGTCGAGCAGGACCAGGTTCGCGGGCTCGCCCTCGGCGATCGGGCGGCCGTGTCCGGCCAGCCGGCCGATGACGGCGGGCCGGGTCGACATCCGGTCCGCGACGCCCGCCCAGTCCAGCAGCCCGGTGTCGACCATGGCGTGCTGCACGACCGACAGGGCGGTCTCCAGGCCGACCATGCCCATGGCGGCGGAGGCCCACTCGCAGTCCTTGTCCTCGTGCGGGTGCGGGGCGTGGTCGGTGGCGACGCAGTCGATGGTGCCGTCGGCCAGCGCCTCGCGCAGCGCCAGCACGTCGTCCTGGGTGCGCAGCGGCGGGTTGACCTTGTAGACCGGGTCGTACGAGCGGACCAGCTCGTCGGTGAGCAGCAGGTGGTGCGGGGTGACCTCGGCGGTGACGTCCCAGCCCTTTGACTTGGCCCAGCGGACGATCTCCACCGACCCGGCGGTGGACAGGTGGCAGATGTGTACCCGGGAGCCGACGTGCGCGGCCAGCAGCACGTCCCGGGCGATGACCGACTCCTCGGCGACGGCGGGCCAGCCGGTCAGGCCCAGCTCGCCGGAGACGATGCCCTCGTTCATCTGGGCGCCCTCGGTCAGCCGCGGTTCCTGGGCGTGCTGGGCGACCACTCCGTCGAACGCCTTCACGTACTCCAGGGCGCGGCGCATGATCACCGCGTCGTCCACGCACTTGCCGTCGTCGGAGAAGACCCGCACCTGGGCGGCGGAGTCGGCCATCGCGCCCAGCTCGGCGAGCTGCCTGCCCTCCAGGCCGACGGTGACCGCGCCGACCGGCTGCACGTCGCAGTATCCGGACTCCCTGCCGAGCCGCCACACCTGCTCGACGACGCCGGCCGTGTCGGCCACCGGGAAGGTGTTGGCCATCGCGTGCACCGCGGTATAGCCGCCGACGGCGGCGGCGCGGGCGCCGGTCAGCACGGTCTCGGAGTCCTCCCGGCCGGGCTCGCGCAGGTGGGTGTGCAGGTCGACCAGGCCGGGCAGCAGGACCATCCCGCCGTCGGCCTCGACGACGGTGGTCGCGTCCCGGCCGGACAGTCCGGTGCCGATCGCGGCGACGGTGCCGCCGTCGAGCAGGACGTCCCGGGGCTCGCCGCCGAGGATCCGCGCGCCGCGGATGAGGATCGTGCTCATGGTTACTTGCTCTCCTGGGTGCGGGCGTGCTCGGTACCGGTGTGCTGGGTGCGGGCGTGCCGGGTGCGGGCGTGCTCGGCCCGGTCGTCCGGGTGACCGGTGTCCGTACGGGCGCCGTCCGCGCGGGAGGTGTCCGTACGGGAGGTGGCGATGGCCGGCTCGGATCCGCCGAGCAGCAGGTAGAGCACGGCCATCCGGGTGCTGACGCCGTTGGCGACCTGCTCGACGGCGGTGCAGCGCGGGGAGTCGGCGACCTCGGCGGTGATCTCCATGCCGCGGTTCATCGGGCCCGGGTGCATCACGATGGCGTGCTCGGGCAGCGCCGCCATCCGGCCGCCGTTGAGGCCGTAGCGGCGGGCGTACTCGCGTTCGGTGGGGAAGAAGGCGGCGTTCATCCGCTCCCGCTGGACCCGCAGCATCATCACCGCGTCGGACTCGGCGAGCACCGCGTCCAGGTCGTACGACACCTCGCACGGCCACCGCTCGACGCCGATCGGCAGCAGGGTGGGGGGCGCGACCAGCGTGACGTGGGCGCCGAGCGTGGTGAGCAGCAGCACGTTGGAGCGGGCGACCCGGCTGTGCAGGACGTCGCCGACGACGGTGATCCGGCGGCCGTCCAGGTCCTTGCCGACGCCGGACAGGTGGCGGCGCATGGTGAAGGCGTCCAGCAGCGCCTGGGTGGGGTGCTCGTGGGTGCCGTCGCCGGCGTTGACCACCGAGGAGTTGATCCAGCCGGAGGTGGCCAGCCGGTGCGGGGCGCCGGAGGAGAAGTGGCGGATGACCACCGCGTCGGCGCCCATCGCCTCCAGGGTCAGCGCGGTGTCCTTCAGGGACTCGCCCTTGGAGACCGAGGAGCCCTTGGCGGAGAAGTTGATGACGTCGGCGGACAGCCGCTTGGCGGCGGCCTCGAAGGAGATCCGGGTCCGGGTGGAGTCCTCGAAGAAGAGGTTGACCACGGTACGGCCGCGCAGGGTGGGCAGTTTCTTGATCGGGCGGTCGGCGACGCGGGCCATCTCCTCGGCGGTGTCGAGCACGAGGAGGGCGTCGTCACGGGTGAGGTCGGCGGCCGAGATCAGATGGCGCTTCACAGGGTCACTCCGGGGGTGCTGGGTGGGGCCGTGGGTGCGGTGGGGCGGCACGAGGGCGCGCGGAAGCGCCGGACCCGTCCCCGGGCCGGCGGGCAGTGCGCTACCGGTCCGCCGGGGGCCCCGCGGGCGGCTGGGTGCCCTTCGCGGCCCGGTCGGCCCGCTGGCCGAGCAGCACGCTGTCCCGGCCGTCCTCCTCGGTGAGCAGGACCTTGACGGTCTCGCGGAGCGAGGTGGGCAGGTTCTTGCCCACATAGTCGGCCCTGATCGGCAGCTCGCGGTGGCCTCGGTCGACGAGGACGGCGAGCTGGACCGCGCGGGGGCGGCCGATGTCGTTGAGCGCGTCGAGGGCGGCGCGGATGGTACGGCCGGAGAACAGCACGTCGTCGACCAGGACGACCAGGCGGCCGTCGATGCCGTCGCCGGGGATCTCGGTGCGCGCGAGCGCGCGCGGCGGGTGCAGCCGCAGGTCGTCGCGGTACATGGTGATGTCGAGCGAGCCGACGGCGGCGGTCCGCCCGGTGATCTCGGCGAGCTTGTCGGCGAGGCGGCGGCCCAGGAAGACGCCCCTGGTGGGGATGCCCAGCAGCACCACGTCGTCGGCGCCCTTGGCGCGTTCGACGATCTCGTGGGCGATGCGGGTGAGGACCCTGGCGATGTCCGGCGCTTCGAGCACCGGGCGGGCGGCGGACACGGACGCGGGCATGGTGGCGGTGGTGCGGTCTTCGGCCATCGGCCGGGGACCTCCTTCCCCGCCTCACGGGACGGGCGTTAAAGGACGTCAGAGGTACCTCACCACCGTATCAGGTGGGCTCCGGGTGACCGGGAGCAGCCCAGGTCAGAGACCAGTCGGCCCTCTTCGGCTTGACGAGCGCGGATTACGCTGCGTAACCTCACAGTGAGTCACCGAGTTGAGTCCCGGGAGCCATATGTCCAGCGATTACGCCAAGCAGCTCGGAGCGAAGCTCCGCGCCATCCGCACGCAGCAGGGGCTGTCTCTGCACGGTGTCGAGGAGAAGTCCCAGGGCCGCTGGAAGGCAGTGGTCGTGGGGTCCTACGAGCGCGGGGACCGCGCCGTGACCGTGCAGCGACTCGCCGAGCTCGCCGACTTCTACGGGGTGCCGGTCCAGGAACTGCTGCCCGGCACCACGCCCGGCGGCGCCGCCGAGCCGCCGCCGAAGCTGGTGCTCGACCTGGAGCGGCTGTCCCAGGTCCCGCCCGAGAAGGCCGGCCCGCTGCAGCGCTACGCGGCCACCATCCAGAGCCAGCGCGGTGACTACAACGGCAAGGTGCTCTCCATCCGCCAGGACGACCTGCGCACCCTCGCGGTGATCTACGACCAGTCCCCCTCGGTCCTGACCGAGCACCTGATCGCCTGGGGCGTCCTCGACGCGGACGCGCGCCGCGCGGTCCAGCACGAGGAGTCCTGACTCTCTTTCCCGCAGAAACGTCCCGCCGCCCGGTGCGAGGACCCCTCCAGGGGTCCCGGCACCGGGCGTCCCGTTTTCCCGGCCCCCGGGGCCTGTCAGGTGGATCCGCGCGGCCCCGCGGGTCCCGGCCCGCGCGGCCGCCGCGTTCCCGCCGCTCGACGACGCACCACGCCGCCTCCCTCCTCCGCCGTGCGGTCGCCCCCCTCCCGCGCACCCCGCACCGCCGCCCGCGCGGATCCACCCCGGCAGGCCCCGGCCGTCCCCGCGGGGCACGTACGCCCGGGGGCCCGCCGGGCGTGGGCGGCGGGCTCACGGGGTGGTGGAGAGGCGGGAGACCAGGGCGGGGAGGAGGTGGGTGGTGAGCCGCGGCGGGAGGGACTGCAGGAGGGTCGGCACGGGGGCGTCCGGGCGGGGAGGGCGCCGTCGGGCGCGATACCGGCGGCCTGCAGGACCAGCGCGGTCTCGGCGGGGCCGAGGGTGGCGGGGTCCAAAGCGGCCGCCAGCGTGAGGACGGCCGGGTCGGGGGTGGCCGGCCCGGCGGCGCGGGCGCGGTCGGTCGCCGCCGCCAGCTCGGTGAGGAGTTCGGCGATCCGCTCCGGCGCGGCGGCGGCGGCCGTCACCGTGAGGTGGACGTTGGGCGGCGAGCCGGCGAAGGGCCAGCTTCGTCCAGGCCGGCCAGCCCCGAGTCGTAGACGTACGCCATGGTCCGCCCGCCGCGCACCGGCAGGTCTCCGGCCCGCAGCGCGTCCAGCCGCTCCAGCACCGCCTCGGCGGACCCGGCCGCCGGCACTCCCCTGTGTCTCATGTGTCTCGGACATGCCGCGGAATCTGGGCCACGCGCCCGGACACGCACCAGGCCCGCAGCAGAGGGGTGCTCACGTTCTGCTGTCGGGCCTGGCCGACGGCGCCGCCGGCGACCGCCTACGACATGCCGCTCACCGCTTACCGCTTGAGGGTCGGCTTCAGTTCCAGCAGCCGGCCGAGCAGTCCGTTGACGAAGGACGGCGAGTCATCGGTGGAGAACTCCTTGGCGAGCTGCACCGCCTCGTCCAGCACCACCGCGTCCGGCACGTCGTCCTCCCAGAGCAGCTCGTACGTGCCGAGCCGCAGGACGTTGCGGTCCACCACCGGCATCCGGTCCAGCGTCCAGCCGACCGAGTAGCCGGCCAGCAGTTCGTCGATCCGCCGGGCGTGCGCCTCGTAGCCCTCGACCAGTTGCGTCGTGTACTCGGTGACCGGCGGCTGCCGGTCGTCGGTCCGGGCGAGCCTGATCCAGTCCGCCATGACGGACGTGGGGGTCGCACCCCGTTGCTCCGCCTCGAACAGAATCTGGAACGCGCGCTTTCGGGCCTTGTTCCGGGCAGCCACGGTTAGCTGTTCACCCGGCCGAGGTAGTCGCCCGTGCGGGTGTCGACCTTCACCTTTTCACCCGTGGTGATGAACAGCGGGACACCGATCTCGTGACCGGTCTCCAGCCGCGCGGGCTTGGAGCCGCCGGTGGAGCGGTCGCCCTGCACGCCGGGCTCGGTGTACTCGATGACCAGCTCGACGGAGGCGGGCAGTTCGATGTACAAGGGCGCGCCCTCGTACATGGCGACGACGGCCTCGAAGCCCTCCAGCAGGTAGTTGGCGGCGTCGCCCACCACCTCGGGGGTGACGTTGATCTGGTCGTACGTCTCGGTGTCCATGAAGACGAAGTCGCTGCCGTCCTTGTAGGAGAACTGCATGCCGCGCTTGTCGACGTTGGCGGTCTCCACCTTCAGGCCCGCGTTGAAGGTCTTGTCGACGACCTTCCCGGACAGCACGTGCTTGAGCTTGGTGCGCACGAAGGCGGGGCCCTTGCCGGGCTTGACGTGCTGGAATTCGACAACGGTCCAGAGCTGGTCGCCGTCGAGCTTGAGCACGAGGCCGTTCTTGAGGTCGTTCGTGGTGGCCACGGTTGCGGAATCTCCTGAAACTGCTGCTTCGGGACCAGGAATCCCGCGCCCGTCACAGGGCGAGCAGTTCCTTGGTCGTGATGGTGAGTAGCTCGGGCCCGCCGTCCGCCAGTGGACGTACGACGAGTGTGTCGTCGATCCGGACGCCGCCGCGGCCCGGAAGGTGGACTCCCGGTTCGACGGTGACCGGCACGCAAGCGTCCAGTTTACCCATGGCCGCAGGTGACAACCGAGGGTCCTCGTCGATTTCCAGTCCCACCCCGTGGCCGGACCAGGGGGCCAGGCCCTCGCCGTGGCCGGCCGCGAGCAGCGGCTGCCGGGTGGCCCGGTCGACGTCACGGCAGGCCACACCGGGTGCGAGCGCCTCCCGGCCGGCCCGCTGGGCGTCGAAGACCAGCTCGTAGAGCTCGATCTGCCAGGAGGCCGGCGCTGTTCCGATGACGAAGGTGCGGCCCACTTCGCAGCGGTAGCCCCGGTAGCGGGCGCCGAGCCGGACGGTGAGGAAGTCGCCCTCCTCCACCCGGCGGTCGGTCGGCACATGGCGGGCGGTGCCGGAGTTGGGGCCGGTGCCGACGGAGGTGGCGAAGGCCGGGCCCTCGGCGCCGTGGTCGACCAGCCGGCGCTCCAGCTCCAGCGCGAGGTGCCGCTCGGTACGGCCGACCAGGATGGACTCCAGCAGTTCGCCGAGCGCCTGGTCGGCGATCTCCGCCGCTATCCGCAGGGCGGCGATCTCGTGCTCGTCCTTGACCAGCCGCAGCTGCTCCACCGCGCCCCCGAGGTCGGCCAGCTGCAGCCCGCCGGCGGCCGAGCGCAGGGCCCGGTGCCGGGTCACGGTCAGGTGGTGCTCCTCGACGGCCAGCGAGTCCGCGTGCCGGCGCCCGGCCAGCTCGGCGGCGGCCACCGCGGCGTCTCCCTCCGGAGCGGACAGCACCACCGAGCGCAGGTCGTCCGGCGGTTCGGCGCCCTGCTCCCGGTCGTCCGGCGGCGGGCGCAGGTGCACCAGGGTGTCCTCCGGGCCCGGCCCGACCAGCAGCGCGCCGCCCTGCGGGGCGCAGCCGGTGAGGTACCGCACGTTGGCGGCACCGGTCACCAGGGCGGCGGCGACCCCGGCAGCCGCGCACCGGTCGCGCAGCCGGGCCCTGCGGGTCGTATGCACGTCGGCCATGCGGTGAGCCTACGGGGTGCGGCGCGCCGGGGCCCGGTGTTGTACGTCCGACCGTGGGGTCACCAGACCGGCGGCCCCTGGGCGGCGCGGGCGACCACCCGGTCCAGGGCCGCCGCCGCGGCCGGGACGTCCAGCTGGGAGTTGTCGATGATGGGCAGGCCCGAGCCGTACCAGCCGGCCATCCGGCCGTGGATCCGGGCGACCTCCTCGTCGGAGAGGCGCCGGTTGCCGGTGCGTTCGGCGTTGCGGGTCAGGACGACGTCCAGGCCGGGCAGCAGGACGACCGGGAGCAGGCCGGGGCCGACGTGGCGCTTCCAGCCGCCGAGGCCGACGGCGGGGCGGTCGGGGAAGACCGCGTCGTCGATGATGCAGGACACCGCGTTGGCCAGGAAGTTGCGGGCGGCGAAGCCGCAGGTGCGGCGGGCCAGCCGGTACTGGGCCTCGGAGTGCTCGTTCCACCCCGCCTGCGGGTCGGCGAACCCGGAGCGGACCCATTCCCGTACGTCGTCCAGGCTGATGTGCGCGGTCGGGGCGCCCCGGGTGTCCGCCCAGTGCCGGGCGATGGTGGTCTTGCCGGCGCCGGCCGCGCCGATCAGCAGGACGGCCACCGGGCCCTGCGGGCCGCCGCCGGGCTGCGCGGGCAGCTGGACGGGCGCGGGCGGCCCCAGCGGGAAGTGCCCGGTGCCGTTCGCGCCGGGCGGCGCGGTGCCGCCGGGGGGCGGCGGAGGGCCGGGACGCCCTGGCTGCGGCGCGCCCACAGGATGCTGCATCTCGCTGTGACTCCATCCCGTACCACCCCGTACCGGGGCCCCCGTCCCGACCCGCTGGTGACTCGCTGCTCGACACCGAACGGTACAGGTTTCCTACGGGTGTTGTCCGCAGGTCCCCGGCGGCCCCGGGGCATGACCGCCGGCGGCGACACACCGGGCGGCCGGGGCCGGACACCACGGCGCCAGCCCCCTCAGGCCGGTGACGACCCGCGACCCCGTCCCGGCCGGCCGCGCGGTTCCCCGCGCCGCTATGTGCCCACTCCCGGCGACGAGGGCCGCCCCTACCGCCGACGGCGACACACCAGGGGCGCGGGAAACCGCGCGCAACCGGTCACCGGCCGGTGATCAGGACACGACCGCAACAACACCCCCCCGCACCCCGGAAGCCTCAGCGCAGCTGACCCCGCACGTTGGCGACGAGCGCTCTGAGCACCGCGGTGGTGAGGGTCGGCGGGTAGGCGCGGACGGCGGCGGGCGGAGGTACCGGGTAGGACGCGTAGACCACCTCGGCCGACAGCAGTGTGTGCCCGACGGCCTCGGCGTCGTGGACGCTGGTGGTCACCGCGGTCTTGCTCCCGCCGGTGCGGGCGACCGAGACCGTGTCCACGCGGACGGCCGGGTACGCGGTGCCGGCCAGGTCGCGCACGGAGGTGCTGACGCGCATGCCGGCGCCGGCGTCGAGCGCCCCGGCGATGTCGTAGTGCGGGCAGCGGCGCGCCTCGCGGCGCAGGTCGTCGAAACCGGTGTAGGGCTCAGCGGCGCAGGTCACGGTGAAGGTGATCGTCAGACCGCTGGGGGACGGCGCGCGCGAGCGGTCACCGGCTCGCGGACCGGAACGGCGGCGGCCCCGCACGGCGGCGGCGACCCGCCACGGACCGCCACGGACCGCCACGGACCGCCGCGGGCCGCCGCGGGCCGCCGCGGTGAGGGCGTCCCCGGCGGCGGTGCGGGCCCTACAGGGTGGTCGGGAGTTGCTCGGACAGGGCGCGGAGGGCCAGGCGGTAGGAGCCGATGCCGAAGCCCGCGATCGTGCCGGAGGCGACCGCCGCCACCACCGAGGTGTGGCGGAACTCCTCGCGGGCGTAGGGGTTGGAGATGTGCACCTCGATCAGGGGCGCGGTGCGCTGCGCAGCGGCGTCGCGCAGCGCGTAGGAGTAGTGGGTGAAGGCACCCGGGTTGAGGACGACCGGGACCCGGCCGTCGGCGGCCTCGTGCAGCCAGCGGACCAGCTCGGCCTCGTCGTTGGTTTCGCGGACCTCGACGTCGAAGCCGAGTTCCGCGCCGACCTTGCCGCACTCCTCGACCAGCCCGGCGTACGAGGTGGCGCCGTACACGTCGGGCTCGCGCGAGCCCAGCCGGCCCAGGTTGGGGCCGTTGAGCACCAGGACCGGGCGGCTCACGCCGACACCTCCCCGTAGGCGGCGAGCAGGATCGCGGGGTCCGGGCCCTCCAGGACGGCCGGCCGGGCCAGGCCGTCCAGCACGATGAAGCGCAGCAGGTCGCCGCGCGACTTCTTGTCGAGCCTCATCGTCTCCAGCAGCCTGGGCCACTGGTCGCCGCGGTAGGTCAGCGGCAGGCCGACCGCCTCAAGGACGCTGCGGTGCCGCTCGGCGGTGGCGTCGTCCAGCCGGCCGGCCAGCCGGCCGAGTTCGGCGGCGAACACCATGCCGACCGAGACGGCCGCGCCGTGCCGCCAGTTGTAGCGCTCGTTCTTCTCGATGGCGTGCGCGAGCGTGTGGCCGTAGTTGAGGATCTCCCGCGGTCCGGACTCCTTGAGGTCGGCGGAGACCACCTCGGCCTTGACCCGGATGGCGCGCTCGATGAGTTCGGCGGTGTACGGGCCCTTGGGGTCGCGGGCGGCGGCCGGGTCGGACTCGATCAGGTCCAGGATCGCCGGGTCGGCGATGAAACCGGCCTTGATGACCTCGGCCAGGCCGCTGACGTAGTCGTTGACCGGCAGGGAGTCCAGGGCGGCCAGGTCGCACAGCACCCCGGCGGGCGGGTGGAAGGCGCCGACGAGGTTCTTGCCCTCCGCGGTGTTGATGCCGGTCTTGCCGCCGACCGCCGCGTCCACCATGCCGAGCACGGTGGTGGGCACCGCGATCCAGCGCACCCCGCGCAGCCAGCTCGCGGCGACGAAGCCCGCCAGGTCGGTGGTGGCGCCGCCGCCGACACCGACGATGACGTCGCTGCGGGTGAAGCCGGTCTGGCCGAGCGCCTTCCAGCAGTAGGCGGCGACCTCGGCGGTCTTGGCCTCCTCGGCGTTGGGCAGCTGTACGGCGATGGCCTGGTAGCCCTGCTCGGCCAGGTCCTCGCGGACGGCCTCGCCGGTGCCGGCCAGGGCCTCGGGGTGCAGTACGGCCACCCGCAGGGCCTTGGGGCCGATGAGGCCGGGCAGCTCGCCGAGCAGTTGGTGGCCGACGAGCACCTCGTACGGTTCGGTGCCCGCGGTGCCGCCGACCGGGATCCGGGTCGGGGGCACCGCCAGGGTGTTCTCGCTCATGCGTCCTTCAGTTGGAGTGCGTCGAGGACGGCGGTGGCCACGTCCTCGGGGGTGCGGTCGTCGGTGGCGACGACCGCGCGGGCGACCTCGGTGTAGAGCGGGCGGCGCAGGTCCATCAGCTCGCGCCAGCGCTGCCGGGGGTTGACGGCCAGCAGCGGGCGGGGGGCGTCCAGGCCCACCCGGTGCACCGCGGCGTGCAGCCCGACGTCGAGGAAGACCACCGGCAGGGCGGTGAGCAGCGCGCGGGTGCTCTCGTCCATGATGGCGCCGCCGCCGAGCGAGAGGACCCCGTCGTGGCCGGCGACCGCGGCGCGGACGGCGGCCCGCTCCAGCTCGCGGAAGTGCGGTTCGCCGTCGTCGAAGAAGATCTCCGGGATGGGCTTGCCCGCCGCCGACTCGATGTCGGCGTCGGTGTCCCGGTAGGTGCGGCGCAGGCGTTCGGCCAGCACCCGGCCGACCGTGGTCTTGCCGGCTCCCGGCGGGCCGACCAGGACGACGACGGGCGGTCCGCCCGCGACGGCGGTCACCGGATCGCCAGGTGGTCGAGGAAGTCGGAGACGTTGCGGCGGGTCTGGGCGACCGAGTCGCCGCCGAACTTCTCGGCGACCGCGTCGGCGAGTACCAGGGCGACCATGGCCTCGGCGACGATGCCGGCCGCGGGGACCGCGCACACGTCGGAGCGCTGGTGGTGGGCCTGGGCGGGTCCGCCGGTGGTGACGTCGATGGTGGCCAGCGCTCTGGGCACGGTGGCGATGGGTTTCATCGCGGCCCGCACCCGGAGCACCTCGCCGGTGGTGATGCCGCCCTCGGTGCCGCCGGAGTGGCCGGTGGAGCGGCGGACGCCGTCGGCGGTGGGCACGATCTCGTCGTGGGCCCGTGAGCCGGGCACCCGGGCGAGTTCGAAGCCGTCGCCGAGTTCGACACCCTTGATGGCCTGGATGCCCATCAGGGCGGCGGCCAGCCGGGCGTCGAGCCGCCGGTCCCAGTGCACGTGCGAGCCGAGGCCGACGGGCACCCCGTAGGCGAGGACCTCGACGACTCCGCCGAGGGTGTCGCCGTCCTTGTGGGCCTGGTCGATCTCGGCGACCATCGCCTCGCTGGCGTCGGCGTCGAGGCAGCGCACCGGGTCGGCATCGAGCCGCGCCTGGTCGGCGGGGACCGGGACGACCCCGTAGGGGGCCTTGGCGGCGGCCAGTTCCACCACGTGGGAGACGATCTCGATGCCCGCGGTCTCCTTGAGGTAGGAGCGGGCGACGGCGCCGAGCGCGACCCGGGCGGCGGTCTCGCGGGCACTGGCCCGCTCCAGCACCGGGCGGGCCTCGGGCAGGTCGTACTTCTGCATGCCGGCCAGGTCGGCGTGGCCGGGGCGGGGCCGGGTCAGCGGCGCGTTGCGGGCCAGGCCGGCCAGGATCTCCGGGGCCACCGGGTCGGCCGCCATGACCTGCTCCCACTTGGGCCACTCGGTGTTGCCGACCATGATCGCCACCGGGCTGCCCATGGTCAGCCCGTGCCGAACGCCGCCGAGGAAGGTGACCTCGTCCCGTTCGAACTTCATCCGGGCGCCGCGTCCGTAGCCGAGCCGGCGCCGCGCGAGGGCGTCCGCCACCAGATCGGTGGTGACGGGGATCCCTGAGGGCAGTCCCTCCAGCGTCGCGACGAGTGCGGGGCCGTGCGACTCCCCCGCGGTCAGCCAGCGCAACCTGCTCAACAGTGCTCCTTCGGCTCGGCAGCCGGGTCCCTCCGCCCGCGTGCGGGGTCCCGGTCCTTCCTGCGATCCTCCCATGCCCGCTCGCCCGTACCGGACCCCGTCCAGCGGGCGGACGTCAGTGCGCGGCGAGCGCGGCCTCGCCCGCGGCGCGCATGGCGGCCAGCGGCGCGGGGCGGTGGCCGGTGTGCTGTTCGACCTGGAGGACGGCCTGGTGGACCAGCAGGTCCAGGCCGCCGAGGAGGGTGCCGGAGCGGGCGGACCAGGCGGCGGCCAGCGCGGTCGGCCAGGGGTCGTACAGCACGTCGAAGAGCGTTCCGGGGTGCTGCGGCACGGCGGCGGCCAGGTGGTCGGCGGCCCCGGCCGGGGTGGTGGCGATCACCAGTGGCTGGGACAGCCCGGCGGCGGCGTCGGCCCAGTCGGCGGTGCGTACGGTGACGCCGAGCCGCTCCCCCCACTGCCGCATCTCGGCGGCACGGGCGGGGCCGCGGACGTAGGCGGTGACCTCGCCGGCGCAGATCCGGGCGAGGGCGGCCAGCGCGGAGGAGGCGGTGGCGCCGGCGCCGAGTACGGCGGCGGAGGGCACCGAGGTGACGCCGCGTTCGCGCAGTGCGGCGATCATGCCGGGGATGTCGGTGTTGTCGCCGCGGCGGCGGCCGTCGGCGCCGAACACCACGGTGTTGACCGCGGCCACGGCGGCGGCGGTGTCGCTGACCTCGTCCAGCAGCGGGATGACCGCCCGTTTGAGCGGCATGGTCAGCGACAGGCCCGCCCACTCGGCCGGGTCGAGTGCGCCGACGAAGCCGGGCAGCGCGGCCTCGTCCACCTCGAACCGGTCGTAGCGCCGGCCGGTGAGCCCGAGCGCGGCGTAGGCCGCCCGGTGCAGCACCGGGGACAGGGAGTGCGCGATGGGCGACCCGAGCACGGCCGCGCGGCGCGGGCCCGGGTTTCCGGTCGTTTCCACAGGTGGGGTCCTGGTCCTACTGGGGGTGGTACTGCTGCTTGAGCTTTTCGAAGTCGACGCTGTTGGTGGTGAACTGGGTGGTCTTCCCGTCCAGCGAGATGAAGTAGTACCAGTCCCCCGGGTCCGGATCCATCGCCGCCTTCAGTGCGTCGGTGCCCGGGTTGCCGATCGGGCCCGGCGGCAGGCCCCGGTACTTGTAGGTGTTGTACGGGTCGTCGAGGTTCTGGATCTTCTCGGTGCTGATGTTCGTGGCGTGCAGGTTCTTGATGTAGTTGTACGTCGAGTCGAACTGGAGCAGCCCGTAGGTCTGGGTGTTCGCCGGGTCCATCCGGTTGTAGACGACCTTGGCCATCTTGCGGAAGTCGTCGTCGGTCTTGCCCTCGGCCTGGATGAGGCTGGCGACGGTGAGCAGTTGCAGCGGGGACTTCAGGCCCTGCTGCCGCGCCTCGCCCGCCATGTCGAACCGCGCGTACTGCTGCTTGGCCTGGCCGACCATCTGCCGCAGCAGCGCTTCGGGCTTCATGCCCTTGGCGACGCTGTAGCGGGACGGGAACAGGAAGCCCTCCAGCGGGTCCTTGACCTTTGTGCTGGTGTCGGCCCACGCGGGCAGGCCGAGGTTCCTCACCCGGGCCCTGGCGGTCTTCCGGGTGGTGCCGGACGGCAGGCCGAGGCGCTTGTCGACCAGGGCGTAGATCTCCATGTCGCGGGTGCCCTCGGGGATGATCAGGGCGTTCTGCGACTTCGGGTCGAGCATCATCGTCACCGCTGCCGCGGCCGACATCTTCGCCTTCAGGACGTACACGCCGGCCTGGATGCCGCGGCTCTTGGTGTTCTGGTTGGCCGCCGACACGAAGGCGTCGACGCTCTTGACGACGCCGGCGTCCTTGAGGATGTTGCCGATGGTGGTGGCGGTGGCGCCGGTGGGGATCTCCACCTGGACGTCGGTGGCGGTCTGTCCCGAGTAGTCGGGGGCCGGGCCGAAGTGGCTCTGGTAGAAGGTGTAGCCGAAGTATCCGGCGCCGCCGAGGCCGCCGACCAGGACCACCGCGACGACCAGGCAGGCGCATCCGCTGCGGCGCTTCTTGCCGGCTTTGGGCTGCGATCTGCCCGCTCTGCGGCCGCCGGCGGTGGCGGGCGCGGATCCGTGGGCGTCGTCGTCATCGTCGTCGTGGCTGCGGTCGGCGAAGAAGGCGTGCTCGCGCGGGTCGGCTTCCTCCTGCCCGTCGTCCTCGTCGCCCCAGCCGGTGGCCCCGGGCGGCGTGGCACCGGCGGGGCGGGCGCCGGGCTGCTGCGGTCCGGCCCCGGGGTGCCGGCCCTGCTGGGGCTGTCCCTGTCCCGGCACGGGCTGGGCCGGCTGGCCGGGCAGGGGCTGGCCGGGCTGCTGCGGCACCTGCTGCTGGGGGTACTGCGGCTGCTGCGGCGGCGGGTAGCCGTTCTGCCCGTAGAAGTCGGGCTGCCCGTACGGGTCCTGAGGCGGCTGCTGACCGCCGTACGGGTCCTGCTGGCCGTAGCCGCCGCTCTGGTGCGAGCCGGTGTCGTACGGGTCGTAGCCCGCCTGCTGCGGGTACCCCTGCTGGGGGTACTGCGGCTGCTGGCCCTGCGGGTACTGCGGCGGCTGCTGCGGGTACTGCTGCTGGGGGTAGCCCTGCTGCGGGTACTGGGGCTGCTGGCCGTTCGCGTACGGGTCCTGCCAGCCCCCGTCCTGCTGCGGCTGCTGCTGGGGATGCTGCGGCTGAGGGTGCTGCGGCTGCTGCGGATAGCCGTGGCCCTGGTCGTACACGTCACCGAAGAGCGGGTCCTCGGGGTGCCACGGTTCGGAGCCGGGGCCCCGGCCATAGTCAGTCATCGATCCCCTTGGTGAGCGGGCGGCAACAGGCCTGCCGACCCTGCGAAACGGGCGGCACCCGAGGGGCGCCGCCGTGTCGCGCGGAACGTTACCGTATCGCGATCAGATGACTACTTCGACGCCTTCTCCCGGAGCTTCGCCCGACGCCCGTTCGGCCTCCAGCGCGCTCTGCAGAATAATGACCGCGGCGGCCTGGTCGATTACCGAGCGTCCTTTTTTCGCCTTCACACCGGACGCGCGCAGGCCCTGGGCGGCGGTGACGGTGGTCATCCGCTCGTCCACCAGCCGTACCGGCACCGGGACGATGACTTTCGCCACACTCCCGGCGAAGGCGCGGGCCTTGGCCGCCGCCGGCCCCTCGGTGCCGTTGAGCGACCTGGGCAGGCCCACGACGACCTCGATCGGCTCGTACTCCGCCACGATCGCGGCGATCCGGCGGAGCGCGACGGGGACGTCCCGGCCGGGCACGGTCTCCACCGGGGTGGCGAGGATCCCGTCGGGGTCGCAGGAGGCGACCCCGATCCGGGCCTCGCCGACATCGACGGCGATCCGGCGCCCGCGCCGGATGCCCGGCGGGCCGGCCGCCGGACCGGCCGGGTGCCCGCCGGGGTCCGCGGCGGGTTCCGGCACCGGTTCCGGCGGCCGCCCGGCGGGGCCGGGGCCCTGCGGCCCGGACGGCCGGCCCGGACCCCGGTGGGCGTACTTGTCCGTCACGCGGCCGCCGTCACGCCTTCTCGGCGACGAGCCGCCGTACGGCCTCGATCGCCTCCGGTACGGCCGCCGCGTTCTGGCCGCCGCCCTGCGCCACGTCGTCCTTGCCGCCGCCGCCGCCGCCGAGCGTCTTGGCCGCGGTGCGGACCAGCTCACCCGCCTTGACGCCGCGCCCGCGGGCGGCCTCGTTGGTGGCGATCACGGTCAGCGGGCGGTCGTTCACCACCGCGAACAGGGCGACCACGGCCGGGCGTCCGCCGGTGATCCGCTGCCGGACGTCCAGCACCAACCGGCGCAGGTCGTCGGCGCCGGTGCCGTCCGGGACCGACGCGGTGACCACGGCGACGCCCTTGACGTCGGCGGCGGACTCGGCGAGCCCCGCCGCGGCCTGGAGCACCTTCTCGGCGCGGAACCGGTCGATCTCCTTCTCCGCGTCCTTGAGCCTGGCGAGCATGCCGGCGATCTTGTCGGGCAGTTCGTCCGGGCGGCCCTTGACCAGCTCGGTGAGCTGCGCGACCACGGTGTGCTCACGGGCCAGGAAGTGGTACGCGTCCACGCCGACCAGCGCCTCGACCCGGCGTACGCCGGAGCCGATCGAGGACTCGCCGAGCAGCTTGACCAGCCCGAGCTGGGCGGTGTTGTTGACGTGGGTGCCGCCGCACAGCTCCTTGGAGAAGTCGCCGATGGTGACGACCCGGACGTGCTCGCCGTACTTCTCGCCGAACTCGGCGATGGCGCCCTGCTTCCTGGCCTCGCCGATCGGCATCACCTCGGCGGTGACGTCGAGTTCGCGGGCCAGCACCTCGTTGATCTTCTGCTCGACGTCGGTGAGGACGCCGGCCGGCACCGCGGCCGGGGAGCCGAAGTCGAAACGGAAGCGGCCGGGGGAGTTCTCCGAGCCGGCCTGCGCGGCGGTGGGGCCGAGGGCGTCGCGCAGCGCCTGGTGGGTGAGGTGGGTGGCGCTGTGCGCGCGGGCGATGGCGCGGCGGCGTACCAGGTCGATCCGGGCCTGCGCGGCGGCGCCCACGGTGACCTCGCCGACCTGGACGACGCCCTTGTGCACGCTGACGCCCGGCACCGGCTGCTGGACGTCGCGGACCTCGACGACCGCGCCGGAGTCCAGCCGGATACGGCCGGTGTCGGCGAGCTGGCCGCCGCCCTCGGCGTAGAACGGGGTACGGTCGAGCACGATCTCGACCTCGTCGCCTTCGGTGGCGGCGGGCGAGGGCAGGCCGTCGACCAGCAGGCCGACGACGGTGGCCTCGTTCTCGTTGCGGGTGTAGCCGGTGAACTCGGTGCCGCCGGAGCGGTCGGCGACCTCGCGGTACGCCGACAGGTCGGCGTGGCCGGTCTTCTTGGCGCGGGCGTCGGCCTTGGCCCGGTCCCGCTGCTCCTTCATCAGCCGCCGGAAGCCGTCCTCGTCCACGCTCAGGCCCTGTTCCGAGGCCATCTCCAGGGTGAGGTCGATCGGGAAGCCCCAGGTGTCGTGGAGCAGGAACGCCTGGTCGCCGGAGAGCACGCTGCCGCCGGCCGCCTTGGTCTCGGTGACGGCGGTGTCGAGGATGTTGGTGCCGGCCCTCAGCGTCTTGAGGAACGCGGCCTCCTCGGCCAGCGCCACGGTCTCGATCCGCTTGCGGTCGGTGAGCAGCTCCGGGTACTGCTCGCCCATGGTCTTCAGCACCACGTCGATGAGTTCGGCGGCGACCGGGTCGTGCGCGCCGAGCAGCCGCATGTTGCGGATGGCGCGGCGCATGATGCGGCGCAGGACGTAGCCGCGTCCCTCGTTGCCGGGGGTGACGCCGTCGCCGATGAGCATCATCGAGGTGCGCATGTGGTCGGCGACGACCCGCAGCGCGACATCGCTCTCGTGCGCCCGGCCGTAGGGGACGCCGCTGAGTTCGGTGGCCTTGTCGATGACGACGCGCAGGGTGTCGGTCTCGTACATGTTCTGCACGCCCTGCAGGATCATCGCCAGGCGTTCCAGGCCGAGGCCGGTGTCGATGTTCCTGGCGGGCAGGTCGCCGAGGATCGGGAAGTCCTCCTTGCCCTCGCCGGCGCCGCGCACGTACTGCATGAAGACCAGGTTCCAGATCTCCACGTAGCGCTCGTCGTTGACCGCCGGGCCGCCCTCGACGCCGAACTCGGGGCCGCGGTCGTAGTTGATCTCGGAGCACGGGCCGCAGGGTCCCGGCACGCCCATGGACCAGAAGTTGGGGCCCTTGCCGAGCCGCTGGATCCGCCCGGCGGGGACGCCGACGACGTCGCGCCAGATGGTCTCGGCCTCGTCATCCTCCTCGTAGACGGTGATCCAGAGGCGGTCGCCCTCCAGGCCGTAGCCGCCCTTGTCCTGGGGCGTGGTGAGCAGCTCCCAGGCGTACTTGATGGCGCCTTCCTTGAAGTACTCGCCGAAGGAGAAGTTGCCGCACATCTGGAAGAACGTGCCGTGCCGGGTGGTCTTGCCGACCTCTTCGATGTCCGGGGTGCGGACGCACTTCTGGACGCTGGTGGCGCGGCCGAAGGGCGGCTTGACCTCGCCGAGGAAGTACGGCTTGAACGGGACCATGCCAGCCGGGACCAGCAGCAGGGTCGGGTCGTCGGCGATGAGGGACGCCGACGGCACGACGGTGTGCCCGCGCTCCTCGAAGAAGCGCAGCCAGCGGCGGCGGATTTCTGCCGACTCCATCAGTGTTCGTCCTTCCGGTTTTCGTGGGCGCGGTGGGCGTCGTACGGGTCGGGTGCCCCGTGCGGGTCGTACGGGTCGCGCTGGTCGCGCGCGCTGTCGCGGGCGATGCCCCGGCGCGGCGCGGGCACGTCGGAATCGTGGGCGGTCAGCGCCCTGCGGCCCGGGGAGACCGCGGGCGCCGCCTTGCCGTGCAGGCCGAGGGCGTCGTGCAGTTCGCCCTCGCGCTGGGCCATGCCGGCCCGTACGTCGTGCGCGAACAGCCGCAGCCGGGCGCCGGTCTCCAGCGCGCGGTCGGCGGCGGTGGCGGCGAGGCCCTCGGGGCTGAGCCGGCGCAGCGCCCGGTTGACCTTGCGGGTGGCCCAGACACCGGTGGCGGCGCCGGTGAAGAACCAGAACAGGCGGCGAAACATAGAACCTCAGCCCTCAGTCCTCGGTGCGGTTGCGGCGGCGGCCGCGCCGGGCGGCGGGCACCACCTTGCCCTTGACGGTCCTGGCCCTGGCCCGGCCGGCGTCGCCGGCCTGCAGGCCGACCGCCCGGCGCACGCCGTAGCCGAAGGCGGCGACCTTCACCAGCGGGCCGCCGAGGGCGGAGGCGACGGTGGAGGAGAGCGCGGAGGCGTTGGCGGTCACCTCGGCGACGTCCGAGGTGATGGTGTCCACCCGGTCGAGCTGGGTGTGCGCGGTGCGCAGCGCCTCGGACGCCTCGCCGAGCAGCGGTACGGCCTGCTGGGTGATCCCGGCGACCAGCTCGGTGGTCCGCTGGAGCGTCCGGGCGAGCCGGGCCAGCGCGACGGCGAGGAAGGACACCAGGATCGCCCAGAAGACCGCCACGATGAGGCCGGCCACCTCTCCACCGGACACGCTGCCGCTCTCCTCGCCCTTGGCCGCTCCCGGCCGCTTCCCGCGGCCGTCCCACCGCGGCTTCCCGCCGCGGGATCCCACCATGCCGATGGGACTTCCGACCTTATCGCGCCGGGCCCGCGCACCCGTACCGCTCGGGCGCGCGGCTACCGTTCGGGTGCGTCGCGGCGGCGGGCGCCGTAGCAGATCAGCGGGCGGCGCGGACCGGCGTTGTACGTAGCGCGATCGAGCCAGTACGCTCCGTGCACCATGGACACGGCGGGCAACCTTCCGGCCGAGCTGACCGGCCTGGTCGGCCGCGGCGTCGAACTGGCCGAACTCTCGGAACTGCTGGCCGCCGGACGGCTGATCACGGTCACCGGGGCGGGCGGTGTGGGCAAGACCCGGCTGGCGCTGCGGGCCGCACGGCGGTTGCAGGACCGTTTCCGTGACGGGGTGTGGGTGGTCGAGCTGTCCGGCACGCGGAACGCGGCGCTGCTGGACCGTACGGTCGCCGACGCGCTGCGGCTGCCGGACCGCGCCGCCGGGCCGCCCCGGCCGGCCCTCGCCGGGCAGCTGGCCGACCGCGAACTGCTGCTGGTGCTGGACGGCTTCGACCTGGTGCACCGGCAGGCGGCGGCCCTGGTCGGGGAGTTGCTGCGCCGGGCTCCGGGCCTGCGGGTGCTGGCGGCCGGCCGCCGGCCGCTCGGCGTCACCGGGGAGCGGCTGCTGACGCTGGGCCCGCTGCCGGCGGCCGGGGACGCGGTGCGGCTGTTCGCCGAGCGGGCCGCCGCGGTGCTGCCCGGCTTCGCCGTCACCGAGGAGAACGCGGCGGCCGTCGCGGAGCTGTGCACCCGGCTCGACGGGCTGCCGCTGGCGCTGGAGCTGGCCGCGGTACGGCTGCGGGCGCTGTCCGTGGAGCAGTTGCTGGAAAGGCTGGACGACCGGTTCGGGCTGCTGACCGGCGGGGATCCCAGCGCCCCGGCCCGGCACCGGCAGCTGCGCACCACCATCGGCTGGAGCCACGAGCTGTGCACACCGGCCCAGCGGCTGCTGTGGGCACGGCTGTCAGTGTTCGCCGACGGCTTCGACCTCGACGCGGCGGAGTACGCGTGCGCGGGTGCCGAGCCGGCCGGGCCGGGGGTGGCGGAGACCCTCGCGGAACTGGTCGACCAGTCGGTGCTCAGCCGCGAGGAGGGGCCGGACGGCCAGGTCAGGTACCGGATGCTGGAGAGCGTTCGGGAGTACGGCGCCGGGTGGCTGGCCTCGCTGGGCGAGGAGTCGCGGGTGCGGCGGCGGCACCGCGACTGGTATCTCGGCCTCGCCACCTGGTGCGAGCTGGAGTGGTTCAGCCCGCGGCAGTCGGAGGTGGCCGCCCGGGTGACGGCGGACCTGCCGAACCTGCGGCTGGCCCTGGAGTTCAGCCTGGACGGGTTCGCGGGCGAGCCGCCGCGGGAGCCGGCGGTGGGCCAGTACCTGGCGGGCGCGCTGTGGTTCTGCTGGGTCGGCTGCGGGCGGCTCGGCGAGGGACGGCACTGGCTGGAGCGGGCGCTGGAGGTGTCCGACGCGCCGTCCGAGGCACGGGCGAAGGTGATGTGGGTGTTCGGGTACGTGGCGCTGCTCCAGGGCGACTCGGCGGCGGCGCTGGACGTGCTCCAGGAGTGCCGGCTGGAGGCGGTGGCGACCGGCAACGAGGCGGCCGAGGCGTACGCCGTGCACCAGCTGGGGAACCTGGCGCTGGTCTCGGACGACATGTCGCGCGCCGAGCGCTTCATCGGCGAGGCGCTGCGGCGCTACCGGCGGATCGGCGAGCTGAACAGCAATGTGCTGATGGGCCAGGTCGAGCTGGCGATGGCGGCGGCCTTCCGGGGTGACGTGCCGCACGCGGTGCGGCTGGCCGAGGAGGTGAGGGACGCCTGCCGGGACCACGGCGAGCGCTGGGCGCTGGCCTACGCGCTGTACGTGCTCGCGTACGCGGCATGGCTGGCCGGTGAGCCGGAGCGCGCCCGGCGGCTGGCGGAGGAGTCGCTGGCCATCGAGCACGCCTTCCACGACCTGGTCGGCGCGGTGCTGGTGCTGGAGCTGCTGGCGCTCATCACCGAGGGCGAGGGGGCGCCCTACGAGGCCGCGGTGCTCCAGGGTGCGGCCGGCCGGCTCTGGGAGTCGGTGGGCCTGCCGCTCTTCGGCTCGCGCTACTTCAACGCCCCGCACGCGGTCTGCGAGCGCCGCGTGCGCGCGGCGCTCGGCGACCCGGCCTACACCGCGGCCCTCCGCGACGGCGCCGCCCTCACCCTCGACCAGACCGTCCAGCGCGCCCTGGTCCCCACCCCTCCGACCCCCCGGGGGTGACCCCGCGACGGCGGCCCGGGCCCGAGGGGGCCGGGAGGGCGCCGCCGCGGCGGGAGGGCGGCCGAGGGCGGGGTCACCCCCCGGGGGGATCAGCGGGCGTAGTACTCGACGACGAGCTGCTCGTCGCAGATGACCGGGATCTCCTTGCGGTTGGGGTCCCGGTCCATCCGGAACGCCAGCGCCTGGAGGTTGACCTGGAGGTAGCGCGGGGTCTCGCCGTCACCGGCCCAGCCGCCCTCGCGGGCGACCGCGAACGGCGTCTTCTCCCGGGACCGCTCGCGGACCTGGACGACGTCCTCGGGGCGGACCCGGAAGGACGGCTTGTCGACCTTGCGGCCGTTGACCTCGATGTGGCCGTGCACGACCATCTGGCGGGACTGGTAGATGGTGCGGGCCAGCCCCGCGCGCAGCACGAGCGCGTCCAGGCGCCGTTCCAGCTCGATGATCAGCGCCTCGCCGGTGCGCTGGCCGGCGACCTTCTTGGCCCGGTCGTACGCGCGCCGCATCTGCCGCTCGCTGATGTCGTACTGCGCGCGCAGCCGCTGCTTCTCCAGCAACCGGGTCTTGTAGTCGCTGTTCTGCTTGCGGCCACGGCCGTGCTCCCCCGGCGGGTACGGGCGGGCCTCGAAGTACTTGACCGCTTTGGGGGTGAGCGCGATGCCCAGCGCCCGGGACTTCTTAACCTTGGGACGCGACTGATTCACGTGCGTCGAACCTCCGTGTAAATTAGGTAAGGCTTACCTTAACCGAGGAGTGCGCATGATTCGACCCGGGAACCCCGTGCCTGATGTGTCCAACCCGTCAGAGCATGGTCAGCCGCGTCCCGAAGTGGAGGAAGCGCCCCGGCAGCCCTCGGCCGCCGAACGCGCGCGCACTCTCATGGAGGGTAACCCGTCGCTCGCCCTGGCCATTCCGGGACGTGAGCCCGCCCCGGACACGCCGACGGCGCCGCTGCGGCACTCCGTCGGGCCGACCGGCGACGTGTTCCTGCTGTTCCCGCGGGACGCGCCCGCCGTCCGCGCGGTGCGCGCCGCTGTCGCGGACGCCGACCGGGACGACGACGAACTGGCCGCTGTGCTGGAGATCACGGACGTCGCCCCGGTCGCCGTGCCGCACCGGATCCGCGGCCGGGCCTGGATCGCCGGCTGGCTCACCCCGGTGCCCGGCGGCGCCTTCGAGGCCGGCACCGAGCTGCTGCGGCTGGAGCCCGGGGAGATCTCGGTGGACGACCTGTGGGGCACCGGATCCGTCGAGCCGGACGAGTTCGCGCTGGCGGCGCCCGACCCGCTCGCCCGGTACGAGACGGAGGTGCTCCAGCACCTGGCCGCCGCGCACCCGGCCGAAGTGGCGCTGCTGTGCGGGCTGATCGCGGCCCCCGACGGCCGGTGCGCGCCGCGGGTCGCGGGCGGGGCGGTGCCGCTCGCGCTGGACCGGTTCGGGCTGCGGGTGCGGTTCAGCGCGGAGTCGGGGGTCTTCGACGCGCGCTTCGACTTCCCCGAACCGGTCACCGACCTGGAGGGCGCCCGGCGGTCCATGCGGGCGCTGTTCGCGGCGGCCCGGGAGGACTGACGAGCCCGCCGCCGGGCGCCGAACGCCGCGGGGGCCTCAGTCCCCGCGGCCGGCCAGCCGCTCCCTGACCCGCTCCAGCACGTCGAAGTACCGGGCCTCGGCCCCGTACCGGGTCGGCTCGTAGTAGCGGCGGCCGAGCAGCTCCGCCGGGAGGTAGTCCTGCGCCGCGATCGCACCGGGTACGTCGTGCGGGTACACGTAGCCCTGGGCGTGGCCGAGCCTGGCCGCGCCCTTGTAGTGGCCGTCGCGCAGGTGCGCCGGCACCGGCCCGGCCTTCCCGGCCCGTACGTCCGCCAGCGCCGCGCCGATCGCGGTGGTGGCGGCGTTGGACTTGGGGGCGAGCGCCAGCGCGATCGTGGCGTGGCTGAGGATCAGCGACGCCTCGGGAAAGCCGATCATGGCGACCGCCTGGGCGGCGGCCACCGCGGTCGGCAGCGCGGTGGGGTCGGCCAGGCCGATGTCCTCGCTGGCCGAGATCATCAGCCGGCGGGCGATGAAGCGGGGGTCCTCGCCCGCGTCGATCATCCGGGCCAGGTAGTGCAGCGCCGCGTCCGCGTCGGAGCCCCGGATGGACTTGATCAGCGCGCTGGCCACGTCGTAGTGCTGGTCGCCGTCCCGGTCGTACGCCACCGCGGCCCGGTCGACGGACTCCTCCATGGTGGCCAGGGTGACGGTGTCCTCGCCCTTGGCGATCGCCGCCCCCGCGCCGGCCTCCAGCGCGGTCAGCGCGCGCCGGGCGTCGCCGGCGGCGATCCGCAGCAGGTGCGACTCGGTGTCCTCGGGCAGCGCCACCGCCCCGGCCAGGCCCCGCTCCTCGGTCAGCGCCCGGCGCAGGACGTCCCGCAGGTCGTCGTCGGTGAGCGGTTCCAGGGTCAGCAGCAGGGAGCGCGACAGCAGCGGGGAGATCACCGAGAAGTACGGGTTCTCGGTGGTGGCCGCGATCAGCGTCACCCAGCGGTTCTCCACCGCGGGCAGCAGCGAGTCCTGCTGGGCCTTGCTGAAGCGGTGGATCTCGTCCAGGAACAGCACGGTCTCCCGCTGGTACCCGCCGGACTGGCGTTTGGCGCTCTCGATGACCGTACGGACCTCCTTGACCCCGGCGGTGATCGCGGACAGCTCGACGAACCGCTTGTTGGTGGCCTTGCTGACCACGTACGCGAGCGTGGTCTTGCCGGTGCCGGGCGGACCCCACAGGATCACCGAGGAGGACCCGGCGGGGCCGCCGCCGCCCTCGCCCACCAGGCGGCGCAGCGGCGAGCCCGGCCGCAGCAGGTGCTTTTGGCCCACCACCTCGTCGATGGTGCGCGGTCGCATCCGCACGGCGAGCGGGCTGCTGCCGGGGTCCCGCTCCTGCCGGTCTTCCACGGCCGCGGTGAACAGATCTGGCTCCACGTACGGAAGCCTAGGTGACCGGTGTGACAGTGCGGCCGCGGGCGGCCGCCAGCAGGGCGGTGACCAGTGTCGGATCGGCGCCGGCCTCCGGGTGCCACTGCACACCGAGCGCGAAGCCCTCTCCCGCACTCTCGACGGCCTCCACCGTGCCGTCGTCCGCGTACGCCCCCGCCCGCAGCCCGGCCCCGAGCCGGTCGACGGCCTGGTGGTGATGGGTCGGCACCTCGGCGGCGGGCATCAGCCCGGCCAGCAGGGTGCCCCCGACCGGTGTGACCCGGTGGGTGGCGAACCGCCCCGGGGTCAGCACGTGCCCGTCCAGGTGCTGGACGAGGGTGCCGCCCAGGACCACGTTCAGCAGCTGCATGCCGCGGCAGACCCCGAGCAGCGGCGTACCGCCGTCCAGAGCGGCCTGCAGCACCGCGGACTCCCACACGTCCCGCTCCGGCGCGGCCGGCCCGGTCCTGGCGTCCCGGGGCCGCCCGTAGCGGCCGGGCTCCACGTCGGGGCCGCCGGAGACGATCACCGCGTCCATCCGGGCCACCGCCTCGGCGGCGGCCTCCGCCCGGTCCGGCGGCAGCAGCACGGCCAGGGCGCCGGCCCGCTGTACGAGCGTCACGTACCCCTGCGGCAGCAGCGCGGCGGCCGTGTCCCACACACCCCACCGGGCCTGCTCCACGTACGTGGTGATCCCGACCAGCACACGCCCTCCGCTCTTCGCAGCCGACCCCTCAAGCCTAGCGAGTGGGCGGGCAGGGGGGCAGGCGGCGGTGCGCGGTTCCCCCGGTGCGGGCGAGCGCCTAGGTTGGGGGCCCGGTGTGACGAGAGGGGATCCCCTTGCCAGAAGAGCACGTTCCTGCGCTGTCCGTCGAGGAGCTCGGCCGGCTGGTGGCCGCCGGCGAGATCCACACGGTGGTGCTGGCGTTCACGGACATGCAGGGGCGGTTGCAGGGGAAGCGGTTCGCCGCGCCCTTCTTCGTCGAGGAGGTTCTGCCGCACGGCACGGAGGGGTGCAACTACCTGCTGGCCGTCGATGTGGACATGGCCACCGTCGACGGCTACGCGATGTCCTCCTGGGAACGCGGCTACGGCGACTTCGCGATGCGGCCGGACCCGGCGACGCTGCGCCGGATCCCCTGGGAGGACGGCACGGCGCTGCTGCTGGCCGACCTGGTCTGGGACGACGGCAGCCCGGTGGCGGCCTCGCCGCGGCAGATCCTGCGCGGCCAGCTGGACCGCCTCGCGGCGCTCGGCCTGCGGGCGTACGCCGGGACCGAGCTGGAGTTCATGGTGTTCCGCACCACCTACGAGCAGGCGTGGGACACCGGCTACCGCGGGCTGACCCCGGCGAACCGCTACAACGCCGACTACTCGGTGCTGGCCACCTCGCGGGTGGAGCCGCTGCTGCGCCGGCTGCGCAACGACATGGCCGGCGCCGGCCTGTACCCGGAGTCCGCCAAGGGCGAGTGCAACCTCGGCCAGCACGAGGTGGTGTTCCGCTACACGCAGGCGCTGACCACCTGCGACCAGCACAGCATCTACAAGACCGGCGCCAAGGAGATCGCCGCCCAGGAGGGCATGGCGCTCACGTTCATGGCGAAGTACGACGAGCGGGAGGGCAACTCCTGCCACATCCACCTGTCGCTGCGCGACGCCGGCGGCCGGCCGGCGTTCACGGACGCCGGCGGCGGCATGTCGCCGCTGATGCGGCACTTCCTGGCCGGCCAGCTGGCCGCGATGCGCGAGTTCAGCCTGCTGTTCGCGCCGAACATCAACTCGTACAAGCGCTACCGCGAGGGCTCCTTCGCACCGACCGCCGTGGCCTGGGGCCACGACAACCGGACCTGCGCGCTGCGGGTGGTCGGCCACGGCGCCTCGCTGCGGCTGGAGAACCGGGTGCCCGGGGGCGATGTGAACCCGTATCTCGCGGTGGCCGCCATGGTGGCCGCCGGGCTGCACGGCGTGGAGCAGGAACTGGCACTGCCCGAGCCGTGCGCGGGCAACGCCTACACGGCGGACTACGAGCGGGTGCCGGGCTCGCTGCGGGAGGCCGCCGCGCTCTGGTCGGACAGCGCTTTGGCACTCCGCGTGTTCGGCCCGGAGGTCGTCGCGCACTACGCGAACATGGCCAGGGTCGAGCAGCAGCAGTTCGACACGGCCATCACCGACTGGGAGCGGTTCCGGTCCTTCGAACGGATGTGAGCCGGGCGGCGGGCCGTGCGGACGGCAGGCGCCGGGTCCGGTCAGACCAGCGTCTGCCAGTACGCCCACCAGCGGGTCAGGATCAGCGTGGCGATGGTGCCGTACCACAGCACCGGCACCACCCAGTGGAACTCCAGCACCAGGGACCGGGCGCCCTCGGGCACCTTGATGATGCGGTGCTTGACGTTGTGCACGGCGGTGTACCAGAACGAGGCGATGGTGACGACCCAGGCGAGGCTGCACCACAGGCAGAGCGAGCCGATGCTGTACAGCGACTGGTACTGGAGCCAGGTGCAGAATCCGACGCCGAACAGGGTGCCCGCCTGCAGGCCGAGCCAGAACCAGGGCCGGTAGCGGGCACCGGCCAGGACGCCCACGGCCACGCAGATCATGACCGGGTACGCGATCAGGCCGATCATCGGGTTCGGGAAGCCGAAGGCGTGGGCCTGCTCGCTCTTCATGATGTTGCCGCAGGAGATGATCGGGTTCAGGCTGCACCCGGGGACGTAGCCGGGGTCCTCCAGCAGCTTGAACTTGTCGTCCGTGATCACGAACGAGGCGATGCTGCCGAGGACGCCGCAGATCAGCAGCAGCCAGGTGAAGGGGCGGCCCGCCGCGATGCCGTCGGCGGGGCGCTGCTCGCTCTCGCCTTCTGCGCGCGTCTCGTCAAGAGCGGAAGTCGTCATGATCGCCGATCTCTGTGTGGGGGGGCCGTGGGGCGGGCACCCCTCATTGTGCACCAGGGCGGTGAGGACGGAACAAGTCCGCACCGCCCCGGCCGCGCGGGCGGGCGGTTCAGGCCAGCCGCTCCTTGACGGTGGTGACGATCTCGTCCAGCGCGACCGGCCCCTGCTCCCCGGTCGCCAGGTCCTTCAGCTGCACCACGCCCTCGGCCAGGTCCCGCTCCCCGGCGACCAGCGCGAACCGGGCGCCGGAGCGGTCGGCGGACTTCATGGCGTTCTTCACGCCCTTGCCGCCGAAGGCGAAGTCCGCCGCGACCCCGGCCCTGCGCAGCGCGGTGACCGCGGTGAACAGCGCCCGCCTGGCGTCCTCGCCGAGCGGCACCGCGTAGACGTCGGTGGCCGCTGGCAGCGGCAGCTCGACGCCCTCGGCCCGGAGCGCGAGCACGGTGCGGTCCACGCCCAGCGCCCAGCCGACCGACGGCAGCGAGGGGCCGCCGATCATCTCGGACAGGCCGTCGTAGCGGCCGCCGCCGCCCACCGCGGACTGCGAGCCGAGCCCGTCGTGCACGAACTCGAAGGTGGTGCGGGTGTAGTAGTCCAGGCCGCGGACCAGCCGCGGGTCGTCCTCGTAGCCCACCCCGGCCTCCGTCAGCAGCTCGCGCACCTGCTCGTGGTACGCCTTGCACGCCTCGCACAGGTGATCACTGATGACCGGGGCGCCGGCCAGTTGACGCCGGACGGACTCGCGCTTGTCGTCCAGTACCCGCAGCGGGTTGATCTCGATCCGCCTGCGGGTCTCCTCGTCCAGGTCCAGCGCCCGCAGGAAGTCCTGGAGGGCGGCCCGGTAGACCGGGCGGCACTCCCGGTCGCCGAGCGAGTTCAGCAGCAGCCGGAAGTTCCGCAGACCCAGCGAGCGGTACGCGTCCACCGCCAGGACGATCAGCTCGGTGTCGAGCACCGGGTCCTCGGCGCCGATCGCCTCGGCGCCGACCTGTGAGAAGTGCCGGTAGCGGCCGGCCTGCGGCCGCTCGTAGCGGTAGTACGAGCCCGAGTACCAGAGCTTGACCGGCAGGTTGCCGGCCTTGTGCAGGTTGGCCTCCAGGGCCGCGCGCAGGACGGAGGCGGTGCCCTCCGGGCGCAGCGCGAGCCGGCTGCCGCCCTTGGTGGTGAGGGTGAACATCTCCTTGGTCACGATGTCGGTGGACTCCCCGACACCGCGGGAGAACAGCTCGACGTTCTCGAAGCCGGGGGTCTCGGCGTAGCCGTAGCCCGCCCGGCGCAGGGGTGCGGCGATGGCCTCGCGCACCGCGAGGTAGGTCGCGGAGTCGGGAGGCAGCAGGTCGTAGGTGCCCTTGGGGGCCTGGAAGGTGCTCACAGCTGAAGCCGTCACATTCCTCGTCGCGGAGCCGGGTCGCCGGCGCCGGGGCCGCGGGCCGCCGTGCCCAGGTAGGGGTTGGCGGCGCGCTCGCGGCCGATGGTCGTCTGGGGGCCGTGGCCGGACAGCACCACGGTGGAGTCGTCGAGCGGCAGGCACACCCGGGCCAGCGACTCGTACAGCTCGGCCGTGGAGCCGCCGGGCAGGTCGGTGCGTCCGACGGAGCCGGCGAAGAGCAGGTCGCCGGAGAACAGCACCGACGGGATGTCGGTGGTCTCGGGCAGCCTGTACGTCACCGACCCCCTGGTATGGCCGGGGGCGTGCGCGACAAAGAACTCCATCCCGGCCAGCCGCAGCGCGCTGCCGTCGGCCAGTTCCCGCAGGTCGTCGGGCTCGCCGACGGTCAGCTCGCCCATCAGTCGCGCTCCGACGCTCTGGCCGAGCGCCCGCTCCGGGTCGCTGAGCATGTAGCGGTCCTCGGGGTGGATCCAGGCCGGGACGCCGTGGGCGCCGCAGACCGGCACGACGGAGGCGACGTGGTCGATGTGGCCGTGGCTGAGGATGACGGCGACGGGCTTGAGCCGGTGTTTGGCGAGCGTGTCCTCGACGCCCCGGGTGGCGAGGTGGCCCGGGTCGATGATCACGCACTCCTCACCGGCGGCGGGGGCGACCACGTAGCAGTTGGTGCCCCAGGCCCCGGCGGGGAACCCGGCAATAAGCACGTTCGTCCTTCTGTCGTCCGCTGGCGGTGTCCGGGGTGCGCCGAGCGGTGGTCCAGGTCCAGGAGCGCCGATTCACAGCTCGGTGGTGCACGATCCGTTCCACGAGCCTACCGGCGACCTCATGACGGCCGCGAACTCGTATCGTGCCCGCCTCGGCCGGGACGCGGACTGGACGCGGACTGGACTGGGCGCTTGCGGGACGCGAGGATCTGCGAAACGCGGCGTGGACGACGACCGCGGCGCCGGCCGGGCACGGACAGCACGGACAGCACGGTCGGCACGAACGGCAAGGACAGCAGCAGACGGCGTGCCGGACAGCCGGCGCACAGGACACTAACGACGGAGACGGCGAAGTGGTCACCAAGGACCAGCGGCGGCGGCAGCTCGCCCGGGAGAAGTTCGAGCGGCAGCAGCAGCGCAGGGTGGAGCTGCGGCACAAGTCACGGACGCGCAACGCGGTGATCGCCGTGGTGGCCGTGGTGATCATCGCCGGCGTCGGCGGCGCCTGGCTGGGCGGCGCGTTCGACGGCGACGGCAAGAAGACGGACGCGGCGAAGGCGCCGGCCCCGTCGGCATCGGCGACCAGTGCCGCGCCCGCCGCCGACCCGTGCGCGAAGCCCGCGGCGGGCTCGCCGGGGACGCAGCAGTGGAAGAAGGAGCCGGCGCTGACGATCGACAAGGCCGCCAAGTACACCTTCACCCTGCAGACGACGTGCGGCAGCATCCCGATCGCGCTGGACGCGGCGAAGGCCCCCGAGACCGTCAGCTCCTTCAAGTTCCTGGCCGACAAGGGCTTCTTCGACCACACCAAGTGCCACCGGCTGACCACCTCGGGCATCTACGTGCTCCAGTGCGGCGACCCGACGGCGTCCGGCAGCGGCGGCCCCGGCTACACCATCGGCGACGAGAACCTGACGGCGTTCGGCAAGGCCGCCGGCGGCAGCGTCACCTACCCCGCGGGCACCGTGGCCATGGCCAACACCGGCCAGGCGCACACCGGAGGCAGCCAGTTCTTCCTGGTGTACAAGGACAGCCCGCTGGCGCCCAGCTACACCCCGTTCGGCACCATCAGCCCCGACGGCCTGAAGGTGCTCGCCAAGATCGCCGCCGCCGGTGAGGACTCCGGGCAGGGCGACGGGCACCCGAACGCGACCGTGGTGATCAACAAGGCGACCGTCACCGCGTCCTGACCGCCCCCACCCTCCCCGCGGCCCGTACCCGACCGCTCCGGCCCCGTGTCCACCGCCCGTAGCAGGGCGGGGCACGGGGCCGAGACCTGATCGGTATCTGAATCGCGACGGGGGCCCGTACCGGATGCGGACAGCCGGGGCGCCGGTCGCCTATGTTGGCGTTGGACCGGTCAGGGCGTGCGGCCCGGCCGGAGAGAAACTGTGGACGATGCCCGCCGGGTGCGATTCGGTGGGGCGTCACGTGGAGGAGGCGCTGTGAGCAGCGACCCGTGGGGCCGCGTCGATGAGACGGGGACCGTGTACGTGCGTACGGCCGATGGGGAGAAGGAGGTCGGTTCGTGGCAGGCGGGCTCCCCCCAGGAGGCCCTCGCCTACTTCGAGCGCAAGTACGAGGGGCTCGTCGTCGAGATCGGCCTCCTGGAACGGCGGGTGCGGACCACCGACCTCGCACCCAAGGACGCGCTGGCCGCGATCGAACACCTGCGGTCCCAGGTGACCGAGGCGCACGCGGTTGGCGACCTGGAGGCGCTGGGCAGGCGTCTGGACACCCTGGTCGCCCTGGTGGACTCCCGGCGTGAGGAGCGCAAGGCCGCCAAGGCGAAGCAGAACGAGGAGGCCAAGAGCGCCAAGGAGCAACTGGTCGCCGAGGCCGAGCAGTTGGCCGACAGCGAGCAGTGGCGCACCGCGGGCGAGCGGCTGCGGGCCCTGGTCGACACCTGGAAGGGCCTGCCGCGGCTGGACCGCAGGGCGGACGACGAGCTGTGGCACCGGTTCAGCCACGCCCGCTCGGTGTTCTCCAAGCGGCGAAAGGCGCACTTCGCGTCCCTGGACGCGCAGCGCGAGGAGGCCCGGCGGACCAAGGAGAAGCTGGTCACCGAGGCGCTGTCGCTGTCGGACTCCAAGGACTGGGGGCCCACCGCGGCCCGCTACCGGGAGCTGATGGCGGACTGGAAGGCGGCCGGGCGCGCCCAGCGCGAGGTCGAGGACGACCTGTGGAACCGCTTCCGCGGCGCCCAGGACGTCTTCTTCGCCGCCCGCTCCGAGGTGTTCGCCGAGCGCGACAGCAGCGAGCGGGACAATCTGGCGCTCAAGGAGGAGCTGGTCACCGAGGCGGAGAAGCTGCTGCCGGTGACCGACCTGAAGAGCGCCAGGGCCGCGTTCCGCTCCCTCAACGAGCGCTGGGAGGCCATCGGCCATGTGCCGCGCGACGCCCGGCCGCGGATCGAGGCCCGGATGCACACCGTGGAGCGGGCGCTCGCGGAGTCCGAGGAAGCCGAGTGGCGGCGCACCAACCCGGAGGTGCGGGCGCGGGCCGCGGGCCTGACCGGCCAGCTCCAGGCGGCCGTGGACAAACTGCGGGGCCAGATCGAGGCGGCCCGCTCGGCGGGCAACACCGCGAAGGCCGACAAGCTCCAGGCCGAGTTGGACGGGCGGCAGGCGCTGCTGGACTCCGCGCTCAAGGGCTTGCAGGAGTTCGGCGGCTGACCGCCGCTGACCCTACGGCGAAGGGGGCGGGACCGGTCCGGTCCCGCCCCTTCGCCGTGCGGTCAGCGCTGGCGGCCCGAGGTGACCCGGTAGACGTCGTAGACGCCCTCCACGCCGCGGACGGCCTTCAGGACATGCCCGAGGTGCTTGGGATCGCCCATCTCGAAGGTGAAGCGGGAGGTGGCGACCCGGTCGCGGGAGGTCTGGACGGCCGCGGACAGGATGTTGACGTGCTGGTCGGACAGTACCCGGGTGACGTCCGAGAGCAGCCGGGCCCGGTCCAGCGCCTCGACCTGGATGGCGACCAGGAAGACCGAGGACTGGGTGGGCGCCCACTCGACGTCGATGATCCGCTCGGGCTGCTGCGACAGCGCCTCCACGTTCACGCAGTCCGCACGGTGCACCGATACGCCGTTGCCGCGGGTGACGAAGCCGATGATCGGATCGCCCGGTACCGGCGTACAGCAGCGCGACAGCTTCACCCACACGTCGCTGACGCCCTTGACGATGACCCCGGGGTCGGCGTTGGCCCGCCGTTTGGTGCGGCCCTGCGTGGGGGTGGTGATCTCCGCGATGTCCTCGGTCGCGCCCTCCTCGCCGCCGAGCGCGTCCACCAGCTTCTGCACCACCGACTGCGCGGTGATGTGCCCCTCGCCGATCGCCGCGTAGAGCGCGGAGATGTCGGGGTAGCGCATCTCGTGCGCGAGGGTGACCAGGGAGTCGCCGGTCAGCACCCGCTGGATCGGCAGGTTCTGCTTGCGCATCGCGCGGGCGATGGCGTCCTTGCCGTGCTCGACGGCCTCCTCGCGGCGCTCCTTGGAGAACCAGGCGCGGATCTTGTTGCGGGCCCGCGGCGACTTGACGAAGCTCAGCCAGTCGTGGGAGGGCCCGGCGCCGGCCGCCTTGGAGGTGAAGACCTCCACGGTGTCGCCGTTGTCGAGGGTGGACTCCAGCGGGACCAGGCGGCCGTTCACCCGGGCGCCTATGGTGCGGTGGCCGACCTCGGTGTGCACCGCGTAGGCGAAGTCCACCGGGGTGGCACCGGCCGGCAGCGCTATCACGTCGCCCTTGGGCGTGAAGACGAAGACCTCGCTCTGCGAGAGGTCGAAGCGCAGCGACTCCAGGAACTCGCCGGGGTCCTCGGTCTCCTTCTGCCAGTCCAGCAGCTGGCGCAGCCACGCCATGTCGTTGACCGCGTCGTCCTTCTTGTCCGAGCGCGGGCTGTCGGTGCGCACCTTGGAGGTGCCGGCCACCGCCTCCTGCTTGTACTTCCAGTGCGCGGCGATGCCGTACTCGGCCCTGCGGTGCATGTCGAAGGTACGGATCTGCAGCTCGACCGGCTTGCCGCTGGGACCGATCACCGTGGTGTGCAGCGACTGGTACATGTTGAACTTGGGCATGGCGATGTAGTCCTTGAACCGGCCGGGGACCGGGTTCCACCGCGCGTGGATGGTGCCCAGCGCGGCGTAGCAGTCCCGGACGGTGTCGACCAGCACCCGGATGCCGACCAGGTCGTAGATCTCCGCGAAGTCCCGGCCGCGGACGATCATCTTCTGGTAGACGCTGTAGTAGTGCTTGGGGCGGCCGGTGACGGTGGCCTTGATCCTGGCCGCCCGCAGGTCCTGCTGCACCTGGTCGGTGACGACCGCGAGGTACTCGTCCCGCTTGGGGGCGCGCTCGGCGACCAGCCGGACGATCTCGTCGTACATCTTCGGGTAGAGGATCGCGAAGGCGAGGTCCTCCAGTTCCCACTTGATGGTGTTCATGCCCAGCCGGTGGGCCAGCGGGGCGTAGATCTCCAGCGTCTCGCGGGCCTTCTTCTCCTGCTTGTCGCGCTTGAGGTAGCGCATGGTCCGCATGTTGTGCAGCCGGTCGGCGAGCTTGATGACCAGCACCCGCGGGTCCTTGGCCATGGCGACGACCATCTTGCGGACCGTCTCGGCCTGCGCGGCCTCGCCGAACTTGACCTTGTCCAGCTTGGTCACGCCGTCCACCAGCAGCGCCACCTGGTCGCCGAAGTCGCGGCGCAGGGTGTCCAGGCCGTACTCGGTGTCCTCGACGGTGTCGTGCAGCAGTCCGGCCATCAGCGTGGCCGAGTCCATGCCCAGCTCGGCCAGGATGGTGGTGACGGCCAGCGGGTGGGTGATGTACGGGTCGCCGCTCTTGCGCTTCTGGCCACGGTGCCAGCGCTCGGCCACCTGGTACGCCGACTCGATCTGCCGCAGCTGGGCGCTGTCGCCCTTGGGGTCGTTGCCCCGCACGACCCGCAGCAGCGGCTCCAGTACCGGGTTGTACGGGCTGGACCGCTGCACGCCGAGCCGCGCCAGCCGGGCGCGGACCCGGCTGGAGGAGGCGCCGGGGCGGGTGGGCGCCACGCTGCCGGGCGTACGGACCGGCCGGACGGCCGCCGGGCCGCCGGGCGGCGGCTGCGGGAGGGCCGCCGGCTCGGCCGCGGCGTCCTTGCTCCCCGCGCTCTGGGCGGGGGCGTCCGACCGGCCGCGCGCCGGTTCGGTCCCGCCTGCGGCGTCGAGTGGCTGGGCCTGGTCTGGCAAGAGCACTCCTCACGCGGCTGGAAACTCCATGATATCGGCCTAGGGCGTGAGACGGGCGCCCGAGCGGGGCAAGGAGGCCCCGGCCGGCCCGCCGGGGCGGCGCGCGCCCCCCGGCGGGCCCGCGGGCGCCCGGGTGGCGCCGGGCCGGTCCGGGCCGGCGCGCGGGCACCCGGCTCCGGTCAGATCGCGACGATCGCGTCCAGCGGGGCGCCGGACAGGGCGCGCTCCAGCCGGTCGCGACCGCCGAGGAAACCGAGCTCCAGCAGGACGGCCACTCCGGCGACGGTGGCGCCGGCCCGGCGGACGAGCGCGAGGGACGCCTCGGCGGTGCCGCCGGTGGCCAGGACGTCGTCGATGACCAGCACCCGGTCGTTGGGCGCGAAGGCGTCCTTCTGCACCTCGATCTCGGCGGTGCCGTACTCCAGGTCGTAGCTCTGCCCAAAGGTCTCGCCGGGCAGCTTGCCGGCCTTGCGGACCGGGACGAAGCCCAGGTGCGCGCGGGCCGCGGCGGGGGCGGCGAGGATGAAGCCGCGGGCCTCCAGGCCGACCACCTTGGTGGCGGCGTGCCGGCGGCACAGCGCGGCGAGGGCGTCCACCAGCGCGTTGAACGCCACGGGGTCGGCGAGCAGCGGGGTGATGTCCTTGAAGACCACCCCGGGCTGCGGGTAGTCCGGTACGTCGCGGATCCGGGAGAGCAGCAGTTCCCGCAGCTCCGCGGAGGCTTCCGTCGTGGTCATCGCGTGTGTCTCTCCGGTTCTGCGTGTGGTCGGGTGAAACAGTCGGGTGACCGGCGGGATGTCCGGTCCGGCGCCCGGCCGGGGTCCGGCGCGGGGCGCTCGGGTCTCCGGCGCACCGGGCCGGCCTCCGCGGGGGCCCGCGGCTCGGGCCGGGTGCCGGGGGATACCGCGGGGGCGCGTCCACAACGTACCGGGTCGCCGCCGCGCAACGGCCGTCGCCGCCCGGTCCTGTACGGGACCGGGCGGCGACGGGTGGTGGAGCGGGGGCTCGCGCCTCAGCGGCGCTTGCCCGACGGGCGGCCGCGGCCGCCCCGGTTGTTGCGGTTGGCCGGCTGGGTGCGGGCCGGCCGGCTGCCGCCGGCCGCCGTGCCCTGGCCGCGCGGGCCGACCACGCCGGCCGCCGCCGGGGTGCCCTGCTCGTCGTCGGCGAGCCCGTCGTCCGCCGCACCCCGCTCGTCCTCGCCGTCCTCGGCGGGTACCGGCTCGCCGTTCTCGGCGGCCAGCCGGGCCTTGGTCGCGTCGGCCGCCCTCTTGGCCAGCACCCGCTTGCGCAGCGCCTTGATCTGCGGGTCGCGCTCCTTGAAGTCCGCGACGATCGGGGTCGCGATGAAGATCGAGGAGTACGCGCCGGCGGTGAGGCCGACGAACAGCGCGAGCGCGATGTCGTTGAGCGTGCCGGCGCCGAGGATGCCGCCGCCGATGAACAGCAGCGCGGCCACCGGCAGCAGCGCCACCACCGTGGTGTTGATGGACCGCACCAGGGTGCCGTTGAGGCTGCGGTTGGCGATGTCGCTGTACGTGAAGCGGTTCTGCTTGGTGATGTCCTTGCTGGCTTCCTTCAGACCGTCGAAGACGACGACGGTGTCGTAGAGGGAGTAACCGAGGATCGTCAGCAGACCGATGACCGTACCCGGGGTGACCTCGAAGCCGACCAGGGCGTACACGCCGGTGGTGATGGTGAGGTCGTGCAGCAGCGCGACCAGCGCGGCCACGGCCATCCGCCACTCGAAGGCGATGGCCAGGTAGATGACCACCAGCACCAGGAAGATGATCAGACCTTCCAGGGCCTTCTTGGAGATCTCCTGACCCCAGCTGGGGCCGACGATCTCGGCGTCGATCTGGGCCGTGGGCATGCCCAGGTCCTTGGCGATCGCCGCCTGGATCGTCTTGGACTGGTCGGTGGACACCCCGCCGACCTGGATGCGGATGCTGCCGTTGCCGAGCTTCTGCACGGTGGGGTCGTTGCCGCCGGTGTCCCCGGCGATCTTGTTCTGGACGTCCGAGACGGACAGCGACGTCTTGTGGGTGGTGAAGTCGGCACCGCCGGAGAACTCGATGCCCTCCTTCAGCCCGTTGACGGCGAGCCCGATGATCGCGGTGATCGTGATCAGGATCGAGACCCCGTACCAGATCCGGCGCTTGCCGACGAAGTCGTAACTGATCTCGCCCCGGTGCAGCCGGTGACCGAGATTGCCGAGCTTGGACATCAGGCTTCCTTCGTCTCGGTGCTGGGCGTACGGCGGACACGGCGCAGCGGGGTCTTGACGCCGAGGCTCTTCGGGTCGAGGCCGGACCACTTGTGTCCCTGGGCGAAGAACGGCCGCTGGGCCAGGATCGTCATCAGCGGCTTGGTGAACAGGAAGACCACCACGACGTCGAGCACCGTGGTCAGGCCGAGGGTGAACGCGAAGCCCTGGACCTTGCCGACCGAGACCACGTAGAGGACCGCGGCGGCGAGGAAGGACACGAAGTCCGACACCAGGATGGTGCGCCGGGCGCGCGGCCAGCCGCGGGCCACCGCCGGCTGGAGCGAGCGGCCCTCCCGCAGCTCGTCCCTTATGCGTTCGAAGAACACGATGAAGGAGTCGGCGGTGATACCGATGGCCACGATGGCGCCGCAGACCGCCGGCAGGTTGAGGGCGAAGCCGATCGCCTGGCCGAGCAGGCACATGATCGTGTAGGTCAGCGCGGCCGAGACCAGGAGGCTGACGATCGCCACCGAGGCCAGGCCGCGGTAGTAGGCGAACATGTAGATCACGACGAGGGCCAGGCCGACCGCGCCGGCGATCAGGCCGCCGCGCAACTGCTCACCGCCGAGGGCGGCGGAGACGGTGGTCCGGTCGGAGATCTGGAAGGACAGCGGCAGCGAGCCGAACTTGAGGACGTTGGCCAGGTCGTCGGCGCTCTGCTGGGTGAAGTTGCCGGAGATCTGGGCGCTGCCGCCGGACAGGGCCTGGGCCACCGAGGGGGCCGAGACCACGTTGCCGTCGAGGTCGATGGCGAACTGGTTGTTCGGCGGCTGCTGGCTGGCCAGGTCGCCGGTGACCTTGGTGAACTGGCCGGCGCCCTTGGAGTCGAAGCTGAGGTTGACGACCCACCCGTTGCCCTGCTGGGTGTCGAAGGCGGAGTTGGCGCCGGAGACGTTCTTGCCGTCGATCAGGGACGGGCCGAGCGCGTACTTGAACCACTGCTTGCCGACCTGGCCGCAGGCGACGACCTGGTCGGTGGGCTTGCTGCCCGTGCTGGCCTCGGCGCGCTGCTGGGGGTCGTTGCAGTCCAGCTTGTTGAGCTTGTCGGTCAGGGCGGCCGAAATGGAGGTGTCGGCGGCGCCGGGCGTGGTGGCCGGCGACGGGGTGTCCGCGGCGCCCGGGGTGGGCTGGGTGGCCGTCGGGACCGGCGTGGGGGCCTTGAGCGCGCCGCTGACCGCCCGGCCCTGGGGGCTGGAGCCGGTCGTCGGGGTGGAGCTGGGAGTGGAGCTCGGGGTACCCGCCGTGGCGCCGGAGGGCGTGGAGGTGGCCGAGCCGGACGGCTTCGGCGTCGCACCGCCGGACGGGGTCGCGGAGGGGCTGGGCGTGGTGGGCGTACCCGGAAGCTCCTGCAGCACCTGCCGGAAGTAGAGCTGGGCGGTGGTGCCCACCTGCTTCTCGGCCTGGTCGGCGTTGGTGCCCTTGGGGATGTCCACGATGATCGTGCTCGACCCCTGGGTCTGCACCTCGGCCTCGGAGACGCCCAACCCGTTGACCCGCTGGTTGATGATGTTGACCGCGGTGTCCATGTTGGTCTTGTTGACCGCGTCGCCCTGATGGGGCTTGGCGGTCAGCGTGATGCTGACACCGCCCGCGAGGTCGATGCCCAACCGGGGGGTCTTGTGGCCGGAGAGGAAGATCCCTCCGGTCAGCGCCACCAATGCGATGAGGATCACGGCCAGGGAGCGCCCGGGATACCCCTGGCTCCCCGTGGACCTGCGGCCCTTCTTGGCTGCTGCCACCTTCTTGATTCTCCCTGTCCTACCGCCCCCGGGCCTGCGCGCCCAGGGGGTGGCCACGAGTGATGTGAGAGCCGGACCCTACTTGGAGCCGGCGCCGGAGCCGTCCTGCCCCCGCGCCTCCCCGGCCTTGCTCAGGTCGACGTTCTCGTCGGCATGGGCGTCCCCGGTGTCCTTCTTGAGGAGATCGGGGTGTGCGTCGTCCGGACCGGACGCGTCCACCGTCTCCGGGGCGTCCTCGCCGTCCGCCTCGACGGCGTCGGCCGTCTCGTCGTCGTCGAGCTCCTCCGGCTCGATACCGTGCACGATGCGGTTGAACTCCGCCTCGCTGAGCACCGTGCCGATGGCGTTCTTCGCGAAGTGCGCGTGCACGCCGTCGGTCAGCTCAAGGAGCACCGTCTCGTCGTTGACCTCCTTGACCACGGCGTAGAGGCCACCGATGGTACGGACGCCCGCGCCCGGTTCCATCTGGTTGCGCATGGTCGCGGCCTGACGCTGCTTGTTCTTCGCCGACCGCGTCATCATGAACATGACGCCGACGATCAGGATCAAGGGGAGGAGAGTGACGGGATTCACGGTATGGACGTTCCTTCGCGCGGCCGGCGGTGGGGGTCGGCCTGGGTTTCGGGATGTGGGTGCCGATCCGGAGGAAGGGCGTCGGCGGAGTCTAAGCGCTGGCTCGCCGCTGGAACAACGCCAAGCATCGCACCGGGGTTCCTGAACGGACGAGTCCATCCGGGGTCACCCGCCGAACAGCCCGCTCTGTCCCGGTCCCGCCAAACCTGTCCCGGCTCCCCCGGCGCCCTGCGGCGGCACCAGTCCGAGGTGCGTCCAGGCCGCCCGGGTGGCCACCCGGCCCCGGGGCGTGCGGGCCAGCAGGCCCTCCCGGACCAGGAACGGCTCGGCGACCTCCTCCACCGTCTCCCGCTCCTCGCCGACCGCGACCGCGAGCGTCGACAGGCCGACCGGGCCGCCGCCGAACAGCTTCAGCAGGGCGTGCAGCACCGCCCGGTCCAGCCGGTCCAGGCCGCGCTCGTCCACCTCGTACACCTCCAGGGCCTGCCCGGCGATCTCCCTGGTGATCACCCCGTCGGCCCTGACCTGCGCGTAGTCGCGGACCCGGCGCAGCAGCCGGTTGGCGATCCGCGGGGTGCCGCGGGAGCGCCCGGCGATCTCGGCGGCGCCGTCGGCGGCCACCTCCACGTCCAGCAGCCCGGCCGAGCGGTGGATCACCCGTTCCAGTTCGGCGGGGGCGTAGAACTCCATGTGGCCGGTGAAGCCGAACCGGTCGCGCAGCGGCGGCGGCAGCAGGCCGGCCCTGGTGGTGGCGCCGACCAGGGTGAAGGGCGGCAGTTCCAGCGGGATCGCGGTGGCCCCCGGGCCCTTGCCGACGATCACGTCGACCCGGAAGTCCTCCATCGCCATGTAGAGCATCTCCTCGGCCGGCCGGGACATCCGGTGGATCTCGTCGAGGAAGAGCACCTCGCCGTCCTGGAGCGAGGACAGGATCGCGGCGAGGTCGCCGGCGTGCTGGATGGCCGGGCCCGAGGTGATCCGGATCGGCGCGCCCATCTCGGCCGCGATGATCATCGACAGGGTGGTCTTGCCGAGGCCGGGGGCCCCGGAGAGCAGGACGTGGTCGGCGGTTGCGCCGCGCTGCCGGGCCGCCTTGAGCACCAGGTCGAGCTGCTGGCGGACCCGCTCCTGCCCGATGAACTCCCCGAGGTCCTTGGGCCGCAGCGCCGCCTCCACCGCCTGGTCCTCGCGGTCGGCGGCGGAGCCGACCAGTCGCTCCGGCTCGGCGGTGGCGTCGTCCCAGTTCATCGTCGTCTCTCGTCGGGTCGGCGGGCGGCTTGCTTACGGAGGCGGGTCGGCGGACCCGCGGCTCGGTGGCGGTCAGCGGTCAGCGGTCAGCGGTCAGCGGTCAGCGGAGCCTGCTCAGCGGGTGCGGTTGAGGGTCTGCAGGGCGGCGCGCAGCAGGCTGCCCACGTTCGGCTGGGCGGCGGCCTCGGCCTGCGGGGTGACGGCGGCGACCGCCTCGTCGGCCTCCCTGGGGGCGTAGCCGAGGCCAAGCAGGGCGGCATGCAGCTGTTCGTGCCAGGAGGGGCTCACGGGGCTGCCGGGGCCGCGGGATGCGCCCGGACCCACCGGGGCACCCAGCCGGTCCTTCAGCTCCAGCAGGAGCCGCTGAGCGCCCTTCTTGCCGATGCCGGGCACCGCCGTCAGCGCCTTCTCGTCGCCGGCGGCCACCGCGGCCCGCAGCGCGTCCGGGCTGTGCACGGCCAGCATGGTCTGCGCCAGCCGCGGCCCGACCCCGCTGACGGTCTGGAGCAGCTCGAAGACCTGCCGCTCGTCGTCGTCCGCGAAGCCGTAGAGGGTCAGCGAGTCCTCGCGGACCACCAGCGAGGTGGCCAGCCGCGCGGGCTGGCCGACGCGCAGCGCGGCCAGGGTGCCGGGCGCGCACTGCACGGCCATGCCGACGCCGCCGACCTCGATGACCGCGGTGTCCGGGGCGAGGGCGGCGACCGGGCCGCTGACGAAGGCGATCACGTGGCGGGCTCCTGGGTTCGTGCGGTCCTGTGCGCGGCGACGGCCCGCTCCAGGCGGCCGGCGGCGGTGCCGCGCCAGATGTGGCAGATGGCCAGCGCCAGCGCGTCGGCGGCGTCGGCGGGCTTGGGCGGGGCGTCCAGCCGCAGCAGCCGGGTGACCATGGCGCCGACCTGGGCCTTGTCGGCGCGCCCGCTGCCGGTGACGGCGGCCTTGACCTCGCTGGGGGTGTGCAGGTGCACCGGCAGGCCGCGCCGGGACGCGCACAGGATGGCCACCGCGCTGGCCTGCGCGGTGCCCATCACGGTCCGCACGTTGTGCTGGCTGAACACCCGCTCCACGGCGACCGCCTCGGGCCGGAACTCGTCCAGCCACGCCTCCAGGCCGCGCTCGATCAGCACCAGCCGGTCGCCGATCGCCGTGTCCGCGGGGGTGCGGACGACCCCGACGCCGGCCATCGCCAGCGGGCGGCCCGCGGCGCCGTCCACCACGCCCACTCCGCACCGGGTCAGCCCCGGGTCCACGCCGAGCACCCGCATCGCGCCCCCCTTCCCTCGCTCATCGGTTCGTGCAGGCTATCGGTTCGCACCGACAGCGAGGGCGGGCACGACGGGGGTGTGTCCCGTCATGCCCGCCCTCGTACGGCGAAGGCCGGTGCGCGTCAGGCGTCGACCTTCTCCATGACCTCGTCCGAGACGTCGAAGTTGGCGAAGACGTTCTGCACGTCGTCGCTGTCCTCCAGCGCGTCGATCAGCTTGAAGATCTTCCGCGCGCCTTCCTCGTCCAGCTCGACCTGCATGGTGGGCAGGAAGTTCGCGTCGGCCGAGTCGTAGTCGATCCCGGCCTCCTGGAGGGCCTTGCGGACCGGCACCAGGTCGGTGGCCTCGCTGATCACCTCGTAGGACTCACCGAGGTCGTTGACCTCCTCGGCGCCCGCGTCCAGCACCGCGCCCAGGACGTCGTCCTCACCCAGCTCGCCCTTGGGGACGATGACGACGCCCTTGCGGTTGAACAGGTAGGACACCGAACCGGGGTCGGCCATCGAACCGCCGTTGCGGGTCATGGCGACCCGGACGTCGGAGGCGGCGCGGTTGCGGTTGTCGGTCAGGCACTCGATGAGGACCGCGACGCCGTTCGGCCCGTAGCCCTCGTACATGATCGTCTGGTAGTCCGCGCCGCCGGCCTCCTGGCCGGACCCGCGCTTGACCGCGCTGTCGATGTTCTTGTTCGGTACCGAGCTCTTCTTCGCCTTCTGGATGGCGTCGAAAAGCGTCGGGTTGCCGTCCGGGTCGGCGCCGCCGGTGCGGGCCGCGACCTCGATGTTCTTGATCAGCTTCGCGAAGAGCTTGCCGCGCTTGGCATCGATCACGGCCTTCTTGTGCTTGGTCGTAGCCCATTTAGAGTGGCCGGACATCCGACTGTCTCCTTCGCGTCACCCATTGCTGTTCTTTCGTCGCGCGGCCGATCCTACCGGGAGAGCGTCAGCCGGAAGCCCGCACCGTGTCCACGAAGAGTTCATGGACCCGGTGGTCCCCGGTCAGCTCGGGGTGGAACGAGGTCGCCAGGACGTTGTCCTGCCGGACGGCGACGATGTGGCCGCCGTGCTCGGCGAGCACCTCGGTGCCGGCGCCGACCGACTCCACCCAGGGGGCGCGGATGAAGACCCCCTCCACCGGGCCGCCGTCGACCCCCCGGACGTCGACGAACGCCTCGAAGGACTCGTTCTGCCGGCCGAAGGCGTTGCGGCGGACGATCATGTCGATGCCGCCGAAGGTCTCCTGTCCGGACCGGGGGTCGAGGATCTTGTCGGCGAGCATGATCAGACCGGCGCAGGTGCCGTAGACCGGGAGCCCGCCCCCGATGGCGGCGCGCAGCGGCTCGGTCAGGCCGAACAGCGCGGCCAGCTTGGAGATGGTGGTGGACTCGCCGCCGGGGATCACCAGGCCGTCCACCGCGGCGAGTTCCTCGGGCCGCCGGACCTGCGCGGTCGCGGCGCCGGCCGCGGCCAGCGCCGCCAGGTGCTCCCGTACGTCGCCCTGGAGGGCGAGGACGCCGATGGTGGGGGTGCTCGTCATGACGGGGTCACCAGCCGCGGCCGGCGTAGCGCTCGGTCTCCGGCAGGGTGTCGATGTTGATGCCGACCATGGCCTCGCCGAGGTTGCGGGAGGAGTCCGCGACCACCTTGGGGTCGTCGAAGAAGGTGGTGGCGCGGACGATGGCGGCGGCGCGCTTGGCCGGGTCGCCGGACTTGAAGATGCCGGAGCCGACGAAGACGCCCTCGGCGCCGAGCTGCCGCATCAGGGCGGCGTCGGCGGGGGTGGCCACACCGCCGGCCGAGAACAGCACGACCGGCAGCCTGCCCAGCTCGGCGACCTCCCTGACCAGTTCGTACGGGGCGCGCAGCTCCTTGGCCGCGGCGTACAGCTCGTTGTTGTCCAGGCCGCGCAGCCGGGAGATCTCGCCCTTGATCTGCCGCAGGTGGCGGACCGCCTCGACGACGTTGCCGGTGCCGGCCTCGCCCTTGGAGCGGATCATGGCCGCGCCCTCGGAGATCCGGCGCAGCGCCTCGCCGAGGTTGGTGGCGCCGCAGACGAAGGGGGTGGTGAAGGCCCACTTGTCGGAGTGGTTGACCTCGTCGGCGGGGGTGAGGACCTCGGACTCGTCGATGTAGTCGACGCCGAGCGCCTGCAGCACCTGGGCCTCGACGAAGTGGCCGATGCGGGACTTGGCCATCACCGGGATGGAGACGGCGCCGATGATGCCGTCGATCATGTCGGGGTCGGACATCCGGGCCACCCCGCCGTCCTTGCGGATGTCGGCGGGCACCCGCTCCAGGGCCATGACCGCGACCGCGCCGGCGTCCTCGGCGATCTTGGCCTGTTCCGGGGTGACGACGTCCATGATCACGCCGCCCTTGAGCTGCTCGGCCATACCGCGCTTCACACGTGCGGTGCCGGTCTCGGGGCTGGTGGCGGTGGACGGTGCGATGGACACGGTGGCCTCACTCCTGACGAAAGGTGGCTCTTACGGTCATCCTCCGGCGGCGGGGGGCGACCGGAAAGGGCCAATCCGCCGCGGGTGGCTCCCCGGCCGCCTCACAGCGCGCTCGCGCCGCCGTCGGTGGTGAGGGCGGCGGGCGGTTCGTCGTCCATCTCGAAGGCGAGCGGGAAGGGGGCGTGTCCGGCCAGGTGGAACCAGCGCACCACGCGGTGCTCGCGGACGGCGCGGGCGGCTCGGACCGCGTCGTTGTGGAACCGCCGGGCCATGGGCACCCGCCGTACGGCCTGGGTCAGTTCACCGATCGCGGCGGTGCCGCCGGGCGCCTCGCGTACCTCGGCGACCGCTTCCGTGTCGGGGAACACCGCCCGCAGCGCCTGGCTGAGCGCGCTCTCGGCCACTTCCCGCTGTTCGGCGTCGGCCTGCCGGGCCGCGTGCGCGGCTTCGTACAGCACGATCGAGGCGGCCGGGTCCAGTACGCCGGCGGTCGCCAACTCCTGTGCGACGGACGCCCGCCGCACCAGCTGCGCGTCGAGCGCGGCCCGCGCGGCGTCGATCCGCGCGTGCAGCCGGTCGAGCCGGCCGGCCGTCCAGCTCAGGTACAGCCCGATCGCGACGATCGCCAGCGCGACCCAGATGATGGTGCTCACGGGCCGCAAGGCTACCCCCGCCGTTGCCCGCCGCTCCTCCGGCGACCGCGCCGGACACCCGCCGGTGGCACGGCGGGCAACCGCGGCACGGCCGGTGGCCGGCCGCCCGCGGCCCGTCCCGCCACGGCCGCGCCCGGGGCCCTCACCTTCGGCCGGCGCGGTTCCGTCCTGGGTCCGCGGCGGGCAACCGGTGCGCCCGCGCGGCCGGTCAGTCCCTGGCGAGGCCGAAGCGGGCGCGGAAACCGGTGCGTTCGTCCGTGGCGACGCGGGCCGCGCCGTCGGTGACCGTCTCGTAGACGGCGAGGATGTCGGCGCCGACGACGGACCAGTCGAAGCGGCGGACGTGGGCGCTGCCCCGGGTACGCAGCCCGGCGCGCCGGTCCGGGTCGCCCAGCAGCCGGACCGCGGCGGCGGCCAGCGCGTCCGCGTCCTCGTTGGTGAACAGCTCGCCGGCCGCCCCCTGGTCGAGCACCTGGGCGAAGGCGTCGAGGTCGCTGGCCAGCACGGGCGCGCCCGCCGACATCGCCTCCACCAGGATGATCCCGAAGGACTCGCCCCCGGTGTTGGGCGCCACGTACAGGTCCACGCTGCGCAGCAGCCGCGCCTTGTCCTCGTCGGTGACCGTGCCGAGGAACTCCACCTGCCGCCTGGCCGCCGGCGGCAGCGCCTCCACCGCCTCCTGCTGGTCGCCGCGCCCGGCGACCAGCAGCCGCGTGCCGGGGCGTGCGGCGAGGATCTTCGGCAGTGCCCTCATCAGCACCGGCAGCCCCTTGCGCGGCTCGTCGATGCGCCCTATGAAGCCGATCGTGTCGCCCTGCCACTGGTCGCGCGGCTCGGCGCGGGCGAAGAAGTCGACGTCGACCCCGTTGGGGATGACCACCGCGTCGCCGCCCAGGTGTTCCACCAGGGTGCGCCGGGCGTACTCGCTGACCGCGATCCGGGCCCGGATCTTCTCCAGCGCGGGCTGCAGGATCGGGTACGCGGCGATCATCGCCCGCGACCGCGGGTTGGACGTGTGGAAGGTGGCCACGATCGGGCCCTGCGCGGCCCAGCAGGCGAGCAGGCCGAGGGAGGGCGAGGTCGGCTCGTGGATGTGCACGACGTCGAAGTTCCCGTCGTGCAGCCAGCGGCGTACCCGCGCGGCGGACAGGAAGCCGAAGTTCAGCCGGGCCACCGAGCCGTTGTACGGCACCGGCACCGCCCGGCCGGCGGAGACCGCGTACGGCGGCAGCGGCGTCTCGTCGTCGGCGGGGGCCAGTACGGACACCTCGTGCCCGAGCCGGATCAGGTGCTCGGCGAGGTCGCGGATGTGGAACTGGACACCTCCGGGGACGTCCCAGGAGTACGGGCAGACGATCCCGATCCTCACGGGCTCTCCGTTCCGGGGCGGTCGGCCGGGGAGGCGGGGGCGGAGTCGGCGGCGGGCCCGGCGGAGTCGGCGGAGTCGGCGGGCGGCGCGGGAGAGACGGCGGGCCCGGCCACGGGACCGGTGGCGCCGGCGACGTCGGCGGGCCGCGGCGGCAGGTCGGCGAGCCACAGCCGCTGCAGCATGTGCCAGTCCTGCGGGTGGCCGGCGATGCCGGAGGCGTACGCGTCGGCCAGCGCCTGCGTCATCACCCTGGTGCGGTACGGCCGGTCGCCGCCCTCGGGCACCGGGACCGGCGGGTGCACCCGGCCCTGCATGACGGGTGACGCGTCGTACCAGAGGGTGACCGGCAGCAGCAGCGCCCCGGTCTGCTGGGCGAGCATCGCCGGCCCGGCGGGCATCCGGGTCCGCTCGCCGAAGAAGTCGACCTCGACGCCGCCGGCCGACAGGTCGCGGTCGGCGACCAGGCAGACCAGGCCGCCGGCCCGCAGCCGCCGGGCCAGGGTGCCGAAGGCGGCGCCGCCGGTGTGCGGCAGCACCTCCATGCCGAGGCCCTCCCGGTAGGCGACGAACCGGTCGTAGAGCGTCTCGGGCCTGAGCCGCTCGGCGACGGTGGTGAACGGCGTCTCCAGCCTGGTGGTGACCCAGGCGCCCGCCAGGTCGTAGTTGCCCATGTGCGGCAGCGCCAGGACCACCCCGCGCCCGGCCGCCAGCCCGTCGGTCAGGTAGTGCACGTCGGCGGGGTCGAAGCCGCCGCGGATCCGCTCCTTGCTCCAGGCCGGCAGCCGGAAGGACTCCATCCAGTACCGCAGGTACGAGCGCATGCCCGCCCGGGACAGCTCCCGCAGCCCCTGCGGGCCCGCCTCCGGCACCACCCGGGCGAGGTTCGCCTCCAGACGCCGTACGCCCTCGCCGCGCCGCCGCCACGCCAGGTCGGCGACGGTCCGGCCGAGCGCCCGTGCGGCGGGTTCCGGCAGCGTCCTGACGGCGCCCCAGCCCAGTCCGTACAGCCCGTCGGTGAGGCGTTCCTTCACGCGCCGCTCCCGTGTTCTGCGACCTCGCGGGCCTGGGCGGCTTCCGCCTCGGCGGACTCCCGGCGGACCGTGACCACCCGCTGGACCAGGGTGATCAGGCTGCCCACCGCGACGACCCACAGGGCGATCGGCAGCAGCCACTGGATACCGGGCACGCCGAAGGTCCGGTGGAAGCCGGACAGGCCGCACAGCACCAGGGTGATCACCAGCCGCTCGGAGCGCTCCACCAGGCCGTTGACGTTGACGGGCAGGCCGATCGCCTCGCCGCGGGCCTTGGTGTAGGACACCACCTGGCCGCTGGCGAGGCAGAAGATGGACACCGCGCACAGCACCAGGTCGTTGCCGCCGCCCGCGTACCACAGGGCCAGGCCGCCGAAGACGGCTCCGTCGGCGACCCGGTCCAAGGTGGAGTCCAGGAAGGCCCCCCAGCGGCTGGAGCGGCCCATCTGGCGGGCCATGTTGCCGTCCACCAGGTCGGAGAAGACGAACAGCGTGATGACGACGGTGCCCCAGAAGAACTCGCCCCTGGGGTAGAAGGCCAGCGCGCCGGCGACGACTCCCGCGGTGCCGATCAGGGTCACCGCGTCGGGGCTGACCCCCTTGCGGATGAGAAAAGCGGCGAACGGCGTGAGAACACGCGTGAAGAACGCACGCGCGTACTTGTTCAGCATGGCCTTCCCGACGGGTCGGTGGATCGGAACATACGGAGCACAGGAAACACACAGGGACAAAACACGGGGACAGCGGCTGGAGCGGGGCGGTTGGTCGGGCCGCCGGAGGGCCATCGTAGCCAGCCCCGGAGCAGGTGACGCGTGTGGCATCGTCCCCGTCCCCCGCGGCCGCCTCCGAGCGCGGCGGCCCCGCGGTCGCGGCGGCGGGGACCGCGGCGGGGTCGGGGCCCGCGCGGACCGCCGCCCCGGCGGCACGTCTCCCGGACCTCCGGACCTCCGAGCCGCCGGGTTGCCGGTCGGTCGGTCGGCCGGCCGGGCAGGCTGAAAACCGTCCGTTGGGCGGCCGACCGGGCACGTACTGCCGTCCTTCCAGGGGCAATCGACCGCGCTCGGCCACCCGGCGGGGGTCGCGCCGCTAGTGTGGTGACTGCTCCGAACGTGTGATGTGACGGTCCGTGGGGAATGGGCCGGTGGGAGCCGTTGTGCTGCGCCGCGCCGTGCCGGGCGTCGCCGTACCGCGAGCGTGTTGTCCTGGTTGTGCTGGTGGGCGGTATCGGACCGGTTGGGGGCCGCGGTGACGAACGGGTTCGACTTCAGCCCGGGGGCGCAGGTCCCGCTGACCGGGATGGACGGCGAGACGGCCGCCACGCAGGCGCTCGCCTCCGTGGCGTACCGGGACGCCGCACCGGTCACCGCCCTGGTCGACATCCACGACGGCTCGGCCGTCTCCGCGCCCCGGCTGTCGCTGTTCGCGCCGACCCTCGGTGAGGCGTGGGCCCGCGCGGTGCAGAACCGGATGCTCGGCGCCGGCCGGGACCAGGTGGTGCAGTCCTTCGGTATCGAGCCGCAGACCGTCGTGCAGCACTGCCTGGCGGCCATCCGCATCCGCAAGGAGCGCGACACCCGGCTGACCGCCCTGATGTGCGGCTTCGGCCTGCTCTTCCTGCCCGGCGTGCTGCTCTGGCTGGGCGCCTTCCAGCTGCGCCGCTCGCTGGCCACCATGCGCGGCAACGGCAAGCGGGTGGGATCCATGGGCGGCCTGGTCATCGCGGTGGCGATCGGCTTCACGGTGCTGCTCGCCGTCCGGCCGCCGTTCACCGGTTTCTGGCGCGAGTACTTCCGGGTACTGATGATCGCGCCGGTCATCGGCTGGTACTGGGCCAAGCGCATCTGCGAGCGCACCGCGAGGGAGCTTCGCGAGGGCTGGGGCGCGCTGGCCAAGGGCAGCGGTATCGGGGCCAAGATCCCCAGCGCGGTGCCGCGCAGCCCCGACGAGGTGCGCGCCGAGACGCTGCGGCAGTCCTTCGCCCGGCTCGACGCCGAGCAGAGCAGCAACGTCGTGTTCTACGCGGGGCCGCGCGGCATACTCGGCATGGGCCAGCGCTGGGGCGTCTGGCAGATGGCGGAGCAGCTCAAACCGCGCAAGGACGTGGCCGACATCAACCCCTTCCGCAGCTGGGACGTGGTCCGCGCGATCCACGACCGTCTGCGGATGCTGGAGCGCACACCGCTGCACACCGGCGGCTTCTCCAAGCTGTCGGTACGCAACTGGGTGGTGATCCCGATCGGCGCCGGCGCCGGCTCGATCAGCCGCCCCAGCGGCTCGGAGGTCGACGGCTACACCGTCAAGGACGCCGAGATCCAGCGAATCTGCAACGAGCAGCAGTTCGGCAAGGGCAGCCGGCACTACCTGGGCATCCAGTTCGTCCTCTACGACGGCAATCTGGTGGTTACCTTCATGGTGACCGTCACGGTGCTGGGCGCGACCTTGCAGGCCGAGGTCAGCGGGTACGCGCTCGGGCCCATCCACGGGCTGTTCACCTCCGGGCCGCCCGGACTGGAGAAGAAGACGCCCAAGCCGATACGTGCCTGGGAGACCAAGACCGTCAAGCTGCCGCTGATCGACTCCGCGGAGGTGGTCCGGCTGGCCGCCCGCGCCCCGCTGACCTGGTTCCCCCACATACTGGACAACCTGGGCGGCAGCCTGAAGCTGCCCGAGCCGTTCGGCCTGCGGCACACCTGGGCCGGCCAGCCCTGGGACCACCGCTTCATGGCCGACGACGCGCTGCGCAGCGCCACCCCCGTGCTGCGGGCCGTGCACGACGCGGTCGTGCAGGTCATGGACGACAACGGCGTCGACACCACCGGCGTCGGCGGCGGACTCACCCCCGGCATGGACCCCAAGAAGGCCGACGCGTACGACGTCTGAGCCGCGGGGCCGCCCGGTCCCGCCGTGTGCTGCCGCCCCCCGCGCCCTCTCAGGGGGCGGCGGGCGGCCACCGGAACGGGGCCCGCACGGGCGGCTACGCCCGCCAGGCGTCGGCCAGGATCTTGCGGGTGTCGGCCAGCAGTTGCGGTAGCACCTTCGTATGGCCCACCACCGGCATGAAGTTCATGTCGCCGCCCCAACGCGGCACCACGTGCTGGTGCAGATGCGCGGCGATGCCGGCGCCCGCCACCGCGCCCTGGTTCATCCCGATGTTGAACCCGTGCGCGCCCGAGGCCGCGCGCAGCGCCGTCATCGCCTGCTTGGTCAGCTCGGCCAGCTCCGCCGTCTCGTCCGCGTCCAGGTCGGTGTAGTCGGCGACGTGCCGGTAGGGCACCACCATGAGGTGCCCGCTGTTGTACGGGTAGAGGTTGAGCACCGCGTACACGTGCCCGCCGCGCCGGATGATCAGCCCCTCCTCGTCCGACGTCGCCGGAATCGCGCAGAACGGGCAACCGTCCCCGGCACCCGGACCGGTGGGCTTGTTCTCGCCCTGGATGTACGCCAACCGGTGCGGGGTCCACAGCCGCTGGAACGCGTCCGGCTCCCCCACCCCGTTCTGGTGTTCCGGCTCACTCGTCATGCCGATCAGCATAGGACTTCACCCCCCGCGAGCGTGTCGGCGGCCCTGTCCGGCGACCGCGACCGCGATCCTGGGCGGATGGACGCCGACCGGCGCCTGTCCCGCTGGGAGGCCCGCGCCGAGCTCCCACTGTTCGCGGTCTCCCTGCTGTAGCTGGGCTCCCACACACTCCAGGTGCTGGCCCGCGGCCTGCCACCGGCCGCCGTGGACCTGGCTCCTGCCGTCACGTACGGGTCCTGGGCGCTCTTCACCGCCGACTACGCGGTCCGCTGGCGGCTGGGCGGCCCGCGGCGGTTCCTGGCGTACGTGCGCCGCCATCCGCTCGACACGGTGGTCCTGGCACTGCCGCTGCTGCGGCCGTTGCGGGTCATCCGCCTCTACGACGCGGTGCAGCAGCGCCGCGACGAGCCCCGGCTGAGCCTGTACGGCCGCGTCATCGCCTACGCCGGTACGACCGCGGTGCTGCTCGGCTTCGTCGCCGCGCTGGCGGTCTACCAGCAGGAGCGCGGCGCCCCGGGGGCCACCATCCGCACCTTCGGCGACTCGGTCTGGTGGGCGTGCTCGACGCTCACCACGGTCGGCTACGGCGACGTCACCCCGGTGACCCCGCTCGGCCGGGTCGTCGCCGCCGGTCTGATGGTCTGCGGCCTGGCCCTGCTGGGCGCGGTGGCCGGGGCGTTCTCCTCCTGGCTGATCCAGACGTTCGCCAGGGGCGACGAGCAGCTGCCCCCGGCGCGCTGAGCGGACAGCGCGCCGGGGGCCTCCCTCGGCCGTACCGACCGGCGGGTCAGACCTGGACGCGCCGCTCCACCACGTCCACCAGCTTCGCCAGCGCCAGGTCGCGGGGGATCCCGTTCTCCTGCGAGCCGTCGCGGTAGCGGAAGGACACCGTGCCGTTGGACATGTCCTCGTCGCCGACGATGACCATGAACGGCACCCGCTGCTTCTGGTGGTTCCTGATCTTCTTCTGCATCCGGTCCGAGGCGGCGTCCACCTCGACCCGCAGGCCCTTGCGCTTCGCCTCCTCGGCGAACTCCCGCAGGTAGGGCACATGCGCGTCCCCGACCGGGATGCCGACCGCCTGGACGGGCGCGAGCCAGGCCGGAAAGGCGCCCGCGTAGTGCTCCAGCAGTACCGCGAAGAACCGCTCGATGGAGCCGAAGAGCGCCCGGTGGATCATCACCGGCTGCTGCCGGGAGCCGTCGGCCGCGGTGTACTCCAGGTGGAAGCGGGCCGGCTGCTGGAAGTCCACCTGGATCGTGGACATCTGCCAGGTCCGGCCGATCGCGTCCTTGGCCTGCACGGAGATCTTCGGCCCGTAGAAGGCCGCGCCGCCCGGGTCCATGACCAGTTCCAGGCCCTGCTTCCCGGCCGCCTGCCGCAGCTGCTCGGTGGCCTCGGCCCACTCCTCGTCGCCGCCGATGAACTTGTCCGAGTCGCCCCGGGTCGACAGCTCCAGGTAGAAGTCGCTGAGCCCGTAGTCCCGCAGCAGGTTCAGCACGAAGGTGAGCAGCGAGTCCAGTTCGTCGGGCACCTGCTCCTTGGTGCAGTAGATGTGCGAGTCGTCCTGGGTGAAGCCGCGGGCCCGGGTCAGGCCGTGTACCACGCCGGACTTCTCGAACCGGTAGACCGTGCCGAACTCGAAGAGCCGCAGCGGCAGTTCCCGGTACGAGCGGCCGCGCGCGTCGAAGATCAGGTTGTGCATCGGGCAGTTCATGGCCTTGAGGTAGTAGTCCTGCCCCTCGAACTCCATGGGGGGGAACATGCCCTCGGCGTAGTGCGGCAGGTGGCCGGAGGTCTCGAAGAGCTTGGCCTTGGTGATGTGCGGGGTGTTGACGAACTCGTAGCCGGCCTCTTCGTGGCGGCGCCGCGAGTACGCCTCCATCTCCTTGCGGATCACCCCGCCCTTGGGGTGGAAGACGGCCAGGCCCGAGCCCAGCTCGTCCGGGAAGGAGAACAGGTCCAGTTCGGCGCCGAGCTTGCGGTGGTCGCGCTTCTCGGCCTCGGTGAGGAAGTCCAGGTGGGCCTTGAGCTCGTCCCTGGTCGGCCAGGCGGTGCCGTAGATCCGCTGGAGCTGCGGGTTGCGCTCGCTGCCGCGCCAGTAGGCGGCGGCGTTGCGCATCAGCTTGAACGCCGGGATGGCGCGGGTGCTGGGCAGGTGCGGGCCGCGGCAGAGGTCCTTCCAGCACAGGTCGCCGGTCTTGGGGTCGAGGTTGTCGTAGATGGTCAGCTCGCCGCCGCCCACCTCGACGTCGGCGCCGTCCTCGGATCCGGCGGAGGAGCCCTTGATGCCGATGAGTTCCAGCTTGTACGGCTCGGCGGCCAGTTCGGCGCGGGCCTCGTCGTCGGTGACCACCCGGCGGGCGAAGCGCTGCCCCTGCTTCTGGATCTCCTGCATGCGCTTCTCGACGGCCTTGAGGTCCTCGGGGGTGAACGGCTTCTCGACGTCGAAGTCGTAGTAGAAGCCGTCCTTGATCGGCGGGCCGATGCCGAGCTTCGCCTCGGGGAAGACGTCCTGCACGGCCTGCGCCATGACGTGCGCGGTGGAGTGCCGCAGGATGTTGAGGCCGTCCTGGCTGGTGATGTCCACCGGCTCGACCTCGTCGCCGTCGACCGGCCGGTAGGTGAGGTCCTTCAGCTCGCCGCCGACGCGGGCGGCCACCACGGAGCGCTCACCGGGGAACAGGTCGGCCGCGGTCGTGCCCGTCGTGACCACTCGCTCTTCCGGTTCGGCGGAATCACGTTTGATGATCACACGGAGGTCTGACACCGGTCTGCTCCTGACATGGATGATGCGTGACGGCTGGCCCGGCGGTCGCGGTGACCGCCTGCGTGAATCGTACCGAGCCAGGCAAGCCATATGTGTCACGGCCGGTGGCGGACGGTGGCACGGGACGGGCGCCGGGCCGGTGTCCGGCGGACGCGGGCCGGCCGGGGCCCCGCGTGGGCGGGGTCCCGGTCGGCGTAGGTCGGGCCGTCGGGGGGACGGCCCTCAGTGGTCGCGGGCGGTCGGCTACACGGTGACCGGCGGGGCGAAGTCCGCGGCGTCGGGGACGCCGTCGCCGCTGATCTGCACGGAGACGCTGTGCACGGTCACCTGGCCGCCGCCGTCGCGCAGCCGGAAGCGGGTCTGTCGGTTCTGGTGGAAGATCGCATTCACGATCTCCCGCAGATCACAGGACCCCGGATTCCCCGTCGCCGATCGCGCCATCCGGTCCTGCTTCCAGGCCCTGATCATCGGCGCGATCAACGCCCACTGCTGATCAGATAAATCGCCCGGATACGCCCGTCCAGCCATGTGACTGGACGTCCTATCAGGCGGGAAGTTCGGTGATGCTGAGGGCGAAGTCCGGGTTTCCCACACCGTTGTTGGTCAAGGCCACCGTGAGCAGGCCTGCTCCTTCCAGCCAGTGGGCCATCTTGAGGTTGCCGGTGTCCAGCGGGCGCAGTCCCATGCTCTTGACGAACGTCTCCACGCGGGCCTTGGCCTGTGCGTCGTCACCGGCGATGAAGATGTCGGGCCGACCCTTCTCCAGGACATGCCGGAAGACGGTGTTGAACGCCTTCACCACGCTGGCGTCGGCCGGGGCGACCTTGGCGACTTCCTGCGCGATCGAGGTCTCCTCGCGGTGGGCCAGCCCGTCGAACGTGGGATTGAAGGGATTGCTGATGTCGACGATGACCTTGCCCGCCAGAGCCTCTCCGTACTGGGCGACGACCGGCACGACGCCGTCGTACAGCAGGGCTACGATGACGATGTCCCCGGCCGGGGCGGTCCCCCACTCTCCCGCCGTGCCGCCGCCGAGAGTCCTGGCCAGGTCGGCGGCCCTGGCCTGATCGCGGCCCATGACCTCGACGGTGTTGCCGCCGGCTATCGCCCGTACGCCGATGGTGCGGGCCATGTTCCCGGTGCCGATGATGCTGATGTTGCTCATGAGATGTCCTGCCCTGGTGGTGTGCTGTTCGGCTCAGATGGCGGTGGTGCCGCCGTCGGCGACGAGTTCCATGCCGTTGACGTAGCTGGAGTCGTCGGAGGCCAGGAAGAGGGCGGCGGTGGCGATCTCGTCGGGGCTGCCCATCTGGCCGCGCGGGATGAGGGACTCGAACTGACGCTTGGTGGCCTCGTCGAAGAGTTCTGCCTGCTTGGCGGTGGCGACCTGGCCGGGGGTCAGCACGTTGACGCGGATGCGGCGGTCCTTGAGCTCGTTGAGCCAGACGCGGGCCCATGCCTGCTGGACGGCTTTGCTGCCGGCGTAGACGCTCCAGCCGGGGAAGGCGCCCAGCGAGGCGTTGGAGCCGGTCATGAGGATGGAGCCGCCGTCGTTGAACAGCGGGAGGGCCTTCTGGACGGTGAACAGGGTGCCGCGGGCATTGAGCCCGAACCAGGTGTCGAACTGGGCCCCGGTGATCTCGCCGAGCAGAGCGGGCTCACCCCCGCCGGCGCTGGCCCACAGCACGTCCAGGCTCCCCTTCTCACGCTTGACGGTGTCATACAGGCGGTCCAGGTCCTCCAGATCGGCGGCGTCGCCCTGGACACCGGTGACGTTGCGCCCGATCTGCGCCACGGCCTCGTCCAGGGCGTCCTGGCTGCGGCCGGTGATGAAGACGTGCGCCCCCTCCTCGACGAACAGCTTCGCGCCGGCCAGTGCCATGCCGCTGGTGCCGCCGGTGATGACCGCCACCTTGCCGTCCAGCTTTCCCATGAGTCGCTCCCTTAGGTCAGTGGTGCCGTGCGCACCTGGGGAGACGCCATTATGTACACCGTCTCGTATACCTAATGTACGGGGACGGCGGCCAGGGCGCAAACTAAGTACACCGGTCGTTACCAAGTCGAGGTAGCATGGCAGCATGACGGAGTTGGAGAAGGGCCCCACAGGCAGCCGCCGCGGCCGAGGCGCCCGCGAACGCATCCTCAGCGCGTCCCAGGAGCTGTTCCGCGAGCAGGGCATCAACCGCACCGGCATGGACCAGCTCTGCGCGGCGGCCCAGGTGTCCAAGCGCACGGCCTACCAGCACTTCGCCGGCAAGGACGAACTCGTCGCCGAGTACCTGCGCCGGTTCGACCCCTCCGTCCTGTCAGACGTGTTCGACCGCACCGACCTCACACCCCGCGAACGGCTCCTCGCCGCCTTCGACATCCCCGCCACCACCCCGCTGTGCCCCTACATCGCCGCCGCCGTCGAACTCCACGACCCCCAGCACCCCGCGTCCCAGCACGCACGCGACTACAAGAAGGCCGTTGCCGCACGGCTCGCCGACACCGCCCGCGAAGCCGGCGCCGCCGACCCCGAACAGCTCGGCGAACAGCTCGCGCTGCTCATCGACGGCGCCGCGGCACGCACCCGGGTCCTCAACGCCGACGCCTTCCCCACCGCCGCCGCCATCGCCGCCGCCCTCATCGACAACGCCATCCCCACCACACCAGGCGACGACCGGCGCTAGGCAACAGGCACAAACTGACGCGGCCGGACCGCAGGTCACCTCGGTGGCGCCGTTTGACTGACGCAGACGTGGACGAAGCCGAGCGCTTGTACGCACAGGGTCTGTCATTGGCTCGCGTCGCCGAACGTTTGGAACTCAGTGACGGCACAGTGCGCTACCGGCTGATGAAGCGGGGCGTACAGATGCGGGACACGCACGGGCGGCAGCACTGAGGCGCTCTGCCTTGCCGTGGTTCCGGCGAGCAGCATTTTTTCGGCAACGTAAAGCAAATCTTACGCTTGCCGTCACATAATGATAACCCGTCAATTTATTCGAAGGAAGGCTTGCATAAGTGAACAGCAACTAGAGGTACAATCTGACGTGCCGTCGGTAGTGCCACCGGCGGAAGAAGGCGAGTAAGTCGTTGTCTTTGCTGTGCGCATAGACCCAGGCCATCGCGCACAGATTGAGGGGCTGCGAGGCATAACCGGTCAGACGGTGAACGAAGTTGGCGTCGAGGCTCTTGACGGCTGGATAGCGGCTGAGCTTGGAGACCCAGAAGTCGGACAGAAATCCTTAGCCGAGTTAGACGCCGAGGAACAACGACTCAGGGCCCGTCGTGCCACCGTCGCAGGCATCCTAGGACAGCAGGCGGCCACACAAGCAGAAGAGCCCGGAAGCTCGCCGAAAAAAGACGGCGCACCTCGTGCCGGTCGCGGAAAGGCGCAACCCGGATCGTAAACTGAACAGTGCCCCATCCAACCGAACGGGGCACTGTTCATGCCAGGTACGCGTAACTACGCGTCCCCGAAGCTACCAGACACGACATCACGCACGAACGCTGCCCATGCGTCCTGGGAAAATACCAGCGCCGGGCCGGTCGGGTTCTTGCTGTCACGCGTAGCGATCTGGTCGCCATGCGACGTTATTTCCAGGCAAGCCGCATTCTCCGAACCGCTATAGGAGGACTTGCGCCAGTTAGGAAGCACCGACGCATCAAGCATGGGGAGAGCGGTCACTTGGCGTACCCCTTCAAATAGTGGCGGATAAGGTCAAGTGATTCATCTGTCGTGAGAGCCTGGGAGCGCGCCATGTCGAAGCGCTGGATGAGTGACAGCACTCCCTTCGGGGATTCTACACCGGTGCCAGAGTCGAAGCTCTCGACCAGCGCGACCGTGCTGCCATCCCGCAGGGTCAGCAGGGTCAAGCTGCCGCCCATCATCGGATGGAAGCCCCGCGAAAAAGGCAGGACTTGCAGCGTGATGTTTTGGCGCTCCGCCATCTGAATCAAATGCTCGATCTGCCGGGCCATAACTTCTTTACTGGTACTACCTCGCAGTAGAGCGACCTCGTCCATGATCGCCCAGTACAGCGGCGGCTCCTCTCGCTCGAAGATGCCAGCACGGTTCTTTCGCACTACAACACGCGCGTCCAACTCTGGCAGATTCTCACTAGGAAGCCCGAGCTTGAATGACTCACGTACGTATTCCTCGGTCTGGAGCAGTCCTGGAACAAGGCTGCTTGTGAAGACCTGGATGCGGATTGCTTCGCTCTCCTTGGCGACGATCTTTCGACTGTAGTCAGCGATGAGACCATCCTGCGCCAGAGCCAGCAGTTCAACGAACAGTCCATCCGTATGGAAGTACGTGTCGAATGCTTCGGCTAATGCTCCGGATGGCAACTGATCGCCGCGTTCCACTCGGCTGATGTAGGTATGCGGGTACCCTACAGCGCTCGCCAGTCCCCGCTGCGAAAGCTGAGCCTTCTCACGCAAGCGGCGAAGGCGACGGCCGAGCATGGCTCGCGGTGTCGCTGAACTGTCCTCTTCATGAAGTTCCATTGCTCGAACATACCTTCAACTAGGTGTCCACAGGCGGGCTTTAGTTACAGGCCAAGCATGGTAGGAGGCAGGCCCCTTCGGCAAGTCTGGAATTTCCAGTAATGGCCACTCCAAGGAGGCCCAGCCCCATGGCCCCGGCAAATGCCAGCCCTACCCCGACTCGCCCCCTCGGCACCTTCCCCCTGCGCGGTGTCGTCCCGTACATCACCGCCTGGTCGTCAGAAGAGACACTGCGGACCACGCTCACTGCGCACCGAAACCGCCTCGGCTACGAGGGCGAACACCCCCTCGACCGCGACAAGTTCGGCATCCTGTGGCGTCGTATCGGGATCAGCCCCGGCGTGGGCACGCCCGAGTACGGAGCGGTGCACAGCCTGCGCCAACGGCGCACCATGCTGCGCACCTTGTGCCAAGTCTGCGGTGGTCCGGCCGACCAGACCCGTGACGGCGTGCTGTGGCTCATGGGTCGCGCCGAGTACGAACGTGCGCCATGGCCGGCCCCGATTGAATCGCCGCACCCGCCCGTCTGCTTGAACTGTGCCGTGCAGGCGATCAGGCTGTGCCCGCACCTGCGCGACCACTACATCGCCGTGCGCGTCCGGCGCTTCCACCTGTCCGGGGTGTACGGCGCGCTCTACGTTCCGACGCTCCCGGAGCCCCGGGCCACCACGGTGGAAACGCTCGCCCTGAGCGACCGCCGGACGGCCTGGCTCCAGGCCAGCCAGTTCATCATGCGGCTCGTTGACTACCGCGTCGTTGACCTCGACGCCGAGGCCGCCGCGCAGGGCAAGGAGCGCTGACCATGGAACCCGACAGCTCCGTCACCGAGGCCCGTGACAGCTTCCAGGGCTTCGTCACCCAGCACACCGACCCGGACATCGACGACAGCGGGGTGTACCTCGAAACCCTGCTGGCTCAGTGGTTGTACATGGGGATGGGGATCGAGGACACCGCTGCCGACTACGACCACTTCTTGCAGGTGGTGCTCGCCATCGCGGACGGCGTCATGCAGCGCACGCTGAGCCTGGACTACAGCGGCCCGGACACCGCGCCGTACCGGCGCTACATCTCCGGCCTGGTTGACCCCAAGCGCGGAAACAGCGTCCTGACGCGCATCGGCTACGACCAACTGGTTGGGCAGACCCAGGAAGGGCGACGGTCGGAGGAGCTGCAACAGCGCATCGCCGCGACTCGCACCAAACCGCCCGAGCAGCAGGTGACCTCGTGATGACGCACACCAACCGCATCGCACTCGCGGCTGTGCCGAATGCCGTCCGTGACGCCCGGGACTTCGTTGCCCTGGTCCTGCGTCACCAGCAGCGCGATGCACTGGGCGACGCCGCTACCCTCGTCGTCTCCGAGCTGGTCACCAACGCCCTGCGAGCATCTACCGATGCCGGCCCCGCGGCACTCGCTGACGGTTCGTTCGATGAACCCGGCCTGAGCGCACAGATCATCGTCCAGCCGAATGCCGTACGCCTGTCGGTCCGCGACCCCAGCCCCCGGCTGCCACACCTCAGCGCACCAGACCGCGACGCCGAACACGGCCGAGGACTGCTGCTCGTCCAAGCGCTGACTTCTCGCTGGGGCGTCTACCGACTGCCGACAGGCGGCAAGGTCGTCTGGGCCGAACTGACCACCTCGCCCATTACCACGGGCGTGTCCTGCGACGAATCGCATGTGGGACTTACTGGATGACTGGCGGCAAGCGCACCCGTCCGCGCGCTCTCTACCACGAGCCCGAAGCCGTCACCTGGGCACGGCAGAAAGCCGGGCTGACCAAGCGGGCGCTCGCCCAAACAGTCGGCATCTCCGCGCAGTTGCTGGGTGAGATTGAGTCGGGGTGGCGGAACGCCACCCCGGCCAACCTGATCAAGATTGCTGAGGTGCTGAACTGTCCGGTGGTGGCGCTGGAGCGGAAGCACGCAAAGTGTTGAAGTTGCCGAGCCTAGATGAACGAATCCGAGGGTTCGCCTGCGGACATGGTGCGAGGGCGCCCATGGTCAGTGTGTGAAGACAAACCTGGACACCCTCGCGACAGCACTCTATGCCCGGATCGACGAGGAGTTGCAGGCTTCGCCGTGGCTGCTGCCACGACGCCCGAAAGTGGGGATCGGGCCCAGGCTCAGTGACGCGGAACTGCTCACGCTCGCGGTGCTGTCGGCGTTGCCCGGGTACGCCTCCGAGCGGCGCTGGCTGTGCGCCGCGTCGACCGGGACTTCCGCGGTCTGTTCCCCTATGTGCCCGGGCAGTCCGGCTACGGCAAGCGGCTGCGCGCCGCATCGTCGCTGATCACCAGCATCATCCGGATCCTGGCCCGGGACACCTCGCTGTGGAGCGACGACGTGTGGCTCGTCGACTCCACACCGGTCGGCTGCGGCTGCTCCCGGGAGACCGCCAAACGCTCGGACCTGGTGGGCTGGGCCGAGTACGGCTACTGCGCGTCGCACTCACGGTACTTCTGGGGCCTGCGCCTGCACCCGGTCTGCACGCCCGGCGGTCTGCCGGTCCTGTTCGCACTGACCGGCGCGAAGGCCGACGAACGCGAGACCCTGCGCGACATGCTCGACACCGCCCCCGACGTGACAGCCTCCCATCCCCGGCAGACGATCATCGGCGACAAGAACCACTACGGCCGCGAGTTCGAGCACGACCTCACCAAACGTCACCTGACACTGCTGAGGCCAGCCCGCAAGGGCGAGCCCGAGCGGGCCGGCGCCCACCTGTTCAAACCGCTCCGGCAAGTCATCGAGTCGGTCAACCAGACCCTCAAGGGCCAGCTCGACCTCGAACGACACGGCGGCAGGACCCCAGCCGGCGTCACCGTGCGGGTCCTGTCGCGCATCCTCGCGCTCACCGCAGCAATCTGGCACAACGATCAGACCAACCAACCGGTGAAGCGATCACTGATCGCCTACGACCACTAACCGTGACCCCACCCCTTGGACTCAATTATCTTGTCCTGAGTCGTTGATTCGTGTGCAGTATGCGGCGAGATGTCGTCGGCGGTCTTCGTCCAGACGAACGGCCTGGGGTTCTTGTTCCACTCGTTGATCCAGCCGCGGATGTCCCGTTCGAGCTCGTTGACGCTGCGGTGGGCCGAGCGGCGGAGTTTGCGGCAGGTCAGCTCGGCGAACCAGCGCTCGACGAGGTTGAGCCAGGACGCCGAGGTGGGAGTGAGGTGCAGATGGAAGCGGGGGTGCCGGAGCAGCCACTTCTTGACCGGCTCGGTCTTGTGGGTGGCGTAGTTGTCCAGGACGAGGTGGAGTTCGAGGTCCCGGGGGACGGCGGCGTCGATGACCTTCAGGAAGCGGAGGAACTCCTGGTGGCGGTGGCGGCGAAGGTGCTGGGCGATGACCGAGCCGGAGACGATGTCCAGGGCGGCGAACAGGCTGGTCGTGCCGTGCCGGACGTAGTCGTGCGTCATCTTCGCCGGCACGGTCGGCGCCATCGGCAGCACCGGCCGGGTCCGGTCCAGGGCCTGTATCTGCGACTTCTCGTCCACCGCCAGGACCAGGGCGTTCTCCGGCGGGTGAGGGGCCTCGCATTTTCCGGACAGTGATCTGACAGTTTATTTCACGCGGCTATACGAAACTCCATGTATTCGGCGTGAACTTCTCGCGGTGGGCGGTATCCGACAGCCGAGTGGAGGCGTTTGTGATTGTACCAGAGTTCGATGTATCGGGTGATGTCCTGTCGGGCGTCCTCTCGGGTCGGGTACGTCACGCGGGAAACCCGCTCGTTCTTCAGAGCGCCGAAGAATGATTCCGCCATCGCGTTATCCCAGCAGACGCCGGTACGTCCGGATGACCGGCGGAGTCCGAACCGTTTCAGCGTCGCCGCGAACTCGGCGGACATGTAGTTCGATCCGCGATCGGAGTGGAATATTGCACCGTCGGCGAGTTTCCTGTTCCGCGCCGCGTTGCGGATGGCCTGGGATATGAGAGGAGTTTGGTAGTGGTCGTCCATCGCGTAGCCGATGACTTCCTTCGTGCAGCAGTCGATGACGGTCGCGAGATAAAGCCATCCTTCTCCGGTTTTTACGTAGGTTATGTCGCCGACGAGTTTTTCGCCGGGCGCGTCGGCGGTGAAGTTCCGGCTGACAAGGTCCGGCACGTCGCTGGCTGCGGCCTGGGTGAGCGACCACCGCTTCGGCTCGGGCTGGCAGGGCACCAGACCCAGCTCACGCATCAGCAGGCGGACCAGCTCCAGGCCGGCGGGGCGGCCCCAGCGGACGAGCTGGGCGTGGACGCGCCGGTATCCGTAGGTGCTGTCCGACATGTCGAATGCCTTCTTGATGAGCAGTTTCAATTCCTCGCGCCGCTGGGCTGTGGCAGAATCCGGGCGGTTCCGCCATTCGTAGTAGCCGGACTTGGACACGTCGAGCCGTTCACACATGAACTCGACGGGATGCGCGTACTCCGTGGTGTCGAGCCGCATCGTTTCGATGAACTCGTACCTGCTCGCTACCGGGGATCCTTCGCGAAGTACGCCGCGCATTTTTTCAGGAAGACGTTCTCCATCTCCAGTTCACGGATACGCCGGTCCTGTTCCTTCAGGCGTGCCCGCTCATCTAGCGTCAACGGCGAACCTGCCGCTGGCTCGTTCTGCTTCTGGTACTTCTTCACCCAGCCCCGGAGCGTCTCCGGGTTCAATTCGAGCTCGCGGGCCGTCTCAGAGATGGTCCTACTGGACTGGAGTGCGACCCGGACAGCTTCCTCACGGAACTCCGGGGTGTACTTACTGGGTGGCGCCACTTCGTGCTTCCTCGTTTCCTTGACAGGACAACCCTATTGGGTCCCTGTCCGGAAGCTTCGGGGCACCTCAGGGGACAGGTAAATGCCCACCACGTCGCGGACTTTGGTCACGAACTGCGGGTCGGTCGACAGCTTCCAGGTCTCCACGATGTGCGGCTTGAGACCGAACGCCCGCCAGATCCGCGAGACCGCCGACTGCGACATGCCCGCCGCCTGGGCCATCGAACGCGTCGACCAGTGCGAATCACCCGTCGGCGGCGCCTGGTCGAGTGTCCTGGCGACCAGGGCCTCGACCTGCTCGTCTGTAATCTTCCGCGGCGCTCCCGCACGCGGCCGGTCCACCAGGCCCCCCAGCCGGTCCGCGACGAACCGGGACCGCCACTTGCGCGCCGTCTCCCTCCAGGCACCCAGGTCATCCGCAACCTGCGCGTTCGACAGACCCTCCGCACACGCCAGCACGATCCTCGACCGCAGCACCAGCGCCTGAGAAGCGGTCTGCTTGCGCGACCAGCCCCGCAGCACCCTGCGTTCGTGATCGGACAACTCCAACGGTAACGGCTTCGGGCCAGGCACCGACCCACCCTACAACCGCAAGCGAACTACCGACTCAGGACACTAGTTGTCCAACTATGGTGGGCGATACTGGGATCGAACCAGTGACCCCTTCGGTGTGAACGAAGTGCTCTCCCGCTGAGCTAATCGCCCGGGACGGGTTGAACCATACCGTTCGACGGGCGCGGGATTCAAACGGCATGGGCGGCTTCGGCGGCGGGCCGGGTCAGGCCGGTCAGGTGGGCCAGCAGGCCCGAACGGCCGGCGCGCAGCATCACGGCCTGGTCGGCACGGAAGAGCGGGCGGCAGGGTAAGGCGAGCGGGCGCATGAGGCGTTTGCGGACGACGACCTCCTGCTCGAAGAGCAGGTGGGTGCCGGGGACGGGTGGGGCGGGGTGGACGGTCCGGCGGACCAGCCCTCCAGGTCGCCGGCCAGGGCGACTTCGAGGATCCGCCGCTCGGGGGGTCGTGGCGGGTGGAGCGGGCGGTGACGTTCAGGTCGTACGGGAGGGCCGAGCGGAAGCGCAGCACGCCGCTGGTGTCGCCGTTCTGCCGGACCTCGCGGACCTGGGGCCGCCATCGGGGTAGCGGTCGGGTCGTTCCAGTACGCGGTAGACGGCGTCCGGCTCGGCGTTGAGGTGCCACGAGCTGCGGAACCGGGCGTGCGTTGCCATGCTCGAAGCCCGCAACTGCAAACGAAGTGGGAGCGTCGGTCGATGACACATGCGTTCGGTTGCAACGCTCTACGCTGCCGACCATGCCTGACATCGACAGCGTGACGTTCACCCACCACGACGGCCAGGAGGCCGCACGGCTCATCGGCGTACTCAGTAGTGCGTACGCCGACGCGTACGACGTTGAACCGAGCAGCCACAAGGCCACGGCCTTCGAGGAGCGGGCACGTAAGCAGTTCGACCGGTCCGGCTTCGACCTGGTGACGGCGCATGCTGCCAACATGCTCGTGGGGTTCGCGTTCGGGTACCGGCTCAAGGCCGGTGACACGCACTGGTGGGGCGGTGTCGAGCCGGAGCCCTACGCCGACTTCCTGGCCGAGAGCGGCTCGCGGACGTTCGTACTGTCGGAGATCGAGGTACGCCGTACCTGGCAGAGCCAGGGAATCGGCCGGCGGCTGCACGACGCCCTCCTCGGCGACCGACCCGAGGAACGCGCCACCCTGGCGACGGGCCCAGACGCGCCCGCCCAAGCCGTCTACGAGGGTTGGGGGTGGCGGAAGGTCGGCCGTATCCCCGGCGACGATGGCGACTACCTTTCGGCTTACGACCTGTTCGTGCTGCCGTTGGACTTCGCAAAACCGTAGTCGCACGCAGGCCGGCCAACACCAAATGGTCGCTCATCTGCAAAACTACGGCTCGGCTAAGATGACCGTCACCATAACGTTGGTGCGTCTCAATCGGACGGTGTGAAGTCCTTCCGCACGCTTCCTTACGCTTTTAGTTGACCGACCCCATAGTCACGCAGGGCCTCATCGAGTCGCCTGACAGATCTCGTACGCTGCCACGGTGAAAGGCTTGTGCGCACATCTCGAATGGTCTGTTCAAGCCGAGGTGAGCGGTTAACCGCCGTGATGCGCGCTGCATCACCGATAATCTGCGACGCCTCGTGTACGTCACCTTGCAACACATGAGCCTTTGCTTGGTAGGTCAGCGTGTGCGTGTAGTCCCGTACGTTTGTCAGGTCGAGCATCGGGAGCGCTGTTGCGGAGGCGTGCAGCGCGTCGGACGGGTCGTTGAGCTTGAGGCTGACTTCGCTTCGCGTAGCCCAGTAATAGGACTCGTCGTAGAAGTACCACCATGACGCCAGCGGCTCGCTGCTGCCGAAAACCTCCTCTGCGGCTGTGCGTTCGGCATCGAGCGCTGCCCGTGCCTTGGTGATGTCTCCAGCAGCCGCAAAGGCTCGTGCTGCCACATCTGCCGAGTAGGCACGCGCCATGTGACTGTCGGATTGCGTGGCCCATGCCTGAGCGGCAATGGCGTGGTCGATTCCGACTCGGGGTTTACCCTGCCAAGTTGCAAGCTGGCTCATGGTGCTCAAGATGTACGTCACCAACTCGACGTTCTCGGCGTCATGGGCGGCAGTGCGGGCGTCGTCGTAGTAGTACGCGGCGGCCCGGTAGTCCCCAATGTCGAACAGCTCCCAGCCGACAAGCTGGCTGAGTTCGGCGTACAGCGACAGCACTTGCGGTCGAAGATGGCTCGGGGCGTTGACCGCAAACTCCCCGATCACTTTGCGCTGAGCAAGCGCCGTTTGCAATGCGACCTGCGGGCCGAGTACGTCACCTTGCATACGGAAGCTCTTAAGCCCCCGCTCCGCCTGAGAGATTGTGACGGCATCAATCCGGCGCGGGTCGTTGAGGGCGTGTGCTGCTCGGTCGCGTCCGTCCGCGTCGGCCATGTCGAGGAGGGGCGCGGCAGCGGCAACCGTCAGCGCCGCGCTGATCTTCTGCAACAGCTCTCGACGGTTCATTTCGCCAGGCACGCCTTGCACCCACATGACGACCTCCTCGGCCAGTTCCACGTAATTTATATCAGCGGCGAATCGCGTGAGCGTATCGGCAATTGCCGGGACTAACGTTAGCGGTGTGGCGTTGCCGCTCATGGCGGCTAAGGCGCTGCTACGTGACGTTCCCGTCTTCGGGCCGTAGTTCGGCATATCCGTCAGTAGTTCGCTGACGGCACACTCGTATAGCTGCGCCAGACGATTAAGCGTAGGGAACGAGGGTGCATGTCCAGTCGGGCCGGGCCACAACTCCCAGGTCGAGAAGTTCTTGAACGTCTTCGGTTCGTCCGGCCACTGAGCGTTCCAGGTATCGGCGGCTTCGCGCTGGCTCCAACCACGCGCAAGCCGATGCGCCACCCGAGGGTTGACGCGGTACCGGCCGCAGAACTCGGCCGCCACCTGTGCCCAGCTCCGCCCCTGGGCGCGTAGTTCCTGGGCGGCCTGGGTCTGCTCTTGCCGACGGCTACGAGGCTTGACAGCCAACGGTCCTCCCACGTCTGCTACGCGTGCACGGTTCCTCTGCTTGAACGGTAACGCCGAAATGTGGGGCAGCAACACACCAGCAAAAGTTGGTGGTTGAACCGGGAAGTTCTGCGCGGCACCTGCCCTCGCCACACGGTGTGTTGGCGATCACGAGCGGCTGACAGTGGGTAGCCCGAGAGCCCCCAGCCGCAGGGAAGCGCAATGCACCAGTCATCAAGCTCGCACCTCACTACGCTCCGCAACCCCGACCGCCCCCCGATCGGCACGCTTCGCCTGACTGACCGTGTGCCGTTTATCGCCTCATGGTCGGCGGAGACGGCCGCCCAACCCGAAGTCACCATCCGCCGGGGCCGCTTGGCTTACGTCAACGAACGCCCGTGGGACCGCGACAGCAACGGCATCCTCTGGCGTCGAGTGCCGAGCATGCCCGGCAAGGGCAAGCCCCAGTACGCCAAGATTCACTTTCTCCGCCAGCGCCAAGCCATGGAGAGCCTGCTCTGCCAGGTCTGCGGTCAACCCGCCAAGAACGACGCCAGCCCTGACGGCGTGCTGTGGCTGCTGAGCGAGGACCCCGACGACCGGAGCACCTGGCCGGCTGACATGGTGACCGGCCACCCGCCGGTCTGCCTGTCGTGCGGCTGGTTGTCGGTACGTGTCTGCCCACATCTGCGGAAGCAGTACGCCGCGGTACGCGTTCGCCGGTTCAGTTTGAGCGGTGTGCACGGTGTGCTGTACCGCCCGAGCTACCCGGCCCCCGTGCCCCAAGACGTTGGGACCCTGGACTTTGGTGACCGCCGTATGCCGTGGCTGCAAGCCGCCCAGTTCATGATGCGCCTGGACGAGTTCAAGCTCGTGGACTTGGAAGCCGAATACCACGCCTACGGTGAGGGACGTTGACCATGGAACTCGCCACCCACCTCACCGAGACCCGCGACAACTTCCAGCGCCTCGTCTCTCAACACACCGACCCGGAGACCGACGACAGCGGGGTGTACCTCGAAACCCTGCTCGCCCAATGGCTGTACCTCGGCAGCGGCATTGAGGACACGGCCGCCAACTACCACCACTTCTTAGTCGCTGTTGTCGTTCCGGTCCTGAGAGATGCGTGTCGAACGGGAGTCCCGATTGGGTGGTCTCGGAGGCTTGGGCGCATAGAGGTGGGGCCTCCTGAACAGCTCGTTGGTGTCGAATCACCGAGCAACATCAGGAGGCCCCGGTGCCGCAGTGTTCCGTCTCGACGGCAGCACAGTCCAGTTGGGTCGCCCGGGAGTGTGACTGTCTGGCTCACCGGTTCGGAAACGCCGCCGACAACGGAACGCGTCAGCAGTGTTATCCGTCGGACATGACGGACGCCGAGTGGGCTGCTGTTCGGCCACTGCTGCCGGTACCGGGCTGGATGCGCGGGCGGGGCGGGCAGCCGGAGGCGTACTGCCACCGGGCAATACTGGACGCGGTCCGCTATCTGGTCGACAACGGAATCAAGTGGCGTGCGATGCCGGCTGATTTCCCGCCGTGGGACCGGGTCTACGCGTTCTTCCGCCGCTGGCGCGACCATGGCCTGGCCCGGGAGTTCCACGACCGGCTGCGCGGGCAGGTCCGTACCCGTGTCGGCCGGGACAGCGAGCCGACGGCCGGGGTGATCGACTCACAGTCGGTCAAGGCCGATGCCGTCGTCGGCACCGACAGCCGCGGCTTCGACGGCGGCAAGCTGATCAACGGCCGAAAGCGGCACATCGTCGTCGACACGCTCGGCCTGCTGCTTGGCGTGATGGTCACCGCCGCGGATATCGGCGATCGCACCGCCGCGACGGTCCTGCTCCAGCGGGTGGCCGACGCGCACCACCGCCTGGCCCTGGTCTGGGCCGACAGCGGCTACACCGGAAGCCTCGTCGAGCACTGCCTGGCCGTACTCGCCCTGGTCCTGCAGGTCGTCAAACGCAGCGACAACCAGAAGGGCTTCGTGGTGCTGCCCAAACGGTGGATTGTGGAGCGCACGAACGCCTGGCTGATGCGCACCCGCCGGCTGGCCCGCGACTACGAGCGCCGCACCACCACCGCCGAGGCGATGGTCTACTGGTCGATGACCCTGCTCATGACCCGCCGCCTGGCCCGGACACACCCGCAGCAGGCGTGAACCGGCCCGGGCCGGGCTCGGCCAGCCAGCCACGGGCGACCAGGCGTTTCGCCTTCGCCCGCAAGCCCTCCACCCGCGCCGGCACCGCGTCCATACCGAACGATGCGGCCATCTCCTGGCAGGTCAGCGGCCCTTGATGAAGCCGGACACGGTCCGCGAGGAGCTGCACGATGCGCTGGTAGTCCACCGACAGAACCGACCAGCCGAGGCCCTCACGCCACACCGGCACCTGCGATCCCGGCTTCACCGCATCCGCCGGCACCGCCGGCACGTGCTCGCCCGGCGGATCCGGGGTGGTCTTCGTGCTGATGGTCTCGGCGCTGCCGGGTGCCAGCACCGTATCGACGCGCCTGCGGGCGACCGTCCACTCCTGCCATTCCAGCTCGGCCGCGGCCAGCTCGGCCTGGATCCGGTCGGCCTCCTCCCGCAGCCGGCCAACGCGACGACGAGCAGCGAGCTCGTGCTGTTCCAGCAGTCCGACAACCGACGGCATCCCGGCCTCCCCGGCGAGTAACAACCCGACAGGCCACAACTCCCACGAACTCACCGAACCCATGCCTGACCAGTGAAAACGCCGCCCTCAAGTTCGGAACGACAACAGCGACTTACACGTGGTGCTCGCCATCACGGACGGCGTCATGCAGGGCACCTTGAGTCTGGACTACAGCGGCCCGGACACCGCGCCGTACCGGCGCTACGTCCTTGGTCTGGTTGACCCCAAGCGCGGCACCAGCGTCCTGACGCGCCTCGGGTTCGACCAACTGGTCTGGCAAAGGCAGGAGGGGCGACGGTCGGAGGAACTGGAGCAGCGCATCGCCGCGACTCTTGCGAATCCGCCCGAGCAAGGGGTGGCCTCGTGCTGACCCCCGCCAGTCGTCTCACTCTGGCGGTCGTACCGAGCGCTGCTCGCGACGCCCGCGACTTCGTCGCCCTGGTCTTGCGCCACTGGCAACTCGACGCGCTCAGCGACGCCGCCACCCTCGTCGTCTCCGGGCTGGTCACCAATGCGCTGCGAGCAGCCACGGATGCCGGCCCCGACATGCTCTTGGGTGACCCGTTCGGTGAGTCGGGCCTGAGCACACAGGTCATCGTGCAGCCGGATGCCGTACGCCTGTCGGTCCGCGACCCCAGCCCCCGGCTGCCACATCTCGGTACACCGGACAGCAACGCCGAACACGGCCGGGGACTACTGCTCGTCCAAATGCTGACCAGTCGGTGGGGCGTGTACCGCTTGCCCAAAGGTGGCAAAGTCGTCTGGGCTGAGCTGGCCACGCCCGCTACCACGAGCGTTCCCTACGATGACTCGCATGTGGGGCTGGCCGGATGACCGGCCGCAAGCGCACCCGCCCGAGCACCCTCTACCACGAGCCCGAAGCCGTCACCTGGGCACGACAGAAGGCGGGGCTCACCAAACGGGCGCTTGCCAACGCCGTGGGCATTTCCGAACAGCTCATGGGGGAAATTGAGTCGGGGTGGCGAAACGCCACCCCGGCCAACCTCGCGAAGATCGCCGAGGTGCTGAACTGTCCGGTGGTGGTGCTGGAGCGAAAACGGCGGGATTCTTCTTCACCACCGGGCTAGTCCAATGGCCATGAGTTAAGCCGTGTCGGGTGTCAGCTGGTGGAGCACGATGGTGCGAGTGACGCGGCGGGTGCCGGGGTCTGTTGAACTGCGGGTCTGGTAGCTGAGGTGGGGGCGTTTCGTGGTTCGGGGTGCGGTGCGTGTGGGGCGGTCGCGGATGAGCGTGTCGGGGAGGTCGGTTATGAAGAAGTGCAGGGCCTTGGCGAGGAGTTCAGGGGGAAAAGGCCGTCCGCACGGAGCTTTTCACGGCGTCCAGGACGGGCGGGAAGCTGATGCGGGCCGGGTCGACGCCCGCGATCACGGCTGCCTTCGTGATCAGCGTGCGCAGGGCCTGGTAGACGCAGAGCAGGGCCCACAACTCCTGACGTACGCCTTCGGGTTTACCTGACCGCAGGACGCCGCCGCTGGTCCGGAGGTCGACCTTGACCAGCTTGAACAGGACTTCCACCGACCAGCGCCCCGCGTAGTTGCGGGCCAGTTCCAGCGCAGGGGCCGCATCGGGGTCCAGCAGGGTGGTGATCAGGCAGAACACCTCGCTGAGCCCGTCGTCGTCGGCCACGCTGTACTCAATGACCCGCACGGTCGCACGCTCCGGTCGCCTGGTGCCGCGCAGCTCGGACAGGCAGGTGCCATCGGGCAGGCGTTTCTTCACGGGCAGGGCGAAGGAAGCCGAGACGCGCCACAGCAGTTCTGCCCCGGTCGCGGCGGCAGCCGTGTACAGGCCGTAGGAGGGAAAGCCCCGGTCGGCCAGCAGCAGCATGCCCGGGGTCAGCCGGTCCAGCAGGCGCTCGAACAGGGTCCGTTCACCGACCTCGATGGAGTCGAAGGCCGCCCCGGCCAGGGCCAGGGTGCCGCACTCGGCCAAAGCAACCAGGCGGGCCTGCGGGCGGCTGCCACCGGCCGGCACACCGAAGGCAGCCTCATTAGGCTCGCCCGAGGGCAGGTCGAAGACCGTCCCGTCCACCGCCATCAGCCGCAGTCCCCGCCAGAACGCGTCCGGGGTCCGCTCATCGGCCACCGGGGCGGCAACCTCGTCGAACAGGTTGCGCAGCGGCGCCTCGCCCAGCCGGTAGCGGGCCAGGGAGATCGCCCCGTCCGTGGGCACCCGGTAGCCGTCCCAGCCGCCCCGCGACCACCGCAACCCCTCCAGCAGGCCCCGCAGCGTGCGCACATACCCCTTGCCCGGCTCCAGCCACAACGCCATCGCGAGGTACATCATCAGCTTCGACGGCAAGGAGCGCGTCCGCTCCTCCCGCGCCCCGGCCTCGTCCACCGCGGCCTGCACCGCCTCCTCCGGGAACACCGTCGCCAGCAGCCCGACCGACACATCATCCGTCAGCCGCCCCGCGGCCCCACCCTCAGCTCGGCGCCCGCGGCCATGCCGCCCACCAGCGACATCAGTTTCGCCGCTGGGAAGGCGCCGGTGCCGTCCTTCGAATCGGGCAGCCGGACGTGCTCGCCGGCCAGCTTGGGCAGACCGCACCGCTCGGCCAGCCGCACCACCGGCTCCAGCCCGCCGTACGCGATCAGGTTCGGATCATCGAACGCGGATGAGACTGCCGCCGCGGCATGGGAAGACTGCATCTCGGAAGTGCCTTGTCGATCGTGCCTGATGTGGTCCTAGACAAACCCCATCATCGCAGGTCGCAAGGCACTTCTTCGTTTCTGGGTGAACCATCCACCAGCATCAAGCCGGTGGATCCGGGCTCAGGCATCGGCTACGTGGGCGAGGACGTGTACGACCGCGACACCGAAGGAGTGCTTTGGCGTCGGACGGCGCTCGGCCCCGGCAAAGGCAGGCCCGATCTCGGCGCCGTGCATCTTCTGCGGCAGCGTCCCGCCATGAACCACCTGCGGTGCCAGGTGTGCGGCAGGGCTCGAAAAGAGGCAGGGCGCACGAAACGAGCACTGCGACGGCCAACAGCGCCGCCGGCTGAACCAGGCTCTTTTCGAGGCGCTGTACGTCGATGAAGACGCGGACGGCGAACTGCGGATCAACCACCAGTTCAAGGAGCCATTCGACAGCCTGCACACGGCCCAGGCGGCCCAGCAAGGCCCTACTCACGGCCCAGCCGCCCCGGCCAACCTCCGGGCCGCCGCGCTTGGCCCCACACGCAAACAGCGCCCGCCCCGGCCGGGGACGGACGCTGGCCTGCAACCAACAGGGGCCGCCCTGGTGGGCGGCCCCTGGAAGGTGCCGGGTTCTAATTGTCTAACTGTGGTGGGCGATACTGGGATCGAACCAGTGACCCCTTCGGTGTGAACGAAGTGCTCTCCCGCTGAGCTAATCGCCCCGACGTGCCGACAACATTACCGCACTCGGGCGGGCCGCCGTGACCACCCCGGCGTGAGCGGGGGCGCGCCGACGCGGAGAACCGGCGTCCTGAGGGGGCAGGCCGACGCGGAACAGTCGGGCCGCCGCAGGCGCGCGGAAGCGGACAGCCGGCCGTCGCGGGCAGCGCGCGAACCACCGGCCGCGGGTTACGGACCACCGGTCACGGCCACGGCCACGGCCACAGCCACAGCCACAGCCACAGCCACAGCCACAGCCACCCCCGAGGATCACTCTCCGCGATCGAATCCTTAAACCTGTGACATGGGCGGGCGTCACCGGAATGGTGGTTCCGCAGGTCCGAACACTGGGCCGGACGAGGTACCAGAAGCCTCACAAACCGCTCAGAGGGGTTTACAACGGACCCGCAGGTGGCATGTCGATTTCGCCGACGTGCGAATCCCCGAGCGCACACTGAGCGAAAGGCCATGGCGCTTATGAACACCACGGTCAGCTGCGAGCTGCACCTGCGCCTCGTCGTGTCGAGCGAATCCTCACTGCCTGTACCCGCGGGCTTGCGCTACGACACGGCCGATCCGTATGCCGTGCACGCCACCTTCCACACCGGTGCCGAAGAGACGGTCGAATGGGTGTTCGCCCGCGATCTGCTCGCCGAGGGGCTGCACCGCCCCACCGGCACCGGGGACGTCCGAGTCTGGCCGTCCCGCAGCCACGGCCAGGGCGTCGTGTGCATCGCCCTCAGCTCCCCGGAGGGCGAAGCCCTGCTCGAAGCCCCGGCGCGGGCCCTTGAGTCCTTCCTGAAGCGGACGGACGCCGCCGTTCCGCCGGGCACCGAGCACCGTCACTTCGATCTCGATACGGAGCTCTCGCACATCCTCGCGGAGAGCTGAGCCCGTATCCCGCCGTCCGCGGCCGTCCTACTCGGGGGGACAGCCCGGATCGCCGGCTGCCGCGTCCGACCGGCCCGGCAGCCGGCCACCGCATGCGTGAGAGCCGTCGCCGTGGGGACCACACCCCACGGTGACGGCTCTCCCGCGCTAGAGTCACCGGAACCGCAGCCCGCGGCCCCGCCGGCAGGGAGCGATTCCGTGCTGATCAACCATGACACCAGGTGCGCGCTCGACAGCGTGGTCGACCTGATCAACACCCAGCCGCAGATCGAGGGCCGGGAGGGCCTCGGCGACGTCGCCGCGCTGCGCGGGTTCGTGGAGCGCAACCGCATCAGCGAGGTGGGCCGGCTCGACCAACGGGACATCGTCACCGTTCAGACGGTACGGACCCGGTTCACCGAGGTCTTCGCCGCGACGGACGACGCCGAGGCGTCCCACCGGCTCAACGCGATGATCGCCGCGGCGGGCACCACCCCGCGGCTCACCGACCACGACGAGTACGACTGGCACGTGCACTACTTCGCACCCGGCGCGTCACTGGCCGACCACCTGGCGGCCGACTGCGGCATGGCGCTGGCGTTCCTGATCGTCGCGGGGGAACGGGACCGGCTGCGGCGCTGCGAGGCACCCGACTGCCGCCGGGCCTTCGTGGACCTGTCCCGCAACCGCTCGCGCCGCTACTGCGACAGCCGTACGTGCGGGAACCGGCTGCACGTGGCCGCGTACCGGGCCCGCAGGCGCGAGGCCAACGCCGACGCCTGACGGTCGGCCCCGGCCTCCGGCCCCGGGCCTTGGACCCGGGCCCCGGACTCGACCCCGGCCCTCGCGCCCGCGCTCCCGGTGGCGCGAGGGGCTGTCCGGGCCCCGACCGCGGCACCGGACCCGGCCGGCCCCCGCCCCGGCTGCCGCCGCCACGGCCACGGCCGCAGCGGTCACAGGAACAGCATGTCCCAGACCGCTCCCCCGCCGATCAGCCCGCCCACCACGCACAGGAACAGCATCAGCGGCGGCTGCGACAGCGCGTAGAGGCACCCCTTGGGCTCGACGAACACCGGTTCCGGCTTCGCCCGCCGCTTCGGCGCCGCCTGCCGTACGGGCACGGCCACCGGTACGGCCTCGACCGTCGGGGCCGGGGCCGGACGCAGCAGCGGGGACACCCGTGACTCCACCGCCGGGGCGGCGGCGGGGGCGGGGATGCGGAGGGCTGGCGGGTGGGGCGCCGAGGGCTCGGCACCCTCCGGCCTCGACGGGGCGAGATGATCCCCGGGGTAGGTCAGCACAGGCCGATGATCGCCGCAGCGCGCAACCCTCGCAGGCCCCAACACGCAGAGTTTACAAGGCTGTTTAGCTGCGTCTCGGATGCCGGAATCCAACAGCCGAGACAGCTCGTCTCAGATAGCGTGCGTCGGATATCACCTCGCCGGAACGCCGGAATCGAACCATCCGGTTTGTGGAACCGGTGGTTCCGGCCGGTGCCGGCGCCCGGTCCGGCCCGGACCCCGGTCTGCCCGCCGACCCGCTCAGATACCGCGCCGCTTGAGGATCTCCTCCACGTCCGCGAAGTCCGACAGACCGCTGTCGGAGGCTCCCCGCCGCGGGCCCGCGGCGGCACGGCCGGCCGGCAGGGCCGGGCCGGATGCCCCGGGGACCGCGGCGGGCGCCCGGCCGCCGGCCGTCCGCTCAGCGGACGGCGCGCGGCCGGAGAACAGCCGGGTGATCCCGTAGAGCAGCACCGAGCAGGCGATCACGCCGAAGCCGAGCCACACGGTCGGCTTGAAGACCAGGTCGACGGCCCAGTCGCCGACGGCGGTGCCGATCCTGCGGCCGAGGGTGACCAGGCCGGCCAGCGCCAGGCCGGCGGGCAGCAGCGAGAGCGCGGCGATCCGGGTGGCCCGCAGATAGCGGCGGCGGTAGGCGGTGAGGACCGCGAGGGCCAGGCCCGCCGCGGTCAGCGCGACGCATAGGGTCGTGGTCAGCATCGTGCGGCTCCTGGGCACTCGGGTCGGCCCGTGAGGTCCGGCCAAGGGCCCCGCGGCAACTGCTCCCCCCATCCTGCCTCCGCCGCCTCCCCCGAGCCATGGGCGGCGGCCGGGTTCAGGGTCTTCTCGGGGGGCGGCTCCTTCCCGAGTGGGAGACTGTCCGTATGACCGACCCCGCCTCTCCCGTCGTCCTCGACGTCTGGTGCGCGTTGCAGTGCCCGGACTGCCGCACCGCCTTCAACGACCTCGACGCGCTGCGCGCCCGCTACGGCGACGCGCTCGACGTACAGCTGCGGCACTTCCCGCTGGAAAGGCACCGGCACGCGCTGGCGGCGGCGCAGGCGTACGAGGAGGCGTACGCGCAGGGACGCGGCCTGCCGTACGCGGCGGCGGTGCTGGCCAGGGTCGAGGAACTGGACCGGCTGGGCGAGCCGCTGCTGGTGGACGTGGCACGGGAACTCGGCCTGGACGCCGAGGAGGTCGACACCGCGCTGATCGACGGCCGGCATCTGCTGGTGGTCGACTCCGACCAGGCCGAGGGCAAGGCGATCGGCGTCACGGGCACCCCGACGTACCTCATCGGCGGCGAACTTCTCGACGGTTCCAAGGACCAGCGGGGGCTGCGCGAGCGGATCGCCGAGATCACCGACCGGCTGCTGGCCGCGCGGGTCTGAGCCTCCCCCGGCGTGGCGCTCGGCCTGCGGGCCGGTCACCGTCGGCCACCCCGTCGGCCACGTCGGAGCGCCCGCCGCCGCCTCGGCGTCCCGCCCGGCCGGGCCCCGGCGCGGACCGGCGAGCGACGACCGGCGACCGCCCCCTCCCGGCTCAGCCCGGTGCCGCCGGGCCCCGGCCCGAGCAGGCTCAGCTCAGCGACTTCGCGAAGTGCCGTTCCGTGACGCGGTAGCCGAGGGACGCGTAGAGCCGCAGCGCCGGAGTGTTGTCGGCGAAGACGCTGAGGGCGACGGCGGTCGCGCCCGCGTCCCTGGCGGTGTTCTCGGCGGCGAGCATCAGGGCCCGGCCGTGGCCCCGGCCGCGGTGGGCGGCGCCGATCTCGACGGAGAACACGAAGACGGGGTCGGTGAGGCCGAGCCACAGGTGTCCGACGGTGACGCCGCCGTGGTCCAGGCAGAGCAGGGCAGTCCCCTCGGTGGCCTGCCCGTCGGGAAGCGCGGCGGCGGAGACGGCGGCCTCGTGCGCCTCGGCCTGGTCGCGCGGCACCCCGCGCTCCACCAGTTCCGCGACGTAGCCGGCCCGCTCGTCCGCACGCCACTGCCGGTACTCGTCGGCGGTCATCGGGCGCAGGCCGCTGCCGGCCGGCAGCGGGTGCCGGCCGCCGCCACCGGAACCGCCGCTGCCGCCGGCGGGACCGCCAGCGCCGCCGGGCCCATCGGCGCCGTAACCACCACCACCGCCGTAACCAGCGGATCCACCGCCGCCGCCAAAGGGACCGCCGGGGCCACCCGAGCCGGGCCCCCCTGGCGCTCCGGGCGCTCCGGGCGCTCCGGGCACTCCGGGCACTCCGAGGGACTTGGCCATGCTCCGGTTGCGCTCGGTGTAGCCGAGCGCCGCGGTGATCCGCAGCGCGTGCTCCGCGTCAGCCGGTACCGAGGTCTCCACCCGGGCGCAGCCCCAGTAGCGCAGCACCTCCTCGGCGGCCAGCGCGGCCACCGTGCCCCGGCCGCGCCGCCGGTCGGCCTCGTCGACGCTCAGCGCGTCGATCCGGCCGACCGAGGGGCCGAAGCGCCGGTCGGTGCTCAGCGCTATGCCGCCGACGACGCGGCTGTTGACGCACACCGCGTACGTACGGGCCCGTGTGCCGTCGGCTTCCCGCCGTTCGGGGCCGGTGGGTCTCAGGGTCGTGGTCACGCCGGCGCTCCCGGGTCGGTCGCGCTCACAGGTCTGCTCACAGGTCCGCGCACGGGTCCTCCCGCAGGTCCGCTCACGGGTTGGGGTGGGCGGCGGACCGCTCGGCGAAGATCCGCATCGCCTTGGCGGTGACCGGGCCGGGGGCGCCCGGCAGGTCGCGGTCGTCCACCCGGCGCACGGCCTGGACGTCGCGCAGGCTGGAGGTCAGGAAGACCTCCTCCGCCTCGGACAGCGCCTCCAGCGGCAGATCGGCCTCCTGGGCCCCGGACCAGTCGACGACCAGAGCGCGGGTGATGCCGGCCAGGCAGCCGGAGTCGAGCGGCGGGGTCAGCAGCCGTCCGCCGAGGACGACGAAGACGTTGGAGCCGGTGCCTTCGCAGAGCCGTCCCCGGGTGTTGCCGAACAGCGCCTCGGAGGCGCCGCGTTCATGGGCGCGGGCGAGCGCGACCACGTTCTCCCCGTAGGAGGTGGTCTTCAGGCCGGTCAGCGCTCCCTTCTCGTTGCGGGCCCAGGGCACGGTGACGACGGTGGTGGTGTCGGGGCGGGGGTCGGCCGGGCCGAGGGCGACGACGAGGGTGGCGCCGGCGCCGCCGCGGTCGGAGCCGAGCGGGGACGGGCCGCCGGTGTAGGTGATCCGCAGCCGGCCGAGCGGCATCGGGTTGGCGGAGAGCACCGCCTCGCAGGCGCCGGCCACCGCGTCCAGGTCGGGCTCGGGCAGGCCGAGGCCGCGGGCGGATCCGGCCAGCCGGTTCAGGTGGCGGGTGAGCGCGAAGGGCCGGCCCCGTACCGCCTTGACGGTTTCGAAGACGCCGTCCCCGACGGTCAGTCCGTGGTCGAACACCGACACGGTGGCGTCCGCGGCGTCCCGCAGCCCGCCGTCGACCCAGATCCTCACGACTGCATCCTTCCCATCGTCCGGTGTCCGGCCGCCGTGCGGCCGCCGGTCCCTGCGCCGCCCGCTTCCCGATCGCCCGGCGGCTCTCCCGACGCTACCGCCAGCAGCCGCGCGGCCTTGAGTTCCGTCTCCGCCCACTCGCCGGCCGGGTCGGATCCCCAGGTGATGCCGGCGCCGGTGCCGAAGCGCAGTACGGGGGCGCCGGGGACGGTCCGGTCGATCCAGAACGTCCGGATGCCGACGGCGAGTTCGGCGGTCTTCCGGTCGGCGTCCACCCAGCCGACCGCGCCGCAGTACGGTCCGCGGGGCGCGGTCTCCAGTTCGGCGATGGCGCGCAGGGCGCTGGATTTGGGCGCGCCGGTGACCGAACCGGGCGGGAAGGCGGCGGCGAAGAGCTCCGGCCAGCCCGCGTCCGGGCGCAGCTCGCCGCGGACGGTGGAGACCAGGTGGACCAGGCCCGGGTGCGGTTCGACGGCGCACAGCGCCGGGACGGTGACGGTGCCGGTGGCGCAGACCCGGCCGAGGTCGTTGCGCACCAGGTCGACGATCATCACGTTCTCGGCCCGGTCCTTGGGGAGGAAGCCGGCCGCGGTGCGGGCGGTGCCCTTGATGGGGCCCGACTCCACACCGGCCCCGGTACGGCGCAGGAAGAGTTCGGGTGAGGCGGTGGCGATCTCCACGCCGTGCGCGGGCAGCCGGACCGTGCCGGCGTACGGGGCGGGGTTGCCGCGGGCCAGGACCGCGCCCAGGGCGTCGATGTCGTGCGCGTGCGGGGCCCGGCCGGCGCCGAGCGGGGCGGTGAGCACCCGGCAAAGGTTGACCTGGTAGACCTCGCCGGTCGCGATGCGGTCGCGGATCGCCCGGACCCCCGCCTGGTAGGTGTCGCGGTCCATCGAGGAGGTCCAGCTTTCGGCGGCCGGGCCGCGCCAGCCGCCGGGGTCGGGCGCGGGGCCGTCGCGGACGTCGCCGAAGCGGGCGCAGACCGTGCGGCCCTCGAAGTCCACGGCGACCGCCCAGAAGCCGGCCGAGTCGAGCGCGCCGAGGTCGGTGGTGACATCCCGCAGGTCGGAGGCGACGCGGCGGCCGAAGCGGGCCATGGGGGCGAGATCGCTCACGGTGCGTTCCCGGGGGCTGGAGGGGGTGGGACCCGAGTGTAGGCGGGGCCGGCGGGCGGGGGCTTGCGGCGGTCCCGGCGCGGTCCCGGCGGCGTGCGGGCGTCAACCGCTTGTCATCGGCCCGGCACGCTGCGGAAACCGGTTTTTGAGCTGGCCCGGGGATCCGCTAGAGTTCACCTCGTCGTCGGGGAGTGCGAACCTCCCGGCGCGGTGGAGGCCCGGGATTCGTTCCGGGTGGCAGTACCTGCGGACGTGGCTCAGTTGGTAGAGCATCACCTTGCCAAGGTGAGGGTCGCGAGTTCGAATCTCGTCGTCCGCTCGATGTGGGGGATCTTCCCGAGCTCCCGCTGTGTTGGTGGAGTGGCCGAGAGGCGAGGCAACGGCCTGCAAAGCCGTCTACACGGGTTCAAATCCCGTCTCCACCTCCAAGGACGATTAGCTCAGCGGGAGAGCGCTTCCCTGACACGGAAGAGGTCACTGGTTCAATCCCAGTATCGTCCACTGGACCCCGACCGGGTCCGCCGCAGGACCGTCCGACGAGGACCCCGCGCGATTAGCTCAGCGGGAGAGCGCTTCCCTGACACGGAAGAGGTCACTGGTTCAATCCCAGTATCGCGCACGCACCGCCGGTGGTATGCAGTCTCATCGGCGATACCAGGACGATTAGCTCAGCGGGAGAGCGCTTCCCTGACACGGAAGAGGTCACTGGTTCAATCCCAGTATCGTCCACAACAGTCCGGCCATCGCTATCCGGTACGCTCCTGGGGCCGCCTCCTAAGGTGGCTCCAGGCCGTTTTCTGACAGCGCCCGCCCTGCCCGGACGAGCCGGGCGGGGCGGGCGTTGGGCGCTGCTGGCGCGGTTACGGTTGTTTCCGCTCCACCATCCCCACCGCGTACACCCCCTGGCCGTCGATGTCCGGAGCGGCGGTATTTCTGGTGACGAAGCGCTGGAAGCTGTCGCGAACCTCGGTGATCTGGCTGTCGAGTTCCACGGTCAGTGCTCCGGATTGTGGGCCCGGTACTCGGCTTCCAGGTCCACCTGAGTGAACTCGTCCAGGCGCATCATGAGCTGGGCGGCCTGGACCCACGGCATGCGGTCGTCGCCGAAGTCGAGGCTGCCGGCGTCTACCGGTACGGGGGCCGGGTAGCTCGGGCGGTACAGCACTCCGTCCACCCCGCTCAGGCGGAAGCGGCGGACCCGCACGGCGGCGTACCTCCCACGCAGGTGCGGGCAGGCCCGGACCGACAGCCAGGCGCACGGCAGGCAGACCGGGGGGGGTGGCCGGTCACCATGTCGGCCGGCCAGGTGCTGCGGTCCTCCGGGTCCTCGCTCAGCAGCCACAGCAGACCGTCGGCGGTGGCGTCCTTCCTGGCGGGCCGACCGCAGACCTGGCACAGCAGGCCTTCCATGGCTTGGCGCTGGCGGAGGAAGTTCACCGTGCCGTACTGGGGCCCGCCCCTGCCGGGGATGCCGGGCATCCGCCGCCAGAGGGTGCCAGTGCTGTCGCGGTCCCACGGGCGCTCGTTGACATAGGCCAACCGGCCCCGGCGCATGGTGACTTCGGGCTGAGTGGTCGTCTCCGCCGGCCAGGAGGCGATGAACGGCACGCGGTCGGTCAGGCGGAGGCCGCCGACGGGTCGGCGGTCGGAGTGGCGAAGGGTGGCAACACGAGGGCTCGATGGCCGTTGCATAGGAGCTTCCCTGCGAGCGGAGGGGTAGGGCTACCCGCTGTCAGCCGCCTGCGATCACCGGCACACCCTGTGACGGCGGCGGGTTCGGTGCAGAACTTCCCGGTTCAACCGCCAACATTCGCCGTTGTATTGCCGCCCTGCGGTTCGGCGCTACCGTTCAGACAAGAGCCGTGCGTGCATAGCAGACGGGGGAGGAGCGTTGGCTTCAAGCCTCGTAGCCGTCGGCAGGAACAGACTCAGGCCGCCCAGCAGTTGCGCGCCCAGGGGTGGAGCTGGGCGCAGGTGGCCGCCGAGTTCTGCGCTCGCTATCGCGTCAACCCCCCTGGCAGGAAAAACCACGCGTGGGAATCGACCATGCCATCGCCGCCCAGACATGGGCCACCCAGTCCGGCAGCCACATGGCGCGGGCCTATTCGGCAGACGTAGCAGCCAAGGCATTTGCGGCAGCCGGACACGAAGGCAAGGCGAGGGCGGCCCTGGAAGCTGAGCGAACGGCAGCCGCGGAGTCTCGTGCCGACGGTCAACCGCCGGCAACCTGGTGGTATTTCTACGACGAGTCGTTTTACTGGGGAACGCGCAGCAAGGTCAGCCTGGACCTGCGCAATCCCGATGACGCCGTCTACCCGGCAACAACAACCTTGCCCCTCCGGGACCTGGCGAATGCCCGAGACTTCACACACCTTCTGACTCGTCTGGCTGAGGCTCGTGTCCAGCAGGGCGACATTCACGAAGCGAGCCAGGTCGTCACAGAGGCTGCTCGCATCACGGCCGTCAACCGCGCACCCCGGTTGGAGCAGAGCATCCGCGACGTACGCATGAGCCTTTCGCCGTAGCAGCGCACCAGGTCGGTGCGGCGGCTCGATGAGGCACTGCGAGCGTATGGCGTTGGCAGCGTCGGGGTGTGACAGCGCCTAACACAATGAGGTGGATGGGGCCTGGTGGCGGTGTCCGACCTGCGGATTGGGCGTTGGGCGGTCGTGGGAGCCTCCACGAGCCCGCGGAAGCGGGGTCCCGCTGATCGTGGAGCTGGTACTGGCCGACGAGGACACCGTCCGCGAGGGAGTCCACCGAGCCGAACGGCCTGCCGTCGCTCAGCCGGGGCGTCACTCGGGCGTGCCCTGCCGGGTCGGTCCGCGGCAGGCGCTTGCCGCTCCGGGGCCGGTGTCCGACAGCGGTCGCCGAACGGCCGGTACCGGCTCGATCCGGGCTCAGGCCGGGCGGGCGGCGGTGTCACCGCCGCCATCGACCTGTACGGGACGGAGACCGTGCATGCGGCGAGGGAGCTCGGCGTACCGGACGGCCGCATCTGCACCATCGCCGCGCACGTCGACGGCGTACCGGCGGCCAACGGCGCCGACGCGGCTCCCGGCGCCCTGGAAGAGGTCGCCCGCCTGGTCGCGGCGGGCCGGCTCCGGGTGCCTGTCGCGGCGAGCTTCCCGGTCGGGCAGATCCGCCGCGCGGCCGAGCTCCAGGCCGGCCGGCACGTGCACGGCAAGGTCGTCATCGACCTTGCGGCCAAGGCCGTCGTGACCTGAGCCCGGCGTGTCGCCGCGCCCCTGGGTTCGACGATCTCGCCCACCGCCAGGCGCCCGACGCCGGATCGGCCGGCGAGTCGGCAGCCCGGCGCGTCCGCGTGCGTGCACGAACAGGCCGGAGGGCCGGAAGCGATCTCGCTTCCGGCCCTCCGGTGTCTCACCGGTCAGGACGAGAACAGCATGTGCGCGAAGCCGTGACCGCCGCGGTGGCCGCCGCCGTGGTGGCCCCCGTGGTGACCGCCCTGGTGGCCGCCGCCGTACGGGGCCGCGGCCCATGCCGGGGCGGCGGGCTGCTGCGGGTAGGCGGGCGGGGCCGGATAGGACTGCGGCGGCGGGGCGGGCTGGGTCCACCGGCCTTCGAGCTGGGTCAGCGCCTCAAGCTCCCCGTAGTCCAGGAAAATACCCCGGCAGGTGCCGCACTGCTCGATCTGGACGCCGTTGCGGTTGTACGTCTGCATCTGGCCGTGACACTTGGGGCAGACCATGGGCTGTTCAACTCCTCGCAATAAACAGGTACGTTCATTTTAGGTGGGCGATACGGGCGCAGGTGGCCAGCAGTTCGGACTCGGCCTCGTCCAGGTCGCGTTCCTCGCGGGCCGCCTTGGTCACCGCGGTAGCGGCGCTCTGCACCGCCAACGTCCGTGCCGGCACGTCGAGACGGCCCCACGGGTCGCCGTCGCCCGGTACCGCGGTGCCGCCCGCGTCCCGGTAGGCGGCGAGGAAGCGGACCCACACCTCGGGTGCCAGCAGGCCGGCCGCGAACCACATCGCGGGCCGGGCCAGGTCCCAGCCGGGCTCCCCCAGGCCGAGGTCGTCGACGTCGATCAGCAGCCAGCGGCCGTCCGGGGCCGGGTAGCGGACCAGCTGGCCGAGGTGCCAGTCGCCGTGGCACACCGCGGCGCGGCCCTCGCGCGGCGTCTCGTCCCGGGCCCAGCCGGGCAGCCGGCGCCAGGCCAGCCGTACGGTCCGGGCGGCGGCGCTGTCCGGGGCGGCGCGCAGCCGGGCCATCGCGCGGGCGGCCTTCGCCGGGCCGCGCATCGGCGGCAGCGGACCGGGCAGTTCGGCGGGCGGTACGGAGTGCAGCCGGGCGAGCAGCACGGCGGCGTCCTCCCAGGGCGCGGCCCGCGGATCGCCGGGATCCACCGGCCGGCCGTACGGCCAGACGCTCACCGCCCGGCCCTCGGCCGACAGGGCGCCGGCGGCGGGCCGGTACGGGGGCAGCAGGATGTCCCGCATCCGGGGGTGGGCGGCGACGGCGAGCCGGCTGCCGAGCGCGGCGAGGTCGGTGTCGGCGGCGTGCGCCTTGGCCACCGCGCCGCCGACCCGGACGACGGTGGCGTCGGGCCGGTCGGCGACGACGACGGCGGGCCCGTCGCCGCCCGCGACCGCCGCGTACGCAGTTAGCGCGGCCGTCAGCGGGCCGGCGGCCGGCCCGGGCGCGGGCGCGGGTCCCGGCACTGACGTGCGTGCGGGCGCGGACACGGCTGGGGACGCGGACGGGAGCGCCTGCACGGACACGGGCTCCGGTGCGGACGGAGCTGCCGGTGCGGGCGCCGTCGGCGATACCGGCACCGGCTCAATTCCCGGTGCGGGCGCAGGCGTCGGCGCGGGCGGAGGTGCCGGCGCAGGCGCCGGTCCCGGCGCAGGCGCAGGCGTGGGCGTGGGCGTGGGCGTGGGGGAACGTACCGCTGCTGTCGGGTCGGCCGGAATCACGTGCTGCTCCCCGTCCTGGGCCCTGGGTCCTCGCCCCGCGGGAAGGGCGGGACCAGGACAGCGTAATGCCCGGGTATCTGGTGATACCCGGGCAACCGCAGTCGTCCGCCGTACCCCCGTCCCCACGGGGTTGTGCCGGTGTGTCCTCGGCCCGGACCGCTCTTCCGGACCACGGGGTGCCCGAGGGCGCCCCAGGCCGGCCACGGACGACGTATGTGGGGGGCGGCGGGCTCCTGACCTCGGGGGACGAGTGCATCGCCCGCCGCTTGACCTCAACACTAGGGGCGGCCCGGCACCCCGGTCGTCACTCCCTCGTACCCCTTCGCGGGCCTCCCGGAGGATGACGGCCCGGCCGCGGGGTACTCCCCTGGGTGGAGGAACGGGCCCCGGACGCCGGGGACATCCCCGAGACGCGGCGTCGGTTCAGCCGGCCTGGTCGTCGTCCCGCGGGATCGGCTGCTCGACCAGGGCCAGGACGCGGGTGGCCATGAAGCGGGCGGTACGGATCACCGTGCCACTGCGGGTGACCTCGCTGACCTCCACGACCCCGCGGCGTACCGCGGTCTCGACCCGGCGGCCGGCTCGGGTGGCGATGACCTCATAGGTGCGGGTGGTGTCCCCCGCGTCGACGACGATTTCCACACGATCACCTTTCACGGCGTCAATCCCCCTCGGCAGACGGTCCGTTGGCGAATCGGGGAACAGTGGCGGCTCGCTCCCCACTCCCAGGGTCCCACCCGGCACCGACAATTCACGGTCCGTCGCCTGCGGGGCTTCGGCACGGACGGGGACGTGAGTCCGTAAGCTGTGGGCGGCCGACCGGCCAGTCAGCGGAGTGGGGCCCTTCCCCCACCACCGGAGGTAGGGGACGGACAGGACATGGCGATGATGCGGCTCCGGCGCGAGGATCCGCGGGTCGTCGGCGCGTTCCGGCTGCACCGGCGGCTGGGCGCGGGCGGCATGGGCGTGGTGTACCTGGGGGCGGACAAGCGCGGTCAAAGGGTGGCGCTGAAGGTGATCAGGCCGGAGTTGGCCGAGGACCAGGAGTTCCGGTCCCGGTTCGCCCGTGAGGTGTCCGCGGCCCGGCGGATCCGCGGCGGCTGCACCGCCCGGCTGGTGGCGGCGGACCTGGAGGCCGAACGGCCGTGGTTCGCCACCCAGTACGTACCCGGCCCCTCGCTGCACGACAAGGTCGCCGAGCACGGCGTGCTGCGGGCCGCCGAGGTCGCCACGATCGGGGCGGCACTCGCCGAGGGCCTGGTGGCGGTGCACGAGGCCGGGGTGGTGCACCGGGACCTCAAGCCGTCGAACATCCTGCTGTCGCCCAAGGGGCCGCGGATCATCGACTTCGGGATCGCCTGGGCGACCGGTGCGAGCACGCTGACCCACGTCGGAACGGCGGTCGGCTCGCCGGGTTTCCTCGCGCCGGAGCAGGTGCGCGGGGCGGCGGTGACACCGGCCACCGACGTCTTCGCCTTCGGCGCGACGCTGGCGTACGCGGCGACCGCCGACTCCCCGTTCGGGCAGGGCAGTTCCGAGGTGATGCTGTACCGGGTGGTGCACGAGGAGCCGGACCTGGCCGGGGTGCCCGACGTGCTGGCGCCCCTGGTCTACGCCTGCCTGGCGAAGGACCCGGCGGACCGGCCGAGCACGGCGCAGTTGTCGGAGCGGCTCGGGGAGATCGCGCACCGCGAGGCGCGCGGCGTCGGGGCCCCGCGCCGGGAGGGCGTCCCGAAGGCCGCGGGGCCGCGCCCGGAGCGGCCGGTGGGGCGACGGGCCGAGGAGTACGCGGCGCAGCGCACCGCGCCGCGGACCGGCGGAGGCACGGGGCGGGCCACCGGCCGGACGCCGGCGCCGGGCGCCGGGGCGACGCGGCAGGACCGGTTCGCGCAGCCGCCGCATCACTCCCATCCGTCGCACCCCTCGGTCCGGACGCCCGCCGCACGGCGCGCGCAGGGGGCCTCACGCCGGCTGCTGCGGCAGCGGCTGGTGGTCTTCGTGATCGTCACGGTGCTGGCGGCGGTGTGCATCGCGGTGCTCCAGCGGTGACCGGGGCGGGCCGGCTCCACCGTGCGCCGGCTGGCGGGCCGTACGGCCGACCGCGCGATCCCGTTCCCGCCGCGGGCGGTTCGGCGACCGCCTGACGGTTCGTCAGGCCGGGTCCGCCCGTGGTCGCGGCCCACCGTGGCCGCATGGACACGTACAGTGAACCGAGGTACAGTGCCGGCGGCTTCGTCGGTTGTCGGGGGCGGTCCCGCCGGGACTGCTCCCCCGCGGACGGGCCGGTCCGCGGGGACGCCGGGCCGGACCCGCCCGCGCCGCGCAGGAGGGCACCCGCGGCCACGCCGGCCCCACCACACAGGCGTGCCTGCTGGCGGCCGAGGCCCGCGGCTGCGCCCTGCTCGGGGACAGGAGGACCTGCGAGTCGTCCGCAGGAAAGGCGATGGACGCTCTCGACCGGCCCGGCCCGGAGAAGGAGCCCGGTTGGATCGTCCACTTCGACCGGGCGTACCCGGCCGACGGGCAGGCGCACTGCTACCTCGACCTCCGGCAGCCCGAACTCGCCGCGCGCAAGGTTGAGGAGGCGCTGTCCTGGCATCCGGAGCACCGGGTGCGCCGCCGTACCAGCGATCTGCTGCTGCTCGCCACGGCCCGGTTCCAGACCCGGGACGTGGAGGGGGCGTGCGAGAGTGCCACACAGGCGGTGACGCTGCTCGCGCAGCTCAGGTCGACTCTCGACGTCGAGTACCTGAACAGGTTCCGCTCCCCGCTGCGGTCCTTCGAACGGGAGAGCGCGGCGCGCGACTTCGAGGCCGGGCTGCGCGCCGCGGCGGGCCGTTCGATCCTCGGCCGTTCGGAGATCCGGTACGCGTGAGGGCGCCGGGACCGGGCCGGTGGCGGCCGCCCGTCCCGCCCCGGGCCCGGCGGGCCGCCGCGGCGCCTTCCGGGAAAGGCGGGAGCGGGAGAACAACGTTATTCCGATTCCTGAGGATGCCAGGCGTTTCCGCGGCCTACCGTGCGCCGGCGATGGGACGGTGGGCGGCGGCGTCCCGGACCTCGGCGGAACCCACCGGGATTTCCGGGCGCAGGGGCGACCGGGTATCGAGCCGCGACGTACGAACGTAGCCCGCGGCCCGGCCCGTGGACGGGTCGGCATGCCAGGATTTTTACCCGCGTCACCTGAATGGCAGCACGCGATATATGCATCGCGGTCGTTGACAAAACATGAGTGAGTTCACCACCAATACCGCATCGGCGGAATCCGCCGCACCCGTCGGCCACTGGCTCGGCGCATGGATTTTCATCCCGGCCTCCCTCGGCCCCACCGGCGAGCACCGGAACGGCTACCTGCGACGCGGCGGCGATCACGTCCCTCTTCTGCACTGCTCGGTGGACCTGGCCGAGTTCGCCGAGCTGATGGCCGACATCGAGGCGGAGTTCTCGCGGGGATACGCCGCCCGCCAGGAACGCGTGTGACCGGATCATCGGGATGATCAGACCGCCGCGGCCCAGGGCCCCGGACGGCGCAGCCGGAATCACCGGGCCGGGCGAGCCGTCCGACCGGACCGGCGTGAAGCAAGGACACGAGACCTTCCATGTATGAATTCCCCTCCCAGCAGGGTGTGGCGGACAACGATTTCCTCACCGCCCCCTATCCCGGTCCGTGGCACGGCCACGCGACCGTGTACGAGACCATGGAAGAGCCTGGATCTTTCCCGCCCGGTCCTGACGGTATGAACGGAGTCCTGCAGTCGGACGCGGAGCTGCGGCAGTTCCTGGAAGCGTCGATGAGCCATGAGGCCACCGCCGGGCTCGCCCTGCACATCGACACCGGCGACGTCCCGCTGTCCCGGCGCCGTCACCGCAAGGCCCGTGCGGAGCCGCAGCGGTGGAAGCCGACCAGGGGGGAGGCGCTCAGCTTCTCCATGCTGGTCATGTCGGTCGGCATCATGGCCGTCGTCAGCGTGCTGGGCGGGACGGTGACGCACGATCCCCTGCGCCGGTTCGCCGGAGCCCAGACGCCGGGCGGGCTGGCCTGCTGGTGGCCGCTGCTGGTGTACGGCCCGTGGACGGCCGCTTCGCTGTCCATCGTGCGCGCCGCCTTGTACCAGCGCCGGGCCCTGCACGCGTGGGCCGTGGTGCTCGCCTTCTCCGCCTTCGCCATCGTGTTCTGCGTCGTCCAGACGCCGCGGACGTTCACCGGCGTGAGCGTGGTGAGCCTGCCGACCATCGCCACGCTCGCCTGTTTCCAGCAGCTCATCCGCCAGATCACCCTGACCAAACCCCCGGTCCCGCGCGCCACCGGGGCGCACCGCGGGCGCATCGGCCCGCCGAGGGCGCCGAGCCACGGGGGCGCACCGCCGTACCGGCCGCCCGGCGCCTGAGCGGGAGCCGGACACCGGGAGGGGAGCCCGGCGCCCGGCCTGGCGACCCCCTGCTTCCCGGCGCACGATGGGAAAAGAAGGAAAAAAGGGAACGGGAAAAGGGCCGGGGTACGGCACGGGTCGGCGGACGAGGCGACGGGTCCGGCCGGGCGAGGTGGGACGACATGGCATCGGACGACCGGACGGACGGGTCGGGCGCACCGGACACCCCCGTCGCGGGCCCACCGCCGGATCTGGCCGGGCGGGTGGCCCGGTACTGCGGGCAGCTCGGTATCACCGCGTCCGAACTCGCCGACCGCGCCGCGATGGCGCCCGCCTACCTCCGGCACCTGGAGGAGCTGGGCTACGGCTTCGACGAGGACGGGCTCCGGCGGCTGGCCGGAGCGCTGCACGTGACGTACGACGAGCTGCTGGCCGGGCGTGCCGACGAGCCCCCGGACAGACGCCGCCGGTGCCCGGCGCCCGGTTGGAGAAGCTGACCGCGCAGGAGTGCTGGAACCGCCTGGGACACCACGGCATCGGCCGGATCGCGCTGCCCGGCGGGGAGGGCACACTCGTCCTTCCGGTCAACTACGTCGTCGAAGGCGGCGGCATCGTCTACTCCACCGCCCGCAGCGGCGCCGCGGCCGCCGACCCGGGCCAGGACATCACCTTCGAGGCCGACCACACCGGCGAGCACCGCGCCGACGGCTGGAGCGTCCTCGCCTTCGGCTCCGCCGAGCACGTCACCGGCGAGCGGGCTGTCCGCCGCTACGCGCGACGCCCCGGCGCGCAGCCGCGGGCCGGCGGCATCCGCGACCTGTGGATCCGCGTCGTGCCGGCCCGGCTGACCGGCCGCGCCATCCGCACGGCGGGCTGACCGGCCCACTGGCCCACCGGGCAGGCGGCAGGCGGCAGGCGGCAGGCGGCTGATCCGCGCCGGGGGCTCAGCGTTGCCGGGGGACTCTTCCGAAAGCCGGCCGCGGCGGAGAGGGCGACCGCTGCCGGGAGCCGGCCGGCCGCCGGGGACCGTTCACGACTCCCGGCGACCGCGCCGGCGAGCCGGTGGCGCCGCCCCCTGTTGCCGGGCGGGCGGTTCGGTTACGTTTCCAAGCGCTTGCTTAGGCAGGGTCGGACGGCGAGAGGGTGGCGGTATGGCGAGGGCGGGAAAGGACGCGGGCCCCTTCGGGGCGGGGCGCGAGGTCGAGGAGGACCTGCGGCGCCGGGCCGCGGCACTGGCGCGCCGGTGGGACCCGGGGGACGGCGTACCACTGGACTTTCTGCGGGCCCGGTTCGACGCCGGGCTGGCGTGGGTGCATTTCCCGGTGGGGCTGGGCGGTCTCGGCGCGCCGCGCGCCGCACAGCGGGTGGTGGACGAGGAGCTGGCGGCGGCCGGGGTGCCGGACAACGCTCCCGGGCGGATCGGGATCGGGCTGGGGATGGCGGCTCCGACGATCCTGCGGTACGGCACCGAGGAGCAGAAGCAGCGGTTTCTGCGCCCGCTGTGGACCGGCGAGGAGGTGTGGTGCCAGCTGTTCAGCGAGCCGGGCGCCGGATCGGACCTTGCCGGACTGCGCACCCGCGCGGTACGCGAGGGGGCCGGTGCCGGCGCCGGGGGCGGGGAGGAGGCCGGCTCCGGGGACGGGACCGGCGGGGCCCCGGACTGGATCGTGGACGGGCAGAAGGTGTGGACGTCCGGCGCGCACAACGCCCGCTGGGCCATCCTCATCGCCCGCACCGACCCCGGCGTGCCCAAGCACCAGGGCATCAGCTACTTCGTGTGCGACATGACGGACCCCGGTGTCGACGTCAGGCCGCTGCGGCAGATCACCGGGGAGGCGGAGTTCAACGAGGTCTTCCTGACCGGGGTGCGGATTCCCGACGCGCACCGGCTGGGCGGGGTCGGTGAGGGATGGCGGGTCGCGCAGACCACTCTGATGAACGAGCGGGTCGCGATCGGCGGTACGGCGCTGCCCCGCGAGGGCGGGATGATCCGGCCGGTCGCCGCGCTCTGGCGGGAGCGGCCCGAGCTGCGGACGCCGGAGCTGCACGACCGGCTGCTGGGCCTGTGGGTGGAGGCGGAGGCGGCCCGGCTCGGCGCGGAGCGGGTGCGCCAGCAGCTGGCGGCCGGCGCCCCGGGGCCGGAGGGGTCCGGGCTGAAGCTGGCGTTCGCCGGACTCAACCAGCGGATCAGCGGCCTTGAGGTGGAGCTGCTCGGCGAGGAGGGCCTGCGGTACGGAGACTGGACGGCGGTCCGGCCGGAGAGCGTGGACTTCTACGGCCGGGACGCGGGCTACCGCTATCTGCGGGCCAAGGGCAACTCCATCGAGGGCGGCACCTCGGAGATCCTCCGCAACATCATCGCCGAGCGGGTGCTGGGCCTGCCGGCGGAGCCCCGGACCGACAAGGACGCCGCCTGGAAGGACCTGCCCCGATGAACCTGCTGTACACCGACGTGGAGGACACGCTGCGGGCCGCGGTCCGCGATGTGCTGGCCGACCGCTGCCCGCCGGCCGCGGTGCTCGGCCGGATCGAGGGCGGCGAGCCGTACGACCCGGCGCTGTGGCGGGTGCTCGCCGCCGATCTGGGGCTGGCCGGGCTGCTGGTGCCGGAGAAGCTGGGCGGCCAGGGCGCGTCGGCGCGGGAGGCGGCCGTGGTGCTGGAGGAGCTGGGCGGGGCGGTGGCGCCGGTGCCGTTCCTCGGCAGCGCGGTGCTGGCGACCTCGGCGCTGCTGGGCTGCGACCCGGCCGACCCGGGGGTCGCCGCTCTGCTCGGGCGGCTCGCCGGGGGCGCGGCGACGGCGACGCTGGCCGTACCGCTGTCCACCGCGCCCGGGGACCCCTTCCCGCACAGCGTACGGGCGGACGCCGACGGGCGGCTGACCGGGACGGTCACGAGCGTCGCGGACGCGGTGACGGCGGATGTGGCGGTGGTCGCGGCGGTCGGTCCCGAGGGCCCCGGGCTGTACGAGGTGGCCGCGGCCGAGGTGGCGGTCCGGCGGTTCGGCGCGCTGGACCTGACCCGGCCCCCGGCGGACCTGCGGCTGGAGGCGGCGGCCGGGCGGCTGCTGCCCGCGGCCGATCCGGCGGCGGCGCTGGGGTCGGCGCTGCTGACGGGTGCCGCCCTGCTGGCCTCGGAGCAGCTGGGGGTGGCCCAGTGGTGCCTGGACGAGACGGTCCGGTACCTCGGTGAGCGGCGTCAGTTCGGGCGGATCGTCGGTTCGTTCCAGTCGCTCAAGCACCGGCTGGCGGACCTGTGGCTGGAGGTCGTCAACGCCCGCGCCGCGGCCCGCGCGGCGGCGGACGCGGTGGCCTCGGAGGCGGTGGACGCGGCCGTCGCGGTACGGGTGGCGCAGGCGTACGTGAGCGGGGTCGCCGTGCGCGCGGCCGAGGAGGCGGTCCAGCTGCACGGCGGTATCGGCATGACCTGGGAGCACCCGCTGCACCTGTACCTCAAGCGGGCGAAGGCCGACACCATCGCGCTGGGCACGCCGGGCCGCCATCGCGCGGCGCTCGCCGCCCTGGTGGACCTGCCGCCCGCGCGGGGGTGAGGCGCGAGCGACGCGTGAGCGGCAACCGGACCGGGGACGCCGCTGCCCCCGGCGGCTGACCGACCAGGGGCGTGAGGAATCGCGCGCGCAACCGACCCCACCGGCGGATCGTCCGCGCACGACGCCAGCCGCCCCCTCGGGCCGGCACGGCGCCCTCACGCCGGCGGCGGCGCCGTGCTCTTCCTGACCACCAGGCTGGTGGCCAGCTCGATCCGGGTGGTGGTCCGCTCCCCCGCCCGCAGCCGCAGCAGCATCTCCGCCCCGGCCTCGGCCATCCGGCGCAGCGGCTGGTGCACGGTGGTCAGGGCCGGGCGCGACCACTGCGCGACGGCCACGTCGTCGTAGCCGACCACGGAGAGGTCGTCGGGGGTGCGCAGGCCCAGCGTGGCGGCGGCCTCCAGTACGCCGATGGCCTGGAGGTCGCTGCCGGCGAAGACGGCGGTGGGGCGGTCGGGGCCGCGCAGCATGTCGAGGGCGCGCACGTAACCGCCCTCGACATGGAAGTCGCCGTGGGCGACGAGGCCGGGGGTTGTCGTCAGGCCGGCCGTGGACATCGCGGAGCGGAAGCCGTCGAGCCTGGCCAGCGAGCACATCATGTCCTCCGGGCCGGTGATGACGCCGATCCGGCGGTGGCCGAGTTCGATGAGGTGGCGGGTCGCGGCCAGGCCGCCGGACCAGTTGGCGGAGCCGACCGAGGGGACGTCGGGTTCGGGGTCGCCGGCCGGGTCGATGATGACGAACGGGATGGACCGGGACCGCAACTGCCGCTTGAACTCGGCCGGCAGGGCCGAGAAGACCAGGATCACGCCGAGCGGCCGGCGGCGCAGCACGCCTTCGATCCACTCCGGGCCCGGCGCGTGGCGGGTGCCGCTCTGGGTGAGCACCACGCTCGCGCCGTTCTCGGTGGCGACCTTCTCCACGCCGAGGATCAGCTCCATCGCCCAGATCGCGTCCAGTTCGTGGAAGACGATCTCGATCAGCGGCGCGTCCGGCGGGGTGCGGGCGCCGCGCCGGTAGCCGTGGGCCGCCAGCAGCCGCTCGATCTTGAGCCGGGTCGGCGGCGAGACGTCCTGGCGGCCGTTGAGCACCTTCGAAACTGTCGAGACCGAAACTCCGGCGTTTTCGGCAACCTGGGCCAAAGTCACCCGGTCCGCGGTCTCGTCATCGTCGTCCATGGACCGCAGCGTACGTCATTCCGGGCGCGCGGCCGACGTAACGCTTTGATAACCGCCGACCCGAGGGTTGACCCCTCTCCGGTCGAACCCTAGCGTCACAGCACGACGCATGTTTCGGTAGAGATCTCGAAACTTTCGAGAGGCAGGACGATGACAACATACGCACGGCCCTCCCGCGGTGGCCGGCGGCGTGACGCTCGTACTCGGACTGTCCCTCGCCGCCTGCGGCGGTGGCGACTCGGGCGGCAGCGGGTCCGGCCGGTTCCACGTGCTGGTCCACGGGGACGCGACGAACGAGGTGGAGAAGCAGATCGTCGCCACCTTCAACAAGACGTCCGAGGTCAAGGCGGTGCTGGACACCATCCCCGGCGCCGACTACCAGCAGAAGCTGCAGGCCGTCATCAACACCAAGCAGGCCCCGGACGTCTTCTTCAACTGGGGCGGCGGCAGCATCCAGCCCTTCGTCACGGTCCAACCCCTGCTGCCGCTGGACGGCCTCATCGCCAGGAACCCCGCGCTCAAGGCCGACTTCCCGCCCTCGGTGTCCAACACCACGGTGATCGACGGCAAGCCGTACGGCATCCCGATGCGCGACACCCAGCCGGTGCTGCTGTTCAGCAACACGAAGGTGCTCGCGGCCGGCCGGGCCGGCTTCGAACTGACGGGTTCCTGGGAGTACTCCACCCAGCAGGACGCCGGCCCGGACTGCGCGGCGTCCGACCTCGGCTACGGTCCTTCCCCGGTGTCCAGGGCGGCAAGGGCGGCAAGGGCGACCCGGGCGACGTGGTCGGCAACACCAACGACTTCCGCTCGGTGCTGAAGAAGACCAGGTACCCCGACGCCATAGCCGAGTTCCTCAAGCTCCAGTACTCCGACGAGTTCGTGAAGGCGCGACCGGCCGTCGGCAACCTGCTCGGCACGCGCAGCGGCGCATCGGGGTGCTCGTCTTCGTCGGGGCCTGGCAGCACACGCCGTTCCACACCCTCATCTACCAGGGCGCGGCCCGCGCGATCCCCCTGGTGCTCACCCAGTCCGACTCGGCGAAGGTCCTCACCTTGGGCCTGTACAACTTCCGGACCCAGCACGGCGTCGACATCCCCGGCCTGCCGGCCGCGGTGGTGCTGTCCATGCTGCCCATCCTCGTCGTCTACCTGTTCGCCCGCCGCGCCCTGACCCAGGGGCTGATGGGCGTCGGAGGAAAGTGACCGGCACCGTGATCGAAGAGACAGATTCCGCTGCTCCCGCCTGGCGTGACCGGGCGCTGGCGCCGACCGCCAGGGCGGACGCGCTGATCGCCAGGATGACCCTGCGGGAGAAGATCGCCCAGCTGTTCGGCGTGTGGGTGGGGGCCTCCGACGAAGGCGGCGAAGTCGCCCCGTACCAGCACGAGATGGAGGCACCCGTCACCCTGGAGTCGCTGCTGCCGGACGGCCTCGGGCAGCTCACCCGGCCCTTCGGCACCGCGCCCGTCGATCCGGCACTCGGCGCGCTGTCGCTGCTGCGCACCCAGCGCCGGATCGTGGCGGCGGGCCGCTTCGGCATCCCGGCGCTGGCCCACGAGGAGTGCCTGGCCGGCTTCGCCACCTGGGGCGCCACCGCCTACCCGGTGCCGCTGTCGTGGGGCGCGACCTTCAACCCCGCGCTGATCCGCCGGATGGCGGAGCGGATCGGGCGCGACATGCGCTCGGTGGGCGTGCACCAGGGGCTCGCCCCGGTGCTCGACGTGGTGCGGGACGCCCGGTGGGGCCGGGTCGAGGAGACCATGGGGGAGGACCCGTACCTGGTGGGCACGGTGGGCACCGCCTACGTCCGGGGTCTGCAGGCCGGCGGGATCGTCGCCACCCTCAAGCACTTCGCCGGCTACTCCGCCTCCCGGGCCGGACGCAACCTCGCCCCGGTGGGAATGGGCGCCAGGGAGCGCGCCGACGTCATGCTGCCGCCGTTCGAGATGGCGGTACGGGAGGGGGGCGCGCGCTCGGTGATGCACGCCTACACCGACACCGACGGGGTGCCGGCCGCGGCGGACGAGCAGTTGCTGACCGGACTGCTGCGGGACACCTGGGGCTTCACCGGGACGGTCGTCGCCGACTACTTCGGCATCGCGTTCCTCAAGACCCTGCACGGGGTGGCGGCGACGCTCGGCGAGGCGGCCGGCACCGCGCTCGGCGCCGGTGTGGACGTCGAACTGCCCACGGTGAAGGCGTTCGGCGAGCCGCTGCTGTCGGCGGTGGCCGGCGGCGAGGTGGACGAGGCGGTGGTGGACCGGGCGCTGCGGCGGGTGCTGGCCCAGAAGGCCGAGCTCGGGCTGCTCGACGCGGACTGGGACCCGGTGCCGGCCGCGCTGGCCGACCTCGATCTGACGGACCCTCAAGCCCTGCGCGGGCGCCTGGAGTTGGACACCGCCGAAAGCCGCGCGCTAGCGAGGGAGGTCGCCGAGCAGAGCATCGTGCTGCTGCGCAACGACGGCACCCTGCCGCTGGGCCGGCCGGCCAGGATCGCCGTCGTCGGCCCCAACGCCGAGGCGCCGACGGCCGTTCTGGGCTGCTACGCCTTCCCCGTGCACGTGGGCGGGCAGCATCCGGACGTACCGGCCGGCATCGGGCTGCCGACGCTGCGGGAGGCTCTGGCGGCGGAGTTCCCCGCGGCCGAGGTCGTCACAGCCCCGGGGGCCTCGGTCGACGGCACCGACGAGAGCGGCTTCGCCGGGGCGACAGCCCTGGCCCGTACCGCGGACGTGGTCGTCGTCGCGCTCGGCGACCGGGCCGGGCTGTTCGGCCGCGGCACCAGCGGGGAGGGCTGCGACGCCGAGTCGCTGGCCCTGCCGGGCGTGCAGCAGCGGCTGCTGGACGCCCTGTTGGACACCGGGGTGCCCGTGGTGGTGACCCTGCTCGCCGGGCGGCCCTACGCGCTCGGCCGGGCGGCGGGCGAAGCGGCGGCGATCGTGCAGACCTTCTTCCCCGGCGAGGAGGGCACCGGGGCCATCGCCGGCGTGCTCAGCGGCCGGGTCGCCCCCTCGGGCCGGCTGCCGGTGTCCGTCCCCCGCGGCCCCGGGGCCCAGCCGTCCACCTATCTGACGGCCCGGCTGGGTCAGGCCAGCGAGGTGTCCAGCATCGATCCGACGCCGGCCTTCGGCTTCGGGCACGGGCTGACGTACACCACGTTCCGCTGGTCGGAGCTGGAGGTGGAGAGGCTGCGTGCGGCCACGGACGGGGAGATCCGGCTGGCGTTCACCGTGCGCAACACCGGTGCGCGGGCGGGGACGGAGGTGGCGCAGCTGTACCTGCACGACCCGGTCGCGTCCGTGGTGCAGCCGGTCCAGCGGCTGATCGGGTACCGGCGGCTCGACCTCGCGCCGGGAGAGGCGGCCCGGGTCACCGTCCGGGTGCCCACCGACCTGGCCGCCTTCACCGGGCGGGACGGCGGGCGGATCGTGGAGCCGGGCGCGGTGGAGCTGCGGCTCGGCCCGTCCTCCGCCGACCCCCGGCTGACGGTGGTCTGCACTCTGACCGGGCCGGTCCGGCGGTTGGACCACACCCGGCGGCTGCACGCGGACTTCACCGCCGGGCCGCACCGGGCGGACTGACCACCCGTCAGGGGCCGTGCCGGCCGGCCGGGCCCGGCGTACGTCATCTGCTGTTCACCTACCGTAATGCAGCGGAAACACCGCCTTGATGTGCTGTAACGGCAGGAAACCGCCGACGGGCGGCGGGCGGGACCACGGGGTCCTCCCTCCCCGTACCACCGGACGATCGGGACGGCCCCGGCTGCCCGTGCCAGGCCGTCGCGCCGGCGGTCCGCCGGAGCAGGAGGCCGCCCGAATGGTGTCCGACAGATCGTCATCAGCACGGGCCGACGACGCGGTGCCCGCCGCCGCCCGCGGCTTCGTCAGCGTCGAGCGGTACGAGCTCCCGCCCTCGCGGACCGCCCGCACACCCCTGCCGCCGGACGACGCCTTCGCGGCCGCGCCCGCGCTGTCGGTGGCCGTGCGCACCCCGTCGGGCGGGGTGCTGCTGCGGGCCACCGCGGGCGCCGCGCGGCCCGGCGGACCGCGGGTCCTGGACGAGCACTTCGTGGTCGACGCCGACGTCCACCGCGAACAGCGCTGGCTGGACTGCGCCGACGTGCTCTGCGGAAGCCGGACGCGCGGCGCCGGCGACGCGGCCGGATGGCTGCGCCGCATCGCGGCCGGGCGCAGTGGCTGCCGGATGGCCGCGGTACCGCTGGCCAAGGGCGGCTGGGCCGTCCTGGACACCGCTCGGCAGCAGGTGACGGTGCTGCCGGTCGACACCCCTCGCGGGCAGTGGTTATGGCCCTCCTGCCTGCTGGGCTGGCTGACGGCGGGCGGCTCGCTGCAAGAACTGGCGTCCGTGCGGCCCGCCTACCACTCCCCCGCCGGTCCCTGCCGCTGAGCCGCCCTCACGGCCTGGTCGCGTAGAAGGCCACGGCCGAGGCGGCGGCGACGTTCAGGGAGTCCACTCCCCCGTCCATCGGGATGCGCACCCGCAGGTCCGCCGCGCGCAGCGCCGCCTGCGACAGGCCGTCGCCCTCGGTGCCGAGCAGCAGGGCCAGCCTCCGGTCCCGGCGGGCGGCGAGTTGGTCGAGGGTGACGGAGTCCTCGGCCAGGCACAGGGCCGCCGTCACGAAGCCGTGCGCGCGCAGCAGCCCGACGTCGGCCGGCCAGGACTCCAGCCGGGTCCAGGGGACCTGGAAGACGCTGCCCATCGACACCTTCACCGCGCGCCGGTAGAGCGGATCGGCGCAGCGCGGCGTGAGCAGGACGGCGTCGACGCCCAGCGCCGCCGCGTTGCGGAAGGCCGCGCCGAGGTTGGCGTGGTCGACGGTGTCCTCGAAGACCGCGATCCGGCGCGCGCCGGCCAGCAGTCCGGCCGGCGCGGGCAGCGGGCCGCGGGCCATCGAGGCGAGGGCGCCGCGGTGCACGTGGTAGCCGGTGACCTGTTCGGCGACCGCCGGGGCGACCAGATAGACAGGCGCGGTGGACGCCGCGATCACGTCGCCCATCACGCCCCGCCACTTCTCCGACAGCAGCATCGAGCGCATCCGGTAGCCCGCGGCGGCGGCCCGGCGGATGACCTTCTCGCCCTCGGCGATGAACAGGCCCTCGGCGGGTTCGCGGCGGCGCCGCAGTTCCACGTCGGTGAGCGAGGTGTAGTCGGCCAGCCGGGGGTCGGCCGGGTCGTCCAGGACGACGGGTTCAGCCACGGCCGCCCGCCGCCCCCCTGCCGACCCCCACCACGTCGCCGACGACGACGACGGCGGGCGGCCGTACCTCTTCGGCGGCGACCCTCGCCGCGACCGTCGCGAGGGTGGCGTCCACCCGGCGCTGGGCCGCGGTGGTGCCCTCCTGGACGACGGCGACCAGCGTGTCGGCGGCCCTGCCGCCCGCGATCAGGGTGGCGGCGATGGCGCCGATCCGCTCCACCGCCATCAGCAGCACCAGGGTGCCGCGCAGCCGGGCCAGCGCGGACCAGTCGACCAGCGAGCGCGGGTCGTCGGGGGCGAGATGGCCGCTGACCACGGTGAACTCGTGGGCGACGCCCCGGTGGGTGACCGGGATGCCGACGGCGCCCGGCACGCTGATGGAGCTGGAGATCCCCGGTACGACGGTGACCGGGATGCCCGCCTCGGCGAGTGCCTCGGCCTCCTCCATGCCGCGGCCGAAGACGTAGGGGTCGCCGCCTTTGAGCCGGACGACGGCCCTGCCCGCCCTGGCGTGTTCGATCAGCGCCGCGTTGATGGCCTCCTGGGCCATCGCCCGGCCGTACGGGATCTTCGCCGCGTCGATGACCTCGACGTGCGGCGGCAGTTCGTCCAGCAGGTCGCGGGGGCCGAGCCGGTCGGCGATCACCACGTCGGCCTCGGCGAGCAGTCGGCGGCCTCGCACGGTGATCAGGTCGGGGTCCCCGGGGCCGCCGCCGACCAGGGCGACACCCGCGGTACGCATCCGGTGCTGCGGCGCGACCAGGCTGCCGTCCCGCAGGCCGGCGACCACCGCGTCCCGGACGGCCGCGGAGCGCCGCGGGTCCCGGCCGGTCAGGACGGCGACGGTCACCCCGTCGGTGCGGCCGGTCGCCGGGGTCCAGGCGGTGGCCGCCTCGGCGTCGTCGCTGCGTACGCACCACACCCGCCTCGCTTCCGCCTCGGCGGAGGCGGCGGCGTTCGCGGCCCCGTCCGTGCTGGCGACCAGCGCGTACCAGGCGCCCTCCAGGTCCCCGCTCGCGTACGCCCGGCGCTCCCAGCGCAGTTCGCCGGCCGCCGCCATGGCCTCCACCGAGGGGGTCGCCGACGGCGACACCAGCACGATGTCGGCGCCCGCCGACACCAGCGCGGGCAGCCGCCGCTGCGCCACCTGCCCGCCCCCGACCACCACCACCCGCCGCCCGGCCAGCCGCAGCCCGACGGGATACGCGGGCGCGTCGTGCGGCTCCATCTGTGACTCCTCGCGGTTCGTCTGCTTCTCCCAAGCCTCCGGGAGCCCCGCCCCGAGCCACCACCCTACGGGCCGCGGCCCTCGCGGCCTTCCGGGGAGCCGGGCGGCGGGCGTCCCATCGCGGCCGCGGGACCGGACGCGGACCGGGCACGGACCGGATGACGCCGCCGGCCGCCGCGGGCGGCCGGCGGCCCCGGTGGGGGTTACGCCTTCTCGGTGACGCCGGCCGCGTCGAAGGTGGCGACCTCGTGCATGACCCGGGCCGCGCTCTGCACCAGCGGGAGGGCGAGCAGCGCGCCGGTGCCCTCGCCGAGGCAGAGGTCGAGGTCGACGAGCGGGCGCAGGCCCAGGGTGGTGAGGGCGGCCACATGGCCGGGTTCGGCGCTGCGGTGGCCGGCGATGCAGGCCGCCAGGACCTCGGGGGCGATCGCGCGGGCCACCAGCGCGGCGGCGCCGGCGCTGACCCCGTCGAGGATCACCGGGGTGCGCAGGGCCGCGGCCCCGAGGAGCAGGCCCACCAGAGCCGCGTGTTCGAGGCCGCCGAGGGCCGCCAGGACACCGATCGGATCGGCCGCGTCGGGCTGGTGGAGTTCCAGCCCGCGCCGGACCACCTCGATCTTGCGCGCGTGCATCTCGTCGTTGATGCCGGTACCGCGCCCGGTGACCTCCGCCGGGTCGACCCCGGTGAAGACCGAGATCAGCGCGGCCGACGCGGTGGTGTTGGCGATGCCCATCTCACCGGTCAGCAGCGCCCTGTTGCCCGCGGACACCAGGTCCCTGGCCGTCTCGATGCCGATCTCGACGGCGCGCAGCGCCTCGTCGCGGGTCATCGCGGGGCCCGCGGTGAAGTCCGCCGTGCCGGCCCGTACCTTCCGCGGCAGCAGCCCCGGTGTGCTGGGCAGTTCGGTGGCGACGCCGACGTCGATGACGCACACCTCGGCCCCCACCTGGTTGGCGAACGCGTTGCAGACCGCGCCGCCGTCGAGGAAGTTGGCCACCATCTGCGCGGTGACCTCCTGCGGCCAGGAGGTCACCCCTTGGGCGTGCACGCCGTGGTCGCCGGCGAAGATCGCCACCGCCGCGGGTTCCGGAATGGGCGGCGGGCACTCCCGGGACAGCCCGCTGAGCTGTGCGGAGATGATCTCCAGCACGCCGAGCGCGCCGGGCGGCTTCGTCATCCGCTTCTGCCGCTCCCACGCCTCGCCGAGGGCCTTGGCGTCCAGCGGGCGGATCCCGCGCAGGGTCTCCTCCAGCAGGTCCTGCGGTTCCTCGCCGGGCAGTGCCCGGTTGCCGTACTCCTCCTCGTGCACGACCCAGGACAGCGGCCGGCGCTGGGACCAGCCGGCCTGCGTCAGCTCCGGTTCCTCGGGGAAGCCGTCGACGTAGCCGATGCAGAGGTAGGCGACGACCTCCAGGTGCTCGGGCAGGCCGAGCGCGGCGACCATCTCGCGCTCGTCGAAGAAGCTGACCCAGCCGACGCCGAGCTCCTCGGCGCGGGCCGCCAGCCACAGGTTCTCCACCGCGAGCGCCGAGGAGTACGGGGCCATCTGCGGCTGGGTGTGCCGGCCGAGGGTGTGCCGGCCGCCCCGGGTGGGGTCGGCGGTGACGACGATGTTCACCGGGGTGTCGAGGATCGCCTCGATCTTCAGCTCGCGGAACTGCCGGGCCCGGCCCTTGGGCAGCGACTTGGCGTACGCCTCGCGCTGGACCGCGGCCAGCTCGTGCATCCTCGTGCGGGTCTTCTCGGAGCGGATGACCACGAAGTCCCAGGGCTGCGAGTGGCCGACACTGGGCGCGGTGTGGGCGGCCTCAAGGACGCGCAGCAGGACGTCGTTCGGGATCGGGTCGGAGCGGAAGCCGTTGCGGACGTCGCGGCGCTCCCGGATCACGCGGTGCACCGCGTCCCGGACGGCGGGCTCGTACGGCTCTGCGGGGGCGTGGCCCGCCTCCCCCCGGCGCGCGGCCGGGGCCGGAACGGGCGCCGGGGCCGCCGCGGACGCGGGATCGGCTGCCGCCTCCGGACCGGGTAGGGGCTCGGGTGCCGGGCCGGGCTCGGGTGCCGGGCCGGGCTCGGGTGCCGAGCCCTCCGCCGGTACCGGTACGGGCGCGTCCGCCGACGGGGCCGGCTCCGGCGCCGGCGCGGCGCGGCGCCGGCGGCCCTTGCCCGCTTCCGGCTCCACGATGACCACGGTGGGCTGCTGCTCAGCCCCGGCGGCCCCGGCCGCTATGGCCTCGGGCGCCCGCACCACGAACTCCCCCGAGCCGTCCGGGATCTGCGGCACGTGCGGCACGTGCGGAGCAGGCTGATCGGGCGGAGCGGGCTGCTGGACGGCGACGGGGACCCCGGGCACGGCCGGCGGCAGGTCGGCCCCGCCGACTGCTCCCGGGCCGGCCGGGCCGGGAGCAGTCGGAGCGGTCGGAGCGGTCGCGGTCCCGGCGTCGGACACGGCGGGCGCGGGCGGTGCGACGGCTGCCGGGGGCAGCGCAGCCCCGGGCACGGGCACGGCCGCCACCGGAACTCCCGGGGGCGCCTCGACCGCTGCCGGACTCCCGGCGCCGTCCTGGGTACCCGTGGCGGCCGCCGTCTCGGGGGCCGTCGCACCGGGGGCCTCGGCGGGAGCGGGCGCGGCGGGCTGAACGGGTGCCTCGGGAAGGGGCGCCGGGCCGACGGCGCCGGGCAGGTGCCCCACCGGCCCCACCGGCTGCTCCGGTACGGGCTGGTCGGCCAGGGGCTGGTCGGCCAAGGGCTGGTCGGCCAAGGGCTGTTCGGCCAGGGGCTGCACACCCGCGGGCGGCTGCTCGGGCACCGGCTGCCGCTCGGCCACGGGCTGCGGGAGCGGCGCGGCGTCCGGTGCGCCCTCCGCGGCCGGCTCGGGCTCGGGTTCCGGCACGGGCGGGACGGCGGGGACCGCCTCGGGCACCGGCGTGGCCGACGGGGCGGGCGCGGCCACGCCCACCGCGGCGCTCGCCACCTGGTCGGGCGGCGCTCCCGGTGCTCCGGCCGGTCCCCCGGTCTCCGCTGCCCCCTGGAGCCCCTGCGCGCCCGGTGCGCCGGGCGCCGCGAACCGCGGCGCCTCCGCGTCGGGCACCGGCTCCTGGGCCGGCGGGACGTGCTGGGACGGCACGAAGCTGTCGGCGTGCGGGATGAGCGACTGCTGCGAGGGGATCTGGGAGGAGGGCGTCAGAGGTCCGGTGGGCGCCGCGGGCCACGCGCTGCCGGGCGGCGGCGCCGCGGGGTTCGACGGCTCGCCGGTCTGCTGCGCGGGGATGCCCGTCGTCCCGTCCGGGGGGACGTCGAGGTATTCGGGGCCGGGGGCGGGGGGTCCGGGCCGCACCGCCGGGCCGCGGTCGGCGAGGGAGCGCACCGAGACTCCGCCGCTGGGCGTGTCCGGAATGGGCGGGCCCAGGTGCAGCGGGCGGCGCGGGGCGGCGGGCGGGGCGCCCTGCTCGACGGTCCCGGGTCCGGTGGCCACCGCCGACGCGCCGGCCGGCTGCGCGGCCGCCGGCTCGGCGAGGCCCCGCGGCACGGCCAGCGGCTCCGCCGCGGGCAGCGGCGCCCCCGGGTCGAGAGCCGAGGGCGTGTCATAGCGCTGGGGCGGCACCGGCTGCGGATCGCTCCAGCTGCCCTGCGGGCCGGGCATCAGCAGGACGTCGTCCTCGTCGTCCAGCCCGGTGCCGGGCGCGGCGGGCTGGTCGAGGTAGTCGTAGGCGGGCGCGCCGTGCGGGTCGGCCTGCGGGTCCGTCGCCCATCCGGACTGCTGGGGAACGCCGTTGCCGGGAAGGTCGGTGTACGGCTGGTGAACCGCGTCCCCGACCGGGTTCCCCGGTAGCCCCTCGCCGGGGATCTGACCGGTGTCCGTCATGCGTGCCCCTCGCCCATCGGTTCCGCTCCTTCCAGCCGTTGCGCCAGCCACAGCCCGGCCCCCACGAACAAGTAACGAGCGTGTCAGGGATGCGGCACGTCGGCGCCCGGGTGCCCGCGAGCCCGACACCCCGTCAACGCATGACGACAGCACAACGATCCGTCAGCCTACCTCGCGGCGGACGGCGGTCCGCCCAGGAGTCCGAACCTCGGGACGTATCTCACACCACCCCCTCCCGTACTGCTCGCCCACCCCCGCGACCAGCGGAAACACGGTCAACAATGCCCCCGTTCCGACGGCTCGCGGCGGGAAGTCGACCATGGTCTTCAACGTCGGGTGGCGCTCAGCGCGAAGGTCACCGACCGCTCGCGTTCCGCCCACTCGCTGTCCAATTCGACCGATTGCAGCAGCGCGCGTTCGACGGCGTAACCGCCTTCCTGCAGGGCTCGGGTGGCGGCTTCGGCCTTGTCGCGGGTGGCGGCCGTGGTCACGATCCGCTCCGGCCGGCGGGCCGCGCAGGCGGCGACGACCTCGGCGTCGGCCCGGCCGATCCGTACCACGTCCGGCTCGGGGAGGTCCTCGAGCACCTGGGGCGCGGTGCCGTGCACGACGTGCAGTTGTACGCCGCCGCGCCGGGCGGTCACGGTGATCCAGTCGCAGGCGTCGGCGTCGGCGTCCACGGCGATGACGGCGGCGCCGAACCGGGCCGCCTCGATGGCGATCGCGCCGTCCGCGGCGCCGATGTCCCAGACCAGGTCGCCGGTGCGCGGGCCGAGCCGGGCCAGTTGGAAGGCGCGGACCTGCGCGGGCACGTGCCCGCCGTACTCGGAGGCGGCCAGCGCCCAGCCGCGTACCGGGCCGGGGAAGCCCGGGTCGCGGCCGGCGATCCAGCCGCCGCGGCCCGCCACGCCGGGAGCGGTGGAGGTCATGCCGCCGACGACCAGGACGACGTTGGGTTCCCGCCAGATGTGGTCGGCGACCTTGTCGGAGGTGAGGACGGTGACCTGTTCCTGCTCGGTGCCGAGGGCTTCGCAGATGACGAAGGTGCGGTGCACTCCGGTGAGCAGCAGCGCGAGTTCCGCCGGGCCGGCGCCGGGCGCGGTGAGGACGGCGACCTTGGGGTAGGCGCGGCAGACGTTGACCGCGCGGCGCAGGGTGCGGCCGGTGGCGGCGACCACCCGGGCGTCGTCCCAGGGCATCCCGGCGCGGGCGAAGGCGCGGGCGACCGAGGAGACGCCGGGGACGACCTCGACCTCCAGCCCGTGCTCGGGGTCGCGCAGGGCGCGGACCACGCCGAAGAAGCCGGGGTCGCCGTCGGCGAGCACGACCGCGGTGCCGCGGTGGCCGGCGATCCGCCGGGCGGCGATCTCGATACTGCCCAGCACGATGTGCTCGGCGTCCCGGGGGACGTGGGGAAGGGCGAGGTGGTGGCGGGTGCCGGCCACCAAGGTCGCGGCGCTCAGTGCGGCGCTGGCGGCTTCGGACGGGGGTGATCCGTCCCAACCGATCACGGTGACCCGGTCGGCCATCGTCTCTGCCTCTCCATGGCGGTGCGGATCGCGGGGGTCCCGGCGGGCCCTCCTCGGCGTGCCGCGCCGCGGGCCGCAGGGGCGCGCGCGGCGGACGGCGGACGGCGAGGAGCACGGCCCCGGGGTGAGAACCCTAACCCGGCGCGCGGCGGGGTGCGGCGGCGCGGTCAGCGCCAGTCCGCATATGCGGTGTAGTCGGTGTAGTTGTCGTACGCGTCACCGCCGCCGGCGCCCTTGCCGGTGTGCTCGTCGAGGTCCTCCGGCAGCAGGCTCCACACCAGCAGGTCGGTGCGGGTCTCGGCCCAGCGGCCGTCCTCGGCCTGGGTGCGGACGAGTCCGGCGCCGCGGAGCACCCCCTCGCTGACACAGCCGATCTTCTGCGCGACCTGCTGGGAGGCGGTGTTGTCGGCGGCGGTACGCAGTTCGACGCGGGCGAAGCCCTGCTCCTCGAAGAGCCAGCGGCACACGGCGAGCACCGACTCGCAGGCGTAGCCCTCGCCGCGGGCCCAGACGGCGGTGAGGTAGCCGATCTCGGTGGCCCGGATCCGCCAGTCGGTGCTCCGCAGCGTGACGGTGCCGACCAGCCGCTGGGTGAGGAACTCGGTGACGGCCAGCACCAGGCCGCGGCCCTCGGTGCGTTCGGCGGGGGCGGTCCTGGTGACGAACTCACGGGCGTCGGCGGCCGTATAGGGATGCGGTACCCCGGTCCACGCGGTGATCAGCTCGTCGTCCATCATCTCCACCAGGGAGGTCATGTCGTCCTCGTCGTACCCGCGCAGCACCAGCCGCTCCGTGGAGATGGAGATGTCAGGGAAGGCCGGTGCTGAGGTCATTCGCTGCTCCGTAACCAGGGGCATGGGTGGATTGCACAGCTGTGAGCTGAACAGCATGCAGCATCGTGCGCGGCGGCCACCGGGCAGGGTCGCCGCGGCGGCGCGGCGGCGGGCCACGGCGGGGCGCGGCGGCGAACGCCCTTTCAGAGTAGGCCGGATGACGGTCAGGAAGGGTATCCGTGGACGTCATCCGATCCTGCTACCGTCAGCCCGCGTGAGAGTGCACCACGCAGCAGGAGTCGGCTATCAGCGGGCCGCCGGAGTCTACGAGCGCTCCCGGCCCTCCTATCCGCTGGCCGCGGTCGCCGCGCTCGCCGACGCGCTGCCCCTGGAGTCCGGCCGTACCGTGGTCGACCTGGGCGCGGGCACCGGCAAGTTCACCCGGCTGCTGGCGCTGACCGGCGCCGGGGTGCTGGCGGTGGAGCCGGTCCGGGAGATGCGCGAGCAGATCGCCGAGCTGCTGCCGGGGGTGTCGGTGTCGGCCGGCACGGCGGAGGAGACCGGGCTGCCGGCCGGCTGCGCGGACGCGGTGGTGGCGGCGCAGTCCTGGCACTGGTTCCGGCAGGACGCGGCGCTCGCCGAGGTGGAGCGGCTGCTGCGGCCGGGCGGCGCGCTGGCGCTGGTGTGGAACACCTACGACACCTCGGTGCCGTGGGTGCGGGACTTCCAGGACATCTACTTCCGGCTGGCGCCGCGCGACCTGCCGAGCCCGCCGCTGGCCGCGGGGCTGAGCGGCCCGGGGGACTGGCAGCGGGTGTTCGCGGACCGGCCGGGCTGGGGCCCGACCGAGGAGCGGCACTGGCCCAATCCGCATTCGACGACGGTCGCCGACGTGGTGGAGCGGATGATGTCGTCGAGCCATATCGCGGTGCTGGACGCGGCGGCGCAGGAACGGGTGCGGTCCGAGGTGGAGGCGGTGCTGGGCGCGCACGACGCGACGCGGGGCACCGGGGCGATCGAGATGCCGTACACCACGGACGTGTACTGGCTGCGCCACCGCTGAAAGAGGCCGGCGGCGGGTGGGCCCAGGCCGGGGCGGACCCGGGACGGCGGCCCGGTGGGCCCGTGGGTCCTCGGCCACGCGGGGCCCGCGCGCGGGTGGCGGCGCCGGGTCGGAACCGGAGGCCGGGGGGCCGGGGGAAGGGCGCGGGGAGTGCCCGTAATAAAGTCGGCGCATGCTGGACTCGGTCATCGTCACGGTCGCCGTCGCGGCGCTGCTGCTCGCGGCGTGGTGCGGCTTCGCCGCGTACCGTGACTCGGCGACGAAGGACTGGCACTTCGCCGGGATGGCCGTGGTGACGCTGCTCGCCCTGGCGCAGCTGGTGGTCTCGGTGGTGCAGCTGGCGCACGGCGACCGGCCCGCGCAGGGTCTGGCGGTCTTCCTGGCCTACCAGATCGGCGCGGTCTGCGCGATTCCGGCGGCGGCCTTCATGTCCCTTGCCGAGCGCACCCGTTGGGGTTCGGCGATCGTCGCGGCCGGTGGCGTGGTGCTGGCCGTGCTGGAGCTGCGGCTGCACGAGATCTGGGGTGGCGGACGTGGCTGACAGGGCTGAGGACATGACACGACGGACAGCGGAGGCGGGGCCGGTGGCGGCGACGGAGCAGACCGGGGACACCGGGCGGACCGCCGGCGCGGACCCGGCGGCCACCGTGCACGCGGCGGCCGCGGTCCGCGCCGAACCGGCGGGGCAGGACGGGAAGCCCGCGCCCGAGAAGCCGCCGAACCGCATCGGCACCGGCCCCGGACGGCTGCTGCTGTCCCTCTACGCGGTCTTCACCGTGGCCGCGCTCTCCCGCTCGGTCGTGCAGATCAGCACGAAGTACCACGACGCGCCGCTGGCGTACGTCCTGTCAGCGGTGGCCGGAGTGGTCTACGCGGTGATCGCCCTCGCACTTCGGCGGGGCGGCGAGTCGGCCCGCAGGGTGGCGCTGGTGTGCTGCTCGGCGGAGCTGCTCGGGGTGCTCGCGGTCGGGGTCGCGACGATCGTGGACTCCTCCGCCTTCCCGGACGCGACGGTCTGGTCGGACTTCGGGATCGGCTACGCCTTCCTGCCGCTCGCGCTTCCGGTGGCCGGTCTGCTGTGGCTGCGCCGGGCCGCCCGTGAGGCGGGGACGCGGCCGCAGCGGACCGGCCGCTGAGCCGGAACTGCCGGACCGGCCGCGAGGTCAGGCGGTGGCCGCCAAGGACGGGGTCGGGTCGCCCTGGGCGGACTTCTCCATGTGCACCAGGCTCAGCCTGCGGCTCACCGGCTCGGCGGCGCCCACCTGCTCGTAACCGAGCTTGCGGTACATCCGCAGGTTGACCTGGCTGCGGTGGCCGGTGAAGAGCCGGTACCGCTTGGCCGCGGTCTCCTCGGCGAGACGTCCTTCGAGGGCGGCGAGCAGCCGTCCGCCGAGACCGTGCCGCTGGAGGCGCGGGTGGACGATCAGCTTGCCGATCCGAGCGGTGCCGTCGTCGTCCACCGCGCCGCGCACCGAGCCGACGACCTCGGGGCCGAGCCGGGCCACCAGCACGACGCCCTGGGCGAGTTCGGCCCGCAGTTCGTCGAGCGTCTGGGTGAGCGGTTCGATGGTGTAGTCGCCGTAGAGCTCTGCTTCGCCCTGGTAGCAGAGGTACTGGAGTTTCAGGATCTTCTCGGCGTCGCTGTGCTCCGCCGTAGAGATGGTCACGCTCATGCCCATGCGCGCAGGCCTCCCCTTCGGTTCCGTCCGGGCAGTTGAGGGTGAGGTGCCTGCCCGATACGTGTGTCTGGGCGGAGTCGGTGCGGCTCTGCACCGCCTCCGTGGCGCCGATGATCGCACAAACCGCCTGGCCGGGTAGCGTAAGTGTGCTACTCGTCTCAATCCGGTCCACGCACGCCAAGGGTGCCCACAACCGCTGACTGTTTACCGTGCATTACCCCGTCTCACCGGGGATCCAACCCTCGAATTCAGGATCGACCTGAGACAGCCGAGGCAGCGCGAGCGCAGCGGCCCCAGACTGCCCTGTGAGATTCCCAACTCCCGGGAGATCTCCGGGTAGGTGCGGTCGGAGCCGGACATCAGCGCCAGCACGATCCGCGGGCAGCGGCCGGGCAGCAGGCGTACCGCGTCCAGCACGGCGCGCCGCGACTCGGCGGCCAGCACCCGGTCCTCGACGTTCGCGCCGTCCTCCCCGCCCTGTCCGCCGGGCGCGGGCGGACCGGCGTCGGGGGCGCCGCAGGGCCGCTCGCTGCGGATCCGCCGGGCCGCCACGCGCGCCTCGTCGCGTACCGCGCCCCGCACCCACCGGCCGGGCTCGGCGGGTGGCCCGTCCAGCTCCAGCAGCCGCAGCCAGACCGCCTGTTCCAGGTCGGCGGCCTCGACACCGCTGCCGGGCGGGGCCGCCGCGGCCGCCTCCGCGGTCAGCAGCGCGCCGATCGGCGCGTACGCCTCGGGCACGCCGGACCCGCGGTACGCGCCGGGCCGGTCGCGCGCCCTGGCCGGTCCGTGCGGACCGGGACCGGCGGGACCGCCGTACGGGCCCGGGCGGGGACTGCCGGTCGCCACAGGTTCCATGGGACCTGCATATCGGGTGCGAGTCCCGCGGCATGCCCAGACCGCGCCGGGCGGTTGCCCGGCGCGGCCCGCGGGGCGGCGGGTTTCACCCGGGCGGCAGCAGCCTGCCGGCGGCGTCGAGCGGGATGACGGGTTCCGCGGTGGGACCGATGCCCGGCGCGAAGCCGGCCCTCCGTCGGCCGGAACGTGCCCGTGACGTACGTCAACAGTGCGTGGTCAGCGGGTGAACCCGGCGTGCGCGATCCTCGTCCGCGGAAGTATCGTCCTCGCATACGGGCAGGTGGCCGTGGTGCCGGGGGGCCGGCCGGCTGCCGTCCCGACCGTCCCTGTGACCTACCGGAGGGTCTGTTGTTCTCCCGCATGTCCCGCAGTGTGCTGAAGGCGATCCTGCTGGTGCTGATGCGCGTCCTGTACCGCCCGGCGGTCGAGGGCGTGGCCCGGATCCCGGGGTCGGGGCCGGTGATCCTGGCCGGGAACCACGTCACCTTCATCGACTCGTTGTTCCTGTCGCTGGTGGTGGAGCGGCAGGTCTACTTCATCGGCAAGGACGAGTACGTCACCCGAAAGGGCGGCAAGGGGCGGCTGATGGCGTGGTTCTTCACCACCTGCGGGATGATCCCGGTGGACCGGGACGGCGGGCACGGCGGGGTCGCGGCGCTCATGACGGGCCGCCGGGTGCTGGAGCAGGGCAGGATCTTCGGCATCTACCCGGAGGGCACCCGCTCCCCCGACGGCCGGCTGTACCGGGGCCGTACCGGCATCGCCCGGCTGGCCCTGATGACCGGCGCCCCGGTGGTGCCGTTCGCCATGATCGGCACCGACAAGGTGCAGCCCGGCGGTACCGGCATGCCCCGGATCGCCCCGGTCACCGTCCGCTTCGGCGCCCCGCTGGACTTCGCCCGCTACGAGGGCATGGACCGCGACCGCTACGTCCTGCGGGCCGTCACCGACGAGGTGATGAGCCAGGTGATGCGGCTGTCCGGCCAGGAGTACGTCGACATCTACGCGACCAAGGCGAAGGCCGCCTGAGCCGCCGTCCCGGCCGCCGGGCCCCGGGGAGCCCCGGACAAGCCCGGCCGTCTCCCGTACCGGCCGCGGGGCCGGTCGGGGCCGGTACGGGAAACGGCCGGGAACGGCGGCTTCGCGCCCTTCCCGGCCGGCCCCGCGGAGCGGCCCCGCGGCGGCTCAGTCGTCCTTTGCGTGCGCCCACGTGTGCTGCCGGGCCAGGTCCGCCTTGACCTCGGCGAGCTGCACGGCGACGGCGCTCGGCGCGGTGCCGCCGCGGCCGTTGCGCGAGGCCAGCGAGCCGGCCACGTCGAGCACGCCGCGCACCTGCGGCGTCAGGTGCGGGGAGATCTTCGCGAACTGCTCGTCGGTGAGCCGGTCGAGTTCGATGCCCTCGGCCTCGCAGACCTTGACGCACTCCCCCGCGACCTCGTGGGCGACCCGGAACGGCACGTTCTGCCGTACGAGCCACTCGGCGATGTCGGTGGCCAGCGAGAACCCGGCCGGCGCCAGCTGCTCCAGCCGGTCCCGGTGCACGGTGAGGGTGGCCATCATGCCGGTGAACGCCGGGAGCAGCACCTCCAGTTGGTCGCAGGAGTCGAAGACCGGCTCCTTGTCCTCCTGGAGGTCCCGGTTGTACGCCAGCGGCAGCGCCTTGAGCGTCGCCAGCAGCCCGGTGAGGTTGCCGATGAGCCGGCCCGACTTGCCTCGGGCCAGTTCGGCGACGTCCGGGTTCTTCTTCTGCGGCATGATCGAGGAGCCGGTGGAGAAGGCGTCGTGCAGGGTGACGAAGGAGAACTCCTTCGTGTTCCAGATGATGACCTCTTCGGCGATCCGGGAGAGGTTGACGCCGATCATCGCGGTGACGAAGGCGAACTCGGCCACGAAGTCGCGTGCCGCGGTGCCGTCGATGGAGTTGCCGACGCTGCCGTGCTCGAAGCCGAGTTCCCTGGCGACCGCCTCCGGGTCCAGGCCCAGCGAGGAGCCGGCCAGCGCGCCCGAGCCGTACGGCGACACCGCCGTGCGCTCGTCCCACTGCCGCAGCCGCTGCGCGTCCCGGGACAGCGCCTGGACGTGCGCCAGCACATGGTGGGCGAACAGCACCGGCTGGGCGTGCTGGAGGTGGGTGCGGCCGGGCATGGCCACACCGGGGTGGGCCTCGGCGAGGCCGACCAGGGCGTCCTGGAGGTCGGCGATGAGGCCGCCGATGATCCGGGCGTGGTCGCGCAGGTACATCCGGAAAAGGGTGGCCACCTGGTCGTTGCGGGACCGGCCGGCCCGCAGCCTGCCGCCCAGTTCCGGGCCGAGGCGCTCCAGCAGGCCGCGTTCGAGCGCGGTGTGCACGTCCTCGTCGGCGACGGTGGCGGTGAACGCGCCGGCGGCCACCGCCGCTTCGAGGTCGTCGAGCCCCGCGGTCATCCGGTCGAGCTCGTCGGCGGTGAGCAGTCCGGCGTGGTGCAGGGCGCGGGCGTGCGCCCGGGAGCCGGCGATGTCGTAGGGCGCGAGCCGGAAGTCGAAGTGCACCGAGGCGGACAGCCGCTCCAGGGCGGCGGACGGCCCGTCGGCGAACCGCCCTCCCCAGAGCCTGACCTCGGGGTCGTCGGGGCTGTCCTGGGTCACTGCGCCAGGTCCCGCTTGGCCGCGATCTTCGAGGACATGCCGAAGATCTCGATGAAGCCCTTGGACAGCGACTGGTCGAAGGTGTCGCCGGTGTCGTACGTCGCCAGGTTGAAGTCGTACAGCGAGGTGGCGGACCTGCGGCCGTTGACGACCGCCCGGCCGCCGTGCAGCACCACCCGGACGTCGCCGGAGACGTACGCGTTGGCCTCGTCGATGAAGCCGTCCAGCGCCCGCTTGAGCGGGGAGAACCACAGGCCGTCGTAGACCAGTTCGCCCCAGCGCTGCTCGACCTGCCGCTTGTAGCGGGCCAGTTCGCGTTCGACGGTGACGTTCTCCAGCTCCTGGTGGGCGGTGATCAGCGCGATCGCGCCCGGCGCCTCGTAGATCTCCCGGGACTTGATGCCGACCAGCCGGTCCTCGACGATGTCGATCCGGCCGATGCCCTGGGCGCCGGCCCGCACGTTGAGCTGCTGGATGGCTTCGAGCACGGTGACCGGACGGCCGTCGATGGCGACCGGGACGCCCTGCTGGAAGGTGATGACCACCTCGTCGGCCTCCCGGGGGGTGGCCGGGTTCTGGGTGTACTCGTAGACGTCCTCGATCGGCGCGTTCCAGATGTCCTCCAGGAAGCCGGTCTCCACGGCCCGCCCGAAGACGTTCTGGTCGATGGAGTACGGGGACTTCTTGGTGGTGGCGATCGGGAGGTTCTTCTCCTCGCAGAAGGCGATCGCCTTGTCCCGGGTCATCGCGTAGTCGCGGACCGGGGCGATGCACTTCAGACCGGGGGCCAGCGAGGAGATGCCGGCCTCGAACCGCACCTGGTCGTTGCCCTTGCCGGTGCAGCCGTGCGCGACGGTGTCGGCGCCGTGCTTGCGCGCGGCGGCCACCAGGTGCTTGACGATGACCGGCCGGGACAGCGCGGAGACCAGCGGGTAGCGGTCCATGTAGAGGGCGTTGGCCTTGAGCGCCGGCAGGCAGTACTCGTCGGCGAACTCCGACTTGGCGTCGGCGACCTCGGCCTCCACGGCACCGCAGGCGAGCGCCCGCTTGCGGATGACGTCCAGGTCCTCGCCGCCCTGGCCGACGTCGACCGCGACGGCGATGACTTCGGCGCCGGTCTCCTCGGCGATCCAGCCGATGGCGACGGAGGTGTCCAGGCCGCCTGAGTAGGCCAGTACGACGCGCTCGGTCACGGGGTCTCTCCTTACGATACATACGCTGACTAGTATAAGTATGCACTCCCCTGTATGACTCGTCAACGCGGCTGGTCAGCGGGGTGTACAGCGGGTGATCCGGGGGACCCGAAAGGTTCCGGGAGGTTCCGGGAGGATACTCCCCGGTGCCGCGGGCGGCGTCCGGGGCCGGTGCGCCCGGGGACCGGTCAGCCCTCGCCCTGGGCCAGCCGGAGCAGGTGGTCGGCCAGTTTCTGGCCGCCCGCCGGGTCGCGGCTGATCAGCATCACCGTGTCGTCGCCGGCGATCGTGCCGAGGATGTCGTAGACCTCGGCCTGGTCGATCGCGGAGGCGAGGAACTGGGCGGCGCCGGGCGGGGTGCGGACCACGACGAGGTTGGCGGACGCTTCCGCGGAGATCAGCAGCTCGGCCGCCAGCCGCCGCATCCGCTCCTCCTTGACGGACTCGCCGAGCGGCGCCTGCGGGGTGCGGAAGCCGCCCTCGGAGGGGACCGCGTAGATGAGCTCGCCGTCGTTGGTGCGGATCTTCACCGCGCCGAGTTCGTCGAGGTCCCGGCTGAGCGTCGCCTGGGTGACGCTCAGCCCGTCGTCGGCGAGCAGCTTGGCCAGCTGGCTCTGCGACCGCACCGGCTGCCGGCCGAGCAGGTCCACGATCCTGCGGTGCCGTGCGGTGCGGGTCTGCGGTACAGCCTGGCCGTTGCTGTGCGCCGGTGCCTCGCTCATCGTCGCGTCATTCTCCGTCACGTCGTTCCCGGGCGGCCTGATGCTGCTGGTGCACCTGGTCGAGGATGCCGGGCAGGGCCCCGAGGAACGCGTCCGTCTCGGTGTCGCCGACGATCAGCGGCGGCGCGAGCCGTACCGTGTCGGGGACGGCCGCGTTCACCAGAAGTCCGGCGTCCTGAGCCGCCCGCTGGACCTGCGCGGACAGCGGCTCGGTGAGCACGATACCGATCAGCAGACCGGTACCGCGCACATGATCGACCAGCGGGTGTCGCAGCGCCTCCACGCCCTGCCGCAGCTTCTCGCCCTGCCGCTTGGCGTTGTCGAGCAGGCCGTCGGCGGCGATGGTGTCCAGCACCGCGAGCCCGGCGGCGCAGGAGACCGGGTTGCCGCCGAAGGTGGTGCCGTGGGTGCCCGGGGTGAGCAGGTCGGCGGCCGGTCCGAACGCGACGGCCGCGCCCAGCGGCAGGCCGCCGCCCAGGCCCTTGGCGAGGGTGACCACGTCGGGCTCGACCCCCTGGGCCTGGCACTCGAACCAGTGCCCGGTACGGCCGACGCCGGTCTGCACCTCGTCCAGGACCAGCAGGGTGCCGGTCGCGGCGGTGATCTCGCGGGCCGCCGCGAGATAGCCGGGCGGCGGCACGACGACGCCGTTCTCGCCCTGGATCGGCTCGATGACGACCAGCGCGGTGTCGGTGCTGACGGCCGCCCGCAGCGCCTCGGTGTCGCCGAACGGCACATGGGTGACGTCGCCGGGCAGCGGCTGGAACGGCTCGCGCTTCGGCGGCTGGCCGGTGAGCGCGAGGGCGCCCATGGTCCGGCCGTGGAAGGCGCCCTCGGTGGCGACCACGTGCCGGCGGCCGGTCAGCCGGCCGATCTTGAACGCGGCCTCGTTGGCCTCGGCACCGGAGTTGGCGAAGAAGACCCGGCCGGGCCGGCCGAAGAGCTGGAGCAGCCGCTCGGCGAGGGCGACCGGCGCTTCGGCGACGAAGAGGTTGGAGACGTGGCCGAGGGTGGCGACCTGCCGGGTCACCGCGGCCACGACGGCCGGGTGGGCGGTGCCGAGCGCGTTGACCGCGATGCCGCCGAGGAAGTCGTAGTAGACCTTCCCGTCGGCGTCCCAGAACCTGGTGCCCTCGCCGCGCACCAGCGGCAGCCGGGGCACGCCGTAGTTGTCCATCAGCGAGCCCTGCCAGCGCCGGGTCAGCTCGTCGTTCGCGGTCACCGTTCTCCCCCTTGTCCTTCTCGTCCTGGTCCTACTGCTTCCACCGGCGGCACCGCCGCGGTGTGCTCCCCCGCCGCCGGGCGCGCCGCGGCCGTACGGGTCGTACCGGCCGTACCGGCCGTACCGGCCGTGCCGTCGGGTCCGGCCGGATCCGCGTCCGGCACGACCATGGTGCCGATGCCTTCGTCGGTGAAGATCTCCAGCAGGATCGCGTGCTGGACCCGGCCGTCGATCACCCGGGCGGTGCGCACGCCGTTGCGGACGGCGTACAGGCAGCCCTGCATCTTGGGGACCATGCCGCTGGACAGCTCCGGCAGCAGCTTCTCCAGCTCGGTGGCGGTGAGCCGGCTGATCACGTCGTCACTGTGCGGCCAGTCCTCGTACAGGCCCTCGACGTCGGTGAGGACCATCAGCGTCTCGGCGCCGAGGGCGGCGGCCAGGGCCGCGGCGGCGGTGTCGGCGTTGACGTTGTAGACGTGGCCGTCGTCGGAGGCGCGGGCGATGGAGGAGACGACCGGGATCCGGCCGTCGCCGAGCAGCGCCTCGATCGCCCCGGTGTCGATCGCGGTGATCTCGCCGACCCGGCCGATGTCGACCGACTCGCCGTCGATCCGCGGGTAGTGCTTGACGGCGGTGATGGTGTGCGCGTCCTCGCCGGTCATGCCGACGGCGAGCGGGCCGTGCTGGTTGAGCAGGTTGACGATCTCCCGCTGCACCTGGCCGGCCAGCACCATCCGTACGACGTCCATCGCCTCGGGGGTGGTGACGCGCAGCCCGGCCCGGAACTCGCTGACCAGCCCGTGCCGGTCGAGCTGGGCGCTGATCTGCGGGCCGCCGCCGTGCACCACGACCGGCCGCAGTCCGGCATGCCGCAGGAACACCACGTCCTGGGCGAACGCGGCCTTGAGTTCCTCGTCCACCATGGCGTTCCCGCCGAACTTGATGACGACGGTCTTCCCGTGGTGGCGGGTCAGCCAGGGCAGCGCCTCGACAAGGATGCGGGCCTTGGGCAGCGCGGTGTGCTTGCGGGCCGTCATGAGCTGTACGCGCTGTTCTCGTGGACGTAGTCGGCGGTGAGGTCGTTGGTCCAGATCACCGCGCCGGCGTCGCCCGCGGCGAGGTCGACGGTGATGACGACCTCGCGGAAGCGCATGTCGACCAGGTCGCGGTCCTCGCCGACCGAGCCGTTGCGGCAGACCCAGACGCCGTTGATGGCCACGTCGAGCCGGTCGGGTTCGAAGGCGGCGCCGGTGGTGCCGATCGCGGACAGCACCCGGCCCCAGTTGGGGTCCTCACCGTGGACGGCGCACTTGAGGAGGTTGTTGCGGGCGATGGACCGGCCCACCTCGACGGCGTCCTGCTCGGTGGCGGCGTGCACCACCTCGATCCTGATGTCCTTGCTCGCGCCCTCGGCGTCGCCGATCAGCTGCCGGGCCAGGTCGCCGCTCACCGCGCGGACCGCGTCGGCGAACTCGCCGTACTCCGGGGCGATCCCGGAGGCGCCGGAGGCGAGCAGCAGCACGGTGTCGTTGGTGGACATGCAGCCGTCGGAGTCGATCCGGTCGAAGGTCTGCCGGGTGGCGTCCCGCAGCGCCTTGTCCAGGGTGCCGGCGTCCAGGTCCGCGTCGGTGGTGAGGACGACGAGCATGGTGGCCAGGCCCGGGGCGAGCATGCCGGCGCCCTTGGCCATGCCGCCGACCGACCAGCCGGCCGGGTTGGTCACGACCGCCGTCTTGTGGACGCTGTCGGTGGTCTTGATCGCGATGGCGGCCTTCTCGCCGCCGTGCTCGGACAGTTGGGCGGCGGCCAGTTCGACGCCCGGCAGCAGCCGGTCCATCGGCAGCAGGGCGCCGATCAGGCCGGTGGAGGCGACCGCGATCTCGCCCGCGCCGTGCCCGAGCACCTCGGCGGCCTTCTCGGCGGTGGCGTGGGTGTCCTGGAAGCCCTTGGCGCCGGTACAGGCGTTGGCGCCGCCGGAGTTGAGGACGACCGCGGTCACCTCACCGCTCTTGAGGACCTGTTCGGACCACAGCACGGGCGCGGCCTTCACCCGGTTGGCGGTGAAGACGCCCGCTGCGGCGCGGCGCGGCCCGGTGTTGACCACGAGGGCCACGTCCAAACCGCCGTTCGCCTTGATCCCGGCGGCGACTCCGGCCGCCGTGAACCCCTTTGCTGCGGTGACGCTCACCGTGCCTCCTTCTTCGTTTCCTCGCCCGCCGGCCGCCCGGCCGGGGGCGTCGTCGCCGGGTGCCGCCCGGCGGCTTCGCGCGGGCCGCTCACGGGGCGAGCCCGACCGTGGACAGCCCTGTCGTCTCGGGCAGCCCGAGGGCGATGTTCATGCTCTGCACGGCGCCGCCCGCGGTGCCCTTGGTGAGGTTGTCGATGGCGCTGACGACGATGACCCGGCCGGCGGACTCGTCGAGGGCGACCTGGAGGTGCGTGGCGTTCGAGCCGTGCACGGCGGCGGTGGCCGGCCACCGGCCCGCCGGCAGCAGGTGGACGAACGGCTCGTCCCCGTACGCCTTCTCGTACGCGCCGCGTACGTCGGCGGCGGTGACGCCCGGCCGGGCCTTGGCGGTGCAGGTGGCGAGGATGCCGCGGGACATGGGGGCGAGGGTCGGGGTGAACGAGACGCTCACCGGCCGCCCGGCCGCCGCGCTGAGGTTCTGGATCATCTCCGGGGTGTGCCGGTGGCCGCCGCCGACGCCGTACGGGCTCATCGAGCCCATCACCTCGGAGCCGAGCAGGTGCGGCTTGAGCGACTTGCCGGCGCCCGAGGTGCCGGACGCGGCCACGATCACCGCCTCCGGTTCGACCAGGGCGGCGGCGTACGCCGGGGCCAGGGCCAGCGAGACGGCGGTCGGGTAGCAGCCCGGGACCGCGACACGTCTGGCGCCCGCCAGCGCGACCCGGCCGCCCGGCAGCTCGGGCAGCCCGTACGGCCAGCTGCCCGCGTGCGGCGACCCGTAGAACCGCTCCCAGTCCGCCGGATCCTTCAGCCGGAAGTCGGCACCCATGTCCACCACCAGCACGTCCTCGCCCAGCTGCTCGGCGACGGCGGCGGACTGCCCGTGCGGCAGCGCGAGGAAGACCACGTCGTGACCGCCGAGCACCTCCGCCGTGGTCTCCTCCAGCACCCGCCCGGCCAGCGGCACCAGGTGCGGCTGCGACACCCCGAGCAGCTGCCCGGCGCTGGCCTTCGCGGTCACCGCCCCGATCTCCACCTCCGGGTGCCCGAGGAGCAGCCTGAGCGCTTCCCCTCCGGCATACCCACTGGCCCCGGCCACCGCCACCCGCACTGCCATCGGTCCGCTCTCCTCCACGCTCGACAGTATGACTATACGGCGTGCCGCAGTTTTATGCAAAGCCCTCGGGCGTCGCTGTCTCCCGGGGCCGGGCGAGTGACCGGGCGGGCCGTGCGTTCGGCCGCGCGGTCGGCCGCGGGGTCCGCCGGGGCGGGGCGGGGAGGGGGCCGGCGGGGCGGCGGGGCGGCGGGGAGCGGGGCGGCGGGGAGCGGGGCGGCGGAGATCCGGCGAAGCGGCGCCGCGGTCAGCGCTTGACGGCGCGGAGGATGACGAACTTCGGGTCGGAGGCGGCCACTTCACAGTTGCCGAAGAGGCGGCGCAGCCGGACGTGGTAGGGCAGGTGGCGATTGGCGACGACCCAGAGTTCGCCGCCGGGGCGCAGGGCCGCGCGGGCGGAGGCGAACATGTGGCGGGCGGCGGTCTCGGTGGTGGCCCGGTGGGAGTGGAAGGGCGGGTTGTTCAGGACCAGGTCGGCGCTCTCCGGGGGCACCGCGGCCAGGGCGTCGGCAACGAGGAACTCGGCCTTGGCGGCCGGGCCGGTGTTGGCCCGGAAGGTGGCCTCGGCGGAGGCCACGGCCTGGTGGGACTCGTCCACGAAGAGCACGTCCGAGTCGGGGTTGGCGACCGCCGCGGCCGTACCGACCACGCCGTTGCCGCAGCCGAGGTCGACCACCCGGTCCCGGCCGGTACGGACCGGCAGGTGCTGGAGCAGGAAGCGGGTGCCGATGTCGAGCCGGTCGGCGCAGAAGACGCCCGCGTGATTGGTGACGGTACGCCCCGACAGCGGGCCGATGCCGTCGGGAAGGGCGTACCGCAGCGGCCACGGGTTCGGGCCGGGGTCCGGAGTCCGGTCGGCGGGCGCGCACAGGATCAGCCGCGCCTTGCGGACCGCCAGCGAGGTACGGGTCGGGCCGAGGATCCGCTCGAACAACCGCAGTGTGGAGGTGTGGATCTCGGTGGTCATCCCGGTACCGACAACCACCGTGCCCGGGTGGACGGCGGGCGCCAGCCGGCGCAGCTGGTCCTCCAGCAGGGCCAGGCTCTTCGGCACCCGGACCAGGAGCAGGTCGATCCGCTCCGGCGGGGCGTCCCGGGTGGACAGCAGCCGCACCCGGGCGCCCGGGGCGGCGCGCCGCAGGTTGGCCCGGGTGGCCTGCTGGCCCAGGAAGGAGTCCGAGATCTGGGTCAGGCGGTACGGGGCCGGGGCGGTGGTCGGAGGGGCGGCCGGGCCGCCGGTCGGGTCACCTGTCGGGTCACCTGTCGGCTCGCCGGACAGGTCGCCGGTCGGAGCCGCGGCCAGCGCGGTGGTCAGCGCGCCCCAGCGGTCCCCCAGGACGACGGTCCCGCCGCTCGGGCCGCCCGCCTCGGCCAGGTGCCGCAGCAGGTATTCGTCCGCGGCGTCCCAGGCCCTGAGCTGCTCACGCGGCTCGGCCGGGAATCGGGTCAGGTCGAGGTCGCCCCAGGGCGTGGTGAGTCGGTGCATCGTGCCCTCAGCGTAGGGCCTCGGCGTCCATTGCCCGCGCGTCCACCCGACCGTCGTCTCGCACGACGTACCTGGCTGAGTCACTCGACCATCAGGACCTTCGAACACGACCGTGGGGACCTGCCCACTTCGACCATTGCCCGCAGGTTCGAGGAAGTCCTCGGCTGGGCTCCGGGAAGCATCAAGGCCACGCCGTCCGAGGAGACGGGCCTTGCGCCATCGGTTGATTCGAGCTTGGGCCTCAAGTAGGCGCGCCGGTCAGGGCTGCTTGCCGGACGGCTACGGTCGTGGCAGGGCGAACCAGGGCTGTTGCAAGGTCCGGGATCGCGTAGATCGTCCGCGTCGAGGGGGAGTTGACGCGGCAACAGGACAGGCACGAGACCGGTGATCATCAGGGTGTCTATGCCGGCTGATCAGATCGAGGTCCCGTGCCTGCCGCTCCATCCTCCCCGGTCCCTGCCGTCCTGGCACGACTGGGCCTCCTTCACCAGCACGACACCGGCCGCCTGCGCGTCCACCTCCAGCGCGTACCCGACCCGCGTTCGCGTCGCGGGCGGTGGTACCCCCTGCCCGGCCTGCCGCCGATCCGCGCCTGCGCGGTCGTCTCCGGCGCCCGGACCATCACCGAGATCACCGAGAGGGACAGCGCGCCACCACCGCGCTGCTGGAACAGCTCGGCATCCGCCGCCACCTGCCCGGACGGCGACGCGCCCCGTCCCATGCCACCCCCGCCCGGCTACTGGCCGCCTCGACGGCGATGCCCTATACACCGCGAACGGCGCCTGCCTGACCGAACCCGGCCACACCGGCACCGGCACCAACACCGGCTCAACGCCGAGGCCGGCGATCGCGGTGGACGGCAAGGCGCTGTCCGGCTCCGCACACCTCCAGCAGCGCCACCGGCACCTGCTGTCCGCCGTCACCCCGGCCCAACGGGAGGTGGGGGCCAAAACCAACGAGACGGCCGCCTTCAGGCCGCCGCTGGAACCACTCGATCTGGCCGGCACCGTGGTCACCTTCGACGCCCTGCACAGCGTCAAGGACCAGGTCCGCTGGCCGGTGCAGGAAAAGAACGCCCACTACACCGCGGTGATCAAGGGAAATCAGCCGATCGCGTCGGCCCAGCTCAAGGCCCTGCCATGGGAACAGGTGCCCGTGGCGCACACCGCATCGGGGACCGGGCACGGCCGACGGGAGTCCCGCTCGGTCAAGACCATGGCCATCGCGGCGAACCCGGGCGGGATCGCCTTCCCGCAAACGCGACTGGCCCTGCGCATCCACCGGCGCCGCCAGGAGAGCGGCAAGCAACAGACCCGGGAGACGGTCTACGCCGTCACCAGCCTCGACACCCACCAGACCAGCCCCGCCGAACCGGGCGGATACGTACGCGCGGGCACTGGGCCATCGAAACTCCAGCCACCACGTCAGTAGTGCCAGTTCAGCGTGGGGGGCGTGACGTTCGTGCAGCCGGGGGCACTCCGGCTTGCTGCTCCCGATAGGCTTCCTGTGCTGAATCTCGGGGGCTGCATGGGAGACTGTCGATGAGGCGCACGGCCGGGTGGGTGGTGGCATTAGCGGGCATCATCTGTGTGACGAGCTGCGGCGGGTCAGGCCCTGCCGTCGACGCTGTTGACCACTCTGTGTCGCCGAGTCCGCAGCGGGTCACTGTCTTGACGGAGAGCCAGACGGAGTCTGTCATTTTCGGGCCTGCGGATGTCCCGAGTACGTGGAAGGTGTCGGGGGGCCCTGTCATTACTGGACGGCAGTCCGGCGGAAACGTGGCCACGGCCCGGCGGGGCTATCGGGCTCCTGACCTGTCAACGCTCATCGGATTCGGTGCCGCGTCCTATCAGAGCGTTCCCGGCGCCCTCGCCCGCTACCAGGTATTCAAGCAGCAGGGTTTCGATGAGTCTGTGTCGGTGACCGGGGTAGATGAAGCAATAGAGACAACCTGCAGTGGTTGCGGGGGTTCTGTCGTGTTCCGCGTGGGCACGGTCGTGGCCTGGGTGAACTTCAACCCCGACGGGCAAGGCGCCCCACGCACTTCCCCGCTCACCGCCTTTGCTTCAACGCTTGGCGAGCGCATCCGCCAGGTCCTCAGCGGCCAGCGGCCCACTGCGAGGCTGCGGTAGGAAAGGCCGTTCTGGCGGTGTGGCAGTCGTCGCCTGGGCGAGCCCCGACGCGCCGGGGGACGGCCATGCGGGCGCATGCTCCGGCAGCGGACCTGGCTGAACCGTTCCGGGTTCTGTGGAGGCTCGATTCTTTGAGAGGATCGAGTCATGGCACGTCCCTCCCCTTATCCCGCTGAGCTGCGGCGTCGTGCGGTGCGCATGGTCGCCGAGGTGCGCCCGGACTACGAGACCGAGTGGGCCGCGATGAAGGCCGTCGCGAGCAAGCTCGGCATCGGCACGGCCGAGACGGTGCGCCAGTGGGTCCGCCGGGACCAGATCGACTCCGGGACCCGGCCCGGGACGACAACGGAGGAATCCGCCCAGGTCAAAGCCTTGAAGAAGGAAGTCGCCGAGCTCAAGCGGGCGAACGAGATCCTCAAGGCGGCCTCGGCTTTCTTCGCGGCCGAGCTCGACCGGCCACATCTTCGCTCGTGACCTTCATCGACGAGCACCGCGACCACTTCAGCGGCGTCGAGCCGATATGCACCGTGCTCACCGAGCACGGTGTCAGCATCGCGCCCTCCACCTACTACGCCGCCAAGGCCCGCCCGCCTTCCGCCAGGGCGGTGCGGGACGCGGAACTAAAAGTCCTGGTCCAGGAGGTGTTCGAGGCCAACTACCGCGTCTATGGGGCCCGCAAGATCTGGCACCATCTTCGCCGGCAGGGCCACCAGGTCGCCCGCTGCACGGTCGAACGGCTGATGCGCGAACTCGGTATCACCGGCGCCGTCCGCGGGAAGAAGATCGTCACCACCGTCCAGGACCGTGCCGCCGAACGTGCCCCGGACCTGGTCGACCGTGACTTCGTCGCCCAGGCGCCGAACCGGACCTGGGTCGCGGACTTCACCCATGTCGCGGCCTGGGCCGGCACGGTCTACGTGGCGTTCGTCGTCGACACCTTCTCCCGCCGCATCGTCGGCTGGTCCGCGGCCACCACCAAACACACCGAACTCGTCCTTTCCGCAGTCGAGATGGGCCTGTGGCAGCGCGACCGCGAAGGCCACCGCCACCGGCCCGGCCAACTGGTCCATCACAGCGACGCCGGGTCGCAGTACACCTCCTTCGCCCTCGCGGAGCACCTTCAGCGGGAGGGCATCGCGGCCTCCATCGGATCCGTCGGCGACGCGTACGACAACGCGTTGATGGAATCCACGATCGGCCTGTTCAAGACCGAGCTGATCAAGCCCCGCCGACCCTGGCGAACCCTGTCCGACGTCGAACTGGCCACCGCCGAGTGGATCGACTGGTACAACCACCACCGCCTGCACGGTGAAATAGGCCACATCCCACCCGCAGAATACGAAGCCAACTACCACCTGACCGACAAGAAACCCCAGGTCACCGTCAAGATCTAGAGTCTCCACCAGAACCGGAACGGTTCACATTCGTGCGCGCCGGACGTGTCGTCCACCGCCGCCCGGCCGCCGCACCGGGCGGCCCGGCCGCCCCGCGGGCACCGGACAGCGGTAACGTCTGTCCGGTACAGGCGGCGGCACGGCAGAGGCGAGGGGCTGACGAGTGAGTGACATCCAGCGCGTCGGAGTGGTCGGCGCGGGCCAGATGGGTTCCGGGATCGCCGAGGTCTTCGCGAAGGCCGGGCTCGACGTGCGGGTCGCCGACACCACCGGCGAGGCTCTGGAGCTGGGCCGCACCCGGCTGAGCGGCTCGCTCGGCAAGGCCGCCGAACGCGGCAAGATCACCGCGGGGCAGCGGGACGCGGCGCTGGACCGGCTGAGCTTCACCACCGACCTGGCGGAGTTCGCCGACCGCGATCTGGTGATCGAGGCCGTGGTGGAGGACGAGCGGGTCAAGACCGACATTTTCAGGGTGCTGGACCAGGTGGTGACCCGCGAGGACGCGATCCTGGCGTCCAACACCTCCTCCATCCCGCTGGTACGGCTCGCGGTCGCCACCTCCCGCCCCGACCAGGTGCTCGGCGTGCACTTCTTCAACCCGGCCCCGGTGCAGCGCCTGGTGGAGCTGATCCCGGCGCTCACCACCGCCCCCGACACCGTCAAGCGCGCGGAGCACCTGGTCACCGAGGTCCTGGGCAAGCACGCCATCCATGCCCAGGACCGCTCCGGTTTCGTGGTGAACGCGCTCCTGGTGCCGTATCTGCTCTCCGCGATCCGGATGTACGAGTCGGGCATGGCCACCCGTGAGGACATCGACAACGGCATGGAGATGGGCTGCGCCCACCCGATGGGCCCGCTCAAGCTCTCCGACCTGATCGGCCTGGACACGGTGGCCGCCATCGCCGACTCGATGTACGCCGAGTACAAGGAGGCGCTGTACGCGGCGCCGCCGGTCCTCCGGCGAATGGTCGACGCGGGGCGGCTGGGCCGCAAGACCGGCGCCGGATTCTACACGTACTAGGCGGGGGCCGGGCGGCTGCCGGGCGCGGGCGTTCGGGTCCGGGGGCGCCGGAGGAGGGCGCCGGAGGACGCAGGCCCAGGCGGGTCACTTGCCGCCGTGGTCCTCGTACGCCTGGACGACCTCGTCCGTCGGGCCGTCCATCAGCAGCCGGCCGTGCTCGATCCACAGCACCCGGTCGCAGGTGTCGCGGATCGACTTGTTGTTGTGGCTCACCAGGAAGACCGTGCCGGCCTCCTTGCGCAGCTCGCGGATCCGGTCCTCCGAGCGCCGCTGGAACGCGCGGTCGCCGGTGGCCAGCGCCTCGTCGATCATCAGCACGTCGTGGTTCTTCGCCGCGGCGATGGAGAAGCGCAGCCGGGCGGCCATACCGGAGGAGTACGTACGCATCGGCAGCGAGATGAAGTCGCCCTTCTCGTTGATGCCGGAGAACTCCACGATGCTCCGGTAGCGCTCTCTGACCTCCTCGCGCGTCATACCCATGGCCAGACCGCCGAGGACGATGTTGGTGGCGCCGGTCAGGTCGTTCATCAGGGCCGCGTTGACACCCAGCAGCGAGGGCTGGCCCTCGGTGTAGACCTTGCCGCGGTCGGCCGGCAGCAGCCCGGCGATGGCCTTGAGCAGCGTCGACTTCCCCGAGCCGTTGGAGCCGATAATGCCGATCGCCTCGCCGCGGTAGGCGGTGAAGCTGACCCCGCGCACCGCGTGCACGGTGTGGACGTTCGGCGAGCCGCGGCGCAGCACCAGCCGGGCCAGGGCGGCGGTGGCGTTGCCCCGGCCGGTGCCGGCGCCGTAGATCCGGTAGACGACGTGCAGATCGTCCACGACGACGGTCGGCACGCGCGGCTCGGCGGGGCCGGACGCGGGGTCCTGGGCGGACGCCGGAACGGGGGCGGGCGCCGGGCCCCGGCCGGGGGCGGAACCCCCTGCGGAGGCGGAGGCGGAGGCGGGCTCGGAGTCCGGGGCGGACACCGGGTCGGGTGCGGCGGCCGGGGCTGCCCCCGAAGCGGTCCCGGGCGCAGCTTCCGGCACGGCCTCGGAGGCGGCGTCGGGCCCGGCCCTGGGTGCGCCGCCGGCCGCAGGGGGCGGCGGCTCGGGGCCGCGTTCGGCCGCGGCCTCTGCGGGGGCCCGCTCCACGGCGGCCGACTCCGCCGCCTGACCAGCCGTTCGGTCAGCCACGTCCGTACTCCTTTTCGGACGACCGGGGAACGCGTACCCGCGCCCCCGCGACCGCGGTCCGCTCGGGCGGGAGCGGCCGTACCGGGACGCCGGTACGCGCGCGGGCCGTCGCTTCCGACAGTAGGCCGCCCCCCTGTGCGGCGCGAAGCACGGGGAGCCGTCAGGGCGGTCGTACGGCGCACGCGCGTCCTCTCCCGGCCGCCCGGTCGCGAGACGCGGGACGGCCCGGGGCAGTCGTACAGCGCACCCGCGGTTCCCCCAACTGCCCGGCCGTAAGACGCGGGACGGCCCAGAACGGTCGTACCACGCACACGCGGCTTCCTCCGGCCGCGTGTGCGTGGTACGACGCGGAGCGGCCCAGAGCCGGTCCGGGTCGCCGGCCGGCGCGGCGCCGGACCGCCCCCGGCTCCAGCCCGGGGCCCGCCCGGCCCCCGGCACACGGCCCCCGGCCGGGCGGGCCCCGGAGGTTTCACGGCCGCCGCGGAGCGGAAGGGCACTGTCACGGGGAGTCGCCGGCATGGGGGTGCCGGCTCGGGACGAGGGGGGGTACAGCCATGCCGCAGCACAGGGGACCGCGGGTACGGCTCGTCGTGGACGAGGACGTGGCCGACGCGCTGGTGCGGGTCCTGGAGGAGAACGACGGGCCGGTCCTGTCGCGGGGGCCCGCCGACGACCCCGGACGGTTCGCCTTCGACCTCGCGAGTGTCTCGGTGATCGTCACCCTTGCCACCGCGCTCCTGTTCAAGGAACCGGTCATCCCCGAACTGGTGCGGCTGCTGCGCGGCCGGACCGAGGGCTGGCGGTTCACCGCGGAGGGGCCGGCCGGCAGGTTCGAGATCACCTCGCGGGAGGGACCGGTGGAGGAGAGGCAGATCCGCGCGCTGATCGAGATGGCCGCCTGGGTCGGCCCGGCGCCGGTGCGGGCGGGAGCGCCGGGAGAGGCGGCGGCCCCCGGGGCAGCCGGCGGAGCGGGGCCGGCGGGAGCGCCCGGGGCGGGCGACGGGGCCGTGCGGGAGGAAGGCGCGTGAGTTCCGGGTACGGCGAGTTCGACCCGAAGTTCCCGGGGGTCTCGCTGAACGTCGACTCGGCGGCGGGCTGGCAACGGGTCCTGCGGTACGCCCTCGGCACCGACCTGCCCGACCTCGGCGCGGCCTCCTCCGACCAGGACTTCCTGGACGCCGTCTCGTCGGTCAGCACCCTGGTGCACGAGTCGCGGCACTTCCACGACATCCTGATCTCGGACTACGGCGTGCGGCTGCTGCGCTACCGCCTGATGGTCGTGCTCAACATGCTCGAAGTGCTGGCGGCGTTCAGGAAGCTGGGCAACTGGCGGGACGCCAACGTCGTGCTGACGCCGCTCTCCGAATGGTGCCGGCTGACCCCCGAGGAACGCCAGGAGCAGATCGCCTCGATCAGCCTCCAGGATCCGCCCGAGTTCCGGCCGCCCGAGCTGCCGTACTTCACCGAGGACTGGACGCCGCCCAACCGCGCGACGGCCGGCAGCCGGGTCCGTTCCCTGGATGCCCTCGGCGAACAGCTGCGTGTCTGCGGCTACTACCAGCAGCGGATCCGGCAGCTGCACACCAAGCCGCCGGATCTGGCGAAGACGCCGTTCGACCCCCGGCAGTTCGCCGAGGCGTCCGCGGTCCTGGCGCAGCTGGCGGAGATCGCCGGCGCGTGGGACCCGGCCACGGCCGAGCGGTTCCTGTCCGTACTGCTCCGGGGCAGGAACCGCTACGGCTCGGCACTGACCGCGGTCCGGGAGGTCTTCCCCGACGGCGCGGTGGACGCGACGCTGCTGGCGGGCGTGCTGTGCTGGTCCATGTTCGGCAGCCACGCCGGCGGCAACGGCGCCTACGCGATGACGCGTTTCGCCAGGCTCGGCCGGGTCCTGCTGACCCGCCCGGCGCGGGTGCTGCCCGCGTCCGGTCCGGCGAGTCCGGAGCAGTGGCACCGGCTCTTCGCCCGCTGGGACGAGCTGACCGGGCTGCCGCCCACCATGGCGGGCCTGCGCGACTCGGTGTCCGAGGGGGAGGACTTCTTCGCCAGGGTGCGCTCGCGGTTGGAGGCCGCGGGCCGGGCCGGGGTGTACGGGGAGCTGCTCGACGGCTTCAGCCAGGTGCTCAGGGCACGCGCCCACATGGTCGACCGCTTCATCGAGGACCCGGGCGCGTACATCGATCCCGCCGCGTACCGCCGCAACGCCGAGCGCTGGACCGCGGCCCCGCTGAAGGTCACCGCCGCGGCGAACTCCGCCCTCACCCTCACCGCCGCGGACGAGGCCACCTGGGCGGTGTACGCCGCGCATGACGCCCCCGACGGGCGCCGACCGGTCCATGTCATGGCCGCGCACCACCCCCTCCTGGGCGTGCGCCACATCGACCCCGAGGCCACCTTCACCTTCTACAGCCTCACCAGCGCCGCCGACATCCTCATCGGCCCCGCCGCCGACGACAGCAGCCCGCTCGACCGCGAACTGACCGAGCAGCTCATTGACCTCCCCACCGTCCCCATCCTCCGCTGACCCCTGCCCGCCCCGGCCGCTCCCTGCCGGCGCCGGGTGCCGGAGGAAGCCGGGCCGAATCCGGCCCCGGACGCCTCCGCTGACATACCGGCGGCACGCCGGCAGCGGGGTCCTGACCGTCGACGTCCGCTGCCGGGAGTAGCGCCCCCGCCGCCACCGCCGCCACCGCTCCCGTCGTCGCCACCGCCGCGGGCACGTCCGGGCGGGCCGACGCGGTGCGGAGTGGAGCGGTCGTGGTCGCGTCGAGGCCCGCGTCCCCCGGGTGCTTTTCGGGGGGCGCGGGCCTCGGGGGCGTGCCGGCGGGGGGAGCGTCAGGCGCCGCGGAGGGTGGCTCCGGTGCGTTCGGTGGCCGTGGCGACCGCGGCGTCGCGGGCGGTGGTGGCCTCTTCGGCGGTCAGGGTGCGGTCGGGGGCGCGGAAGCGGAGCGCGTAGGCGAGGGACTTACGGCCCTCGCCGATCTGCGGGCCGGTGAAGATGTCGAAGAGGCGCAGCGATTCGAGCAGCGGCCCGGCGCCCTCGCGCAGCGCCTCCTCGACGTCGGCGGCCGGGACACCCGTTTCGACGACCAGGGCGACGTCCTGGGTGGCGACCGGGAAGGCGGAGACCCGGGGCCCGGTGGCGGGCGCGCCGCCCGCGCGGTCCAGGAGGTCCAGGTCCAGCTCCACCGCGGAGGTCCGCTCGGGCAGGCCGAGCGCTTTGACGACCCGCGGGTGCAGCTCGCCGGCGTGGCCGACCGCGGTCCGCGCGCCGTCCGCGCCGACCGCCAGCAGGACCGCGCACCGGCCGGGATGGAAGGGCGCGTACCGGTCCTGCCGGACCTCCAGCCTCGCGCCGGCCTCCCGGGCCACCGTCCGTGCCGCCTCGACGGCGTCGGCCCAGGTCGCCGGGTGGCCGCCGCCCCACCAGCCGGCCTGCTCCCGCGCGCCGGCCAGCACCGCGCCGACCCGGCGCGGCTGGTCGGGCAGAGCGGCCTCCAGCTCGGCGATCTCCTGCGGGGTCGGCCGCCGGTCGACCGGGAGCCGCGGCGGCACCGCGGCCCGCGCCCTGGGCCGGAAGACCAGGCCGGTCTCGAACAGTGCCAGGTCGTGCGCGCCCCGCCCGAGGTTGCGGCGCAGCGTGGCCAGCAGTCCGGGCAGCAGGGTCGTCCGCAGGAACGGCTCGGTGTCATACAGCGGGTTGGCCAGCCGTACGGTACGGCGCCGCTCGTCGTCCTCGGCGAGGCCGAGCTGGTCGAAGATCTCCGCGCCGATGAAAGGGTAGCTGGGCGCCTCGACGTAGCCGGCACCGGCCAGTGCCCGGCCGACCCGGCGGCGCAGCAGCTGGGAGCGGGTCAGACCGGTGCCGGAGCGCGGCCGGGGCAGCGTCGAGGGCAGGTTCTCGTAGCCCTCCAGCCGGATGACCTCTTCGGCGAGGTCGTTGGGGAACCTCAGGTCGGGCCGCCAGCTGGGGACGGTGACGGTCAGCTCGTCGGCGCCGACGACCTCGCAGCCGACCTGCAGCAGCCGCCGTACCACCCGCTCGCGGCCGTACTCGGTGCCGGCCACCCGGTCCGGGTGGTTCGCGGGCATCGCCACGGTACGCGGCGGGGTCGGCGCGGCCACCTCGGTGACGCCGGGCTCCGCGGTGCCGCCGGCCAGCAGCACCAGCAGGTCGACGGCCCGCTGGGCGGCGGCCGAGGTGACCTCGGGGTCGGTGCCGCGCTCGAACCGGCGGGACGCCTCGGAGGACAGCTTGTGGCGGCGGGAGGTGCGCGCGACGGGCACCTGGGCGAAGTGCGCGGCCTCGATGACGATCTCGGTGGTGCCCGCGTCCGTGCCGGCGTCGGCGATCTCGGTGTGGGCGCCGCCCATCACCCCGGCCAGGCCGATCGGGCCGCGGTCGTCGGTGATGACCAGGTCCTCGGCGTCCAGCACCCGGTCGACGCCGTCGAGGGTGGTGAGCTTCTCGCCGGGCTCGGCGCGGCGAACCCCGATCGGACCGTCGAGCCGGGTCCGGTCGTAGGCGTGCAGCGGCTGGCCGATCTCCATCATCACGTAGTTGGTGATGTCCACGGCGAGCGAGATCGGGCGCATGCCGACCTTCTGCAGGCGCCGCTGGAGCCAGAGCGGGGAGGCGGCGTCGGCGTTGACGCCGGTCACGGTACGGGCGGTGAAGCGGTCGCAGGCGGCCGGGTCGGCGATCCTGACCGGGTGGCCCGTGTCGTTGGGCGCGGGCACGTCGATCAGCGCCGGGTCGCTCAGCGGCAGCCCGTAGGCGATGGCGGTCTCGCGGGCCACCCCGCGCAGCGACAGGGCGTAGCCGCGGTCCGGGGTGACCGCGATGTCGAGCACCTCGTCGACGAGTTCCAGCAGGCCGATCGCGTCGGTGCCGGACTCGTGCTCCGGGGGCAGTACGACGATGCCGTCGTGGTCGTCGCCCATCCCCAGTTCCCGGGCGGAGCAGATCATGCCGTGCGAGGTGCGGCCGTAGGTCTTGCGGGCCGAGATCTCGAAGCCGCCGGGCAGCACGCCGCCCGGCATGACCACCACGACCTTGTCGCCGACCGAGAAGTTGCGGGCGCCGCAGACGATCTCCTGCGGGGCGGCGCCTCCGGCCGCGCCGAGGTCGACGGTGCAGAAGCGGATCGGCTTCTTGAAGCCCTCCAGCTCCTCGATGGTCAGCACCTCGCCGACGACCAGCGGGCCCTTGATGCCGGCGCCGAGCTGCTCGACGGTCTCGACCTCCAGGCCGGCGGAAATGAGTTTGGCCTGGACGTCGCGGCCGGTCGTACCGGCGGGCAGGTCGACGTACTCCCGCAGCCAAGAAAGCGGGACCCGCATCAGATCTCCATCCCGAACGGAAGGGTGAAGCGCACGTCACCCTCGACGATGTCTCGCATGTCCTCGACGTTGTGGCGGAACATCATCATCCGCTCGATGCCGAAGCCGAAGGCGAAACCGCTGTACCTCCGGGGGTCCACCCCGCAGGCGATCAGCACCTGGGGGTTGACGATGCCGCAGCCGCCCAGCTCGATCCAGCCCTCGGAGGAACAGGTGCGGCAGGGGCGGTCGGGGTTGCCGACGGAGTCGCCGCGGCACACGTAGCAGAGCATGTCCATCTCGGCGGACGGCTCGGTGAACGGGAAGTGGTTGGGCCGCAGCCGGGTCGTCATGCCCTCGCCGAAGAGGGACACGACCATGTGGTCCAGGGTGCCCTTGAGGTCGGCCATGGTCAGGCCCTCGTCCACGGCGAGCAGTTCCACCTGCGCGAAGACCGGGGTGTGGGTGGCGTCCAGCTCGTCGGAGCGGTAGACCCGGCCGGGGGCGATGACGTAGACCGGCAGCTCGCGCTCCAGCAGGGCGCGGATCTGCACCGGGGAGGTGTGGGTGCGCAGCACCACGCCGGACTCCTCCCGCCCGTCGGCGCCCTGGACGAAGAAGGTGTCCTGGGTCTCGCGGGCCGGGTGGTCGGGCGGGAAGTTCAGCGCGTCGAAGTTGAGCCACTCGGCTTCGACCTCGGGACCCTCGGCGACCTCGTAGCCCATGGCCACGAAGATGTCCTCGATCCGGTCGGAGAGCGTGGTCAGCGGGTGGCGGGCGCCGGCCGGCACCCGGTCGTACGGCAGCGTGACGTCGACGGCTTCCTCGACCAGTACCCGGGCGTCGCGGTCGGCCTCCAGTTCGGCCTGGCGGGCGGCTAGCGCCTGGTTGACCGCGCCGCGGGCCTGGCCGACCCTCTTGCCGGCCTCGGCCTTGGCCTGCGGCGGCAGGGCGCCGATCTCGCGGTTGGCCAGCGCCAGTGGCGAGGTGCCGCCGGTGTGCGCGGTCTTGGCGAGCGCGAGGGCGTCCAGATCGGCGGCGGCGGCGATCGCGGCGAGCGCCTGGTCGCGGATCCGCTCGATCTGCTCGGGCTGCAACGCCTCGACCTCGACAGGGTCGTACGACTTGTTCGGTGCCGACATCTCTTCCCGTTCCGAAATTGGGTGCTGTGCGCGGCTCTGCTGTCCGGGCCGGACACATGCCGAAGCTGAGTCTAGTGGCCCGGGGCGGCGCGCTCTTGGACGCCTGTGGACAACCGGAGGGACCCGCCGGGGCGGCTCCGGTACGGTTCCGGCGGGCCGCCGGGGCGGCTGCCGCGGCTCTCAGGCCAGGAACGCGGGGGCCCCGACGGGGAGGGTGAACCGGAACTCGGCGCCGCCGCCGGGCGCCCGGCCGACCGCGATGGTGCCGCCGTGCGCCTCGACGATGCCCTTGACGATGTACAGGCCAAGACCGGTGCCGCCGCGCTTGCTGCCCCGCCAGAAGCGGGTGAAGACGCGGCCCATGGACTCCTCGGGGATGCCGGGCCCTTCGTCGCTCACGGTGACCGCCGTGCCTTCCGTCGTACGGTCGCCACCCGCGGGTGCGGCGGGCGCCACCTCGATGGTGACGGTTCCCTCGCCGTGGCGCACCGCGTTTTCCAGCAGGTTGCCGAGAATCTGGTCCACTTTGTCGGGGTCGGCCCACAGCGCCGGCAGCGGTCCGCGGACCCGCAGGTGGAAGCGGTCGGGCGGCTGGCCGGCGGCGACGTGGGCGTCCACGTGGCGCTGAACGGCGGCGGCGATGTCCACCGGCTGGCGGCGCACCTCCAGGCGGCCGGAGTCGATCCGGGAGATGTCGAGCAGTTCGGCGATCAGCCGGGTGACGCGGTTGGCGTCGGCGTCGACCGTCTCCAGCATGACCTTCTTCTGGTCCTCGGTGAAGCGTTCCCACTTGGCGAGCAGGGTCGCGGTGAAGCCTTTCACCGAGGTGAGCGGCGAGCGCAGTTCGTGGGCGACGGTGGCGATGAGTTCGGCGTGGCTGCGCTCGGTACGGCGCCGGGCCTCGGTGCCGCGCAGGGTGACCACCAGCCGGCGGACCGGGCCGCCGGGGTGGCTGCGCACGAAGCGGGCGACGACCAGCACCTCGCGTCCGCCGGGCAGCAGCAGGTTGCGCTCGGGCTGGCCGGTGCGGATGGCCAGGCCGCCGTACGGTTCGGTGAGCTGCCACCAGCGGCGGCCTTCGAGGTCCTCCAGTGGCAGCGCCTGCTCGACCGGCAGCCCCAGGACGTCGGCGGGACACAGCGCGGTGATCCGGGCGGCGGCGGCGTTGAAGCAGATCACCCGGCGCTGCTCGTCGGCGACGACCAGGCCGTCGGGCAGGTCGTCGGGGTCGATGCCGAGAGAGTCGAACGCGGGGCCGAAGGGCTCGACCGCGACGGTGTACGGGGGCTGCTGTTCGCCGCCGGGGCCGCCGGAGCGGTGCTCGGTCGTTCGGCGGCCCCCCGGCCTGCCGGCCGGCGTGCCGCGGACGCCGTTCTGCGGCATCACGTCCATACCCGCCACCCCCTCTCAGGGCCCCCGGGCCGCCACACTACTAGGTCGACGCGACGCTGCGGCACCCTCCGGGAGCGCGCTGGGCGCGTGCGGAGGCGTACAGGCACACGGCGGCGGCGGTGGCGAGGTTGAGGCTCTCCGCGCGCCCGTGGATGGGCACGCGCACGACCGCGTCGGCGAGCTCCCTGGTCTCCTCGGGCAGGCCCCACGCCTCGTTCCCGAACACCCAGGCGGTGGGGCCGCCCATGGCGCCGGCGTCGAGTTCGTCGTCCAGATCGCGGCTGCCCGCGCCGTCGGCGGCCAGTACCCGGACGCCAGCGGCGCGCAGCGCCCCGATCGCCTCGACGGCCGGCACACCGATCGCGACCGGCAGGTGGAAGAGGCTGCCGGCGGAGGCGCGTACCGCCTTGGGGTTGTAGAGGTCCACCGAGGCGTCGGTGAGCACCACCGCCTCGGCGCCGGCCGCGTCGGCGCAGCGCAGTACGGTGCCGGCGTTGCCGGGGTCGCGGACGGACGCGAGTACGGCGACCAGTCGGGGCCGGGCGGCCAGCACCTCGGCGAACGGCGAGTCCAGGAAGCGGCAGACGCCGACCAGGCCCTGCGGGGTCACGGTGTCGGAGATCTCCGCGACGACCTCGGGGGTCGCGGTCAGTACCGGCGCCCCGGCCGCGAGCGCCGCCGCCACGATGTCGGCGTGCCGCTCGGCCGCCTCGGGGGTGGCGTAGAGCTCGATGAGGGTGCGCCCTGCCGGGCCGCCGGGGTGCGCGACGGCTTCCCGTACCGCCTGCGGCCCCTCGGCCAGGAAGCGGCGCTCCTTGCCGCGGAAGCCGCGCTTGCCCAGCCGGTGCGCGGCGGTGACCCGCGCCGAGCGCAGGGAGGTCAGCTCGGGGGTGGCCATGGGGCTCGTCTCTTTCCGGAACGGGGGCCGGGGCTTCGGCACCGGCGGCCTGCGGGAGGCGGGCGCGGCGGCCGGGGGCCGTAGGCCAGCGGACACGGCGGCGGGGGCGGGGGCGGGTGCCGCGGGCTGCCCGCGGGCGGCGCCCTCCCTGACCGCCGGCGGGGGCGGCCTCGGCACGGACCGCGGGAACCGGCGCCGCCGCGGACCGCGGAGACCGGTCGGCCCGCGGGAGACCGGCCGCGCGAGCCGCGGAGACCTGCGCCGCAGGCGGCGGAGGCCGGACCGCCCGCGGAGGCGGACCCGCGGGAACCGCCGGAGCGGGCGCCGCGTCGGCCGGCGGTAATTGGTCGCTACGGCGGGAGCGGACTCAGGCGGACATGCCACGGGCCCGCGGGAAGCAGTCCACCCGCAGGCCCGGCACCGTACTGCGCGGACGCGGCGTCGGCGTCACGCGGCCTTCGGCGCGTTGACGTCGGACGGCAGCGCCTTCTGCGCGACCTCGACCAGCGTCGCGAACGCGTTTGCGTCGTTGACGGCCAGCTCCGCGAGGATCTTGCGGTCGACCTCGACGTTGGCGGCCTTGAGGCCCTGGATGAAGCGGTTGTAGGTGATGCCGTTGGCGCGGGCAGCGGCGTTGATGCGCTGGATCCACAGCTGGCGGAAGTCGCCCTTGCGCTTCTTGCGGTCGTTGTAGTTGTAGACCAGGGAGTGGGTGACCTGCTCCTTGGCCTTGCGGTACAGGCGCGACCGCTGGCCGCGGTAGCCGCTGGCCTGCTCAAGGATCGCCCGGCGCTTCTTCTGGGCGTTGACTGCCCGCTTGACGCGTGCCACTTGATGACTCCTTTTGGGGGACCGCGGTGTTCCTCACGCGGTCCGAACGAATGGGGTCCCGGATCGGACGGCGCGCCCCGTTCGGGGCGCGCAGGTCACTTGCCGAGAAGCTTCTTGATCTTCTTGGCGTCCGACTTGGCCACCTCGACCGTGCCGGTCAGGGCGCGCGTCTTGCTGGACGGCTTGTGTTCGAGCATGTGGCGCTTGCCCGCACGCTCGCGCAGCACCTTGCCCGAGCCGGTGATCTTGAAGCGCTTGCTCGCGCCGCTGTGCGTCTTGTTCTTCGGCATGGCGCCGTGGTCTCCTCGTGGCTGGCCCTCCCGTACGCGACAGGGCGCACGGAGAGCGTCAGTGCTGCATTACGACCCGGGGCCGGAGGCCCCGGGATGTTCTCGTCCGGCCGACTCAGCCGACCTCGTGGCCGGCCGACACCTGCTCGGTGTCCTCGACCCCGGCGTCGTCGTCCGCGATCTCGTCCGCGGCGTCGCCGTCACCCTGGCGGCCTGCCTTGCGGGCGGCCTGGGCCTCGCGGGCCTCGGCCATCGCCTCGGTCTTCTTCTTGTGCGGACCGAGGACCATGATCATGTTGCGGCCGTCCTGCTTGGGGTTCGACTCGATGAAGCCGAGCTCCTGGACGTCCTCCGCGAGCCGCTGCAGCAGCCGGTAGCCCAGCTCCGGCCGGGACTGCTCACGGCCGCGGAACATGATCGTGATCTTGACCTTGTCGCCCTGCTTGAGGAACCGGACGACGTGACCCTTTTTGGTGTCGTAGTCGTGCGGGTCGATCTTCGGCCGGAGCTTCATCTCCTTGATGACCGTGTGCGCCTGGTTCTTGCGCGCCTCACGGGCCTTCATGGCCGACTCGTACTTGAACTTCCCGTAGTCCATGAGCTTGCACACGGGCGGACGGGCGTTCGCCGCGACCTCGACCAGGTCGAGGTCGTACTCCTGCGCAAGCTCCAGGGCCTTGGCAAGCGGCACAATGCCCACCTGCTCACCACTGGGACCGACAAGTCGCACCTCGGGAACGCGAATCCGGTCGTTGATGCGGGGCTCGGCGCTGATGGGGCCTCCTCGGTTGTACGACGCGGCTGACTGGCCGACAGCCGCGCTTGAGTCCGTCTCGTCCGACCCCGTACCCAAGGCGTGGAAAACACAAAACGCCCCGGTACGGGAAACAGGCGGGGCTCCTCACAACCGGGAGCACCGCCGCGCTATTCCCGCGGGGCGCATCGGACGGGGCCCGATCGGCGGGAGGCCGTTCGGATGCCGTCTGACCGGAACCCGTCGGCCCGGGGGCCGACCAGGTGGGAGATCGGAGCCTCCACTTGCTGGCCGGACACATGGGTGTCCGGCCGGTCGTCCCCCTACTATACCCGGACCGGCCCGAAGGCCGTAATCGGCCGGACGGGGCATATCGTGTGCCGCATGAGTGACGCACCCTCCGCCACCGGCGCCCCCGGTTTCGACGACCTGACCCGCGACATCGCCGACGTACCGGCCGTCGAGGTGATCACCACCGTGGCCGTGCACCTGATGAGCGCGGCGGCGGTCAACCTGGGCCTGGCCGAGGACGGCGAACGGCACAAGGACCTCGACGAGGCCCGCAAGCTCATCCAGGCGCTGGCCGGGCTGATCACCGCGAGCGCCACCGAGATCGGCTCCTACCACGCGGCACCGCTGCGGGACGGGCTGAAGTCCCTCCAGTTGGCCTTCCGGGAGGCGTCGCTGGTGCCGGACGAGCCGGGGCAGGGTCCCGGCGAGAAGTTCACCGGCCCGGTCTACGGCTGACCGGGCCGCGGCGGCCGCACGGTGCCGCGGCCGCACCGTGCGCCTGAGGGTGCCCGGCGGTCTGCCCAAGGGTGCCCGGCGGTCTACTCGCCGTCGTCCGCGCGGGCCGTGGCCTCCGCCTCGGTGGCCGCCGTCCTGGCGCCCCGGGCGGCGGCGAGCACCGGCTGGGCGGCCTCGTACACGGCTGCGGCGAGCGCGCCGCCCACCAGCGGGGCCACCAGGAACAGCCAGACCTGGGTCAGCGCCGGGCTGCCCGCGAAAACGGCCGGCGCCAGGCTGCGGACCGGGTTCACCGAGGCCCCGGTGAGCGGGATGCCGATCAGTTCGACCACGACCAGCGCGATGCCGACGGGCAGGCTGCCGAAGCCGACCACCGCGACCCGGCGGGCGACCGCGAGGTAGACGAAGACCAGCAGGAACGTCAGGATCACCTCGGCGACGAAGGCACCGAAGATGCTGACGCCGATCGCCGACCGGGTCCCGTACCCGTTGGTGCCGAACGCCCCGTGGGTCCGCAGCCCCGGCACCTGCTTGGCGACCAGCAGCAGCAGCGCGGCGCCGACGATCCCGCCGGCGATCTGGGCGACCCAGTACGTGACGGCGGCGCGCACGTCGATCCGCCGGGCGAGCAGCATGCCGAGGGTCACGGCCGGGTTGAGGTGACAGCCGGAGATCGGGCCGAAGGTATAGACCAGCGTCAGAAGGGTGAGACCGAAGGCCAGCGCGATGCCCAGGGCGCCGATGAACTGGCCGGACAGCACGGCCGCGCCGACGGCGAAGAAGACCAGCAGGAGAGTGCCGAGGAACTCGCAGAACGCGGTCTGCGGATCGACCTCGCCGAGCCCGCCGAACCGCTGCCCGCGCGTCGGGGCTTCCGGGATCTCCATCGGTCCTCCTCAGAGATGATCAACGCCAGCCCTAGCATTGTGGGCCTCGGCGATGCATCGCACATCTCGGGAGGAAACCGGCGGCGGCCGGCGGGTACCGGGCCGGCGGCCGGCGTCGGGCCGACCGGTCAGCGGCCGAACAGCGGCGGTCCCGGAACGGCCGCGTCCGGCGGCAGCAGGGCCAGGTCCAGGCCCTGGACGAGGGCGGCCCGCAGCACCTCGTCGGCGGCGAGCGCGGCGGCCAGCGCCCGGCCGGTGGTCTCGACGTCGGCGCCGGGCGCCACCACCAGGCCGAGTGTGCCGTCGCTGCCCGGCCGGCCGGTGGCCAGGTGGGCCCGGACGACGCCCGGCTGGGCGGCCACCGCGGCCCGCAGCGCCGCGCGGACCGCGGCGTTTGCCAGCGGCTCGGGGCGGCCGGGGCCGAGCACCGCGGCCCGCAGCGCCGGGCCGGTCAGCTCGTAGGCGACCGGCCCGGCAAGGTCGACCAGCAGCGTGTCGGCCCCTTCGTGGGCCAGCGCCTGGAGGGCCCGCGCCAGCGGCACGGCCACCGGGCGGGCGTCCGGCCGCCAGCGGGCCAGGCTCGCGGTGGAGGTGAACGCGGGCAGCGCGCGCCGCCCGTCCGGCGCCTGGATGGTCGGCACCGCCATGTCGCTGGTCTTGTCCCGGCGCAGCCCGTCGGGCCCGGTCTCCGCCTCACCCAGCAGCGCCACGACCGGCACCAGGAGGCGGGCGGTGTGCAGCGCCCCGACCACGGCCTGCTCGGCGGCGGCCTCCCGCGGCGTACCGCGGTCCCCGGCGTACGCGGCGAGCGCGGCGGCCAGCGCGGGGGCGGCCGAGCCGTCGTCGTCGGCGAAACCGGGGTCCGGGATGTTCTTGAGCGCCACCCGGGAACCCTAGCCGCCGCCCGCGGGGCCCGGTGTCACCGGGTCCGGCGGCGGGGGCGGAACCAGAGCAGGGCGGCGGTCGCGACCAGTGCGGCGCCGGCCGCCGCGAACCCGGCGGCCACCCCGTCGCCCAGCACCTGCGCGGGGTCGGCCGCCTGGGGCGGGGGTGTCGGGCCGGGCGCGAAGTAGCGCCCCGGGTACGCCGCCGGGACCGCGTCCACCGGCGCGGGTTTCAGCCTCCCGGCGGCGGCCAGCGCGGCCGGGGGGTCGATCATGCCGGTGCCGAGGGAGTCGCTCCGGCCGCCCTTGGGCTTGTGCCGGGTGGTGGCCTGGAGCACCTGCCTGATCTGCGCCGGGCTGAGCCGGGGGTAGGCCGAGCGGATCAGCGCCACGGTGCCGGAGACGTACGCGGAGGCGGCGCTCGTCCCCCAGCCGGTGTAGTACGTGCGGTCCGGGTCGGCGATCACCACGTCGACGCCGGGCGCGGCGACCGCGGCGTACCAGCGGCGGGTGGAGAAGGAGGCGTGTCCGCCGTCCTGGTCGACGGCGGCGACCGCGATCACGCCGGGGTAGGCGGCCGGGTAGGAGGAGCGGTCGGCGTCCTCGCCGCCGTTGCCGGCGGAGGCGACCACGACGACGCCCTTGGCGAGCGCGTACTGGATGGCGTTGTCCTCGTCGGCGACCGGCGCGGCGGTGGAGCTGTCGTCGCCGAGCGAGAGGTTGATGACGTCGGCGCCGTGGTCGACGGCCCAGCGGATGCCGTCGGGCAGCGCGTCGCCGCGGGTCTGCCGGGCCTTCTGCCGCTGCGGGTCCTTGTCCTCCAGGATCACCCGCACCGGCAGGACGCGGGCCCGGGGGGCGATGCCGAGCACGCCGGAGCCGTGTCCCGCGCCGTGGCCGTGGCCGGCGATGATCGCGGCCATCCCGGTGCCGTGCCGGGCCCAGGCGTGGTCGCCGCGCCCGGCTCCGAAGCCGATCTCGTCCTTGCCGGGCAGTACCTGTCCGGTGAGGTCGGGGTGGGTGCCGTCGACCCCGGTGTCCAGGACGGCGACGGTGACGCCGGCGCCCTCACTGGTCCGCCACGCCTGCCGCGCGTGCAGCGCGCCCAGCGCCCAGTCGGCGTCGCGCACGGTGTCGGCGGTGGCGGGCCCGGCGGTCAGGGTGAGGGCCGCGGCGGCGGCCAGGACGGTGAGCAGGCGTCCGGCGGGCCTGGTCGGCGGCCTCATCGGCGGGGCTCCCGGGCGGTGGCGGGGTGGAGTTCGGCCATGACCGCGGTGCGCAGCCGGTCGTCCACGGTGGAGGCGAGGCCGGTGGCGTCGAAGCCGAGTCCCGCCTGGGCCATGGCGGTGGTCGCGCCCTGGGCGTCGGCCTTGTCGGCGGGCTGCGGTACGGGGACGGCGCGGCCGTCGGCGAAGCCGCTCACCGCGTACACCACGAACGGCAGGTCGGCCGAGACCTGGACGGTCCAGCTGCCGCGCTGCTCGTCGCCGAAGGAGGCCGCGGCGGTGCCGGGGAAGGCTGCGGCCCGGGGTATCAGGTCGCCGCGGCGGCCGAGGCCGTCGGTGTCCCAGCGCAGGTGGAGCGCGTTCATCGCGGGCGCCTGCGCGGAGGTGACGAGCAGGCCGACGGTGGTCACGGTGGTGGAGGTGCTGTCCATGTAGGTGGCGCGCAGCAGGCGTACGCAGCCGATGGGCGCCAGCACCTTCTGCAGCAGCGGGTCGAAGGCGCCCGCGCAGCCGGCGGGGGGCGCCACCCCGATCCGGGTCCAGGACCGTTCCGCGCCGCCGGGGCCGCCGCTCCTGTCGCTGTACCGGGGTGGGAAGAGCTGGTCGACGGGGGTGTTGCGCCAGACGTCGCGGGCGGTGGCGAACGCCTCGGCGCTGCCGTCGGCGACCGGTGCCGGCTGCCGCGGCCCGTGGTTGATCACCGTGCCGGCCGTGGCGCCGCCGATCAGCCCGAGGCCGAGCACCAGGCACAGCGCGGTGGCGGCCCGCCGGCCGGCCCGCGCGGGCGGCGGCCCGGCCGGCGGCGGCCATACGGCAGCCGGCGGTATCGGCGGGGCGGCGTACGGCACGGCGCCGGGGGCGTACGACGGTGGACCCGTGGCGGTGCCCGCGGCCGGCGGGCCGGCGGGCGGCGCGGGAGCGGGTGCGAGGGCCGGCCGGGGCGGCGCGGCCGCCGGCGGGACGGCCGACCGCTGGGCAGGGGGCGGCGCGGCCGGCGGCGGGGGAAGGGGCGGCTGCGGCGGGGCGGCGTTCTCCGGGGCGGATCGGAGGGCCGGCGGGTGGTGCGGGGGCTGCTGCGGCGGCGGAGCGGGGCGGCGGTCCGCGCCGGAGGCCCGGGGTACCCGCGGGTGGAGGGTGGGGAACGGACCCGGTGGTGTCTGTCCGTCGTCCACTCCGGTGCTCACCCGGCGCCCCCTCGTGACCTCTGCGTGCGCGGTTCGCGCGTCACTCTACGGGGTCGCGCGATGGTGCGGTTGCGGCGGGGCGAGGGGCAAGGGGCTACCGTTCGGTAGCCCTGGTCTGGCAGGCTGCACGCCATGTCCGATCGCACTGCCGACCGGGCCCGGTACGACCGGGCCACCGCTCATCTCGACGCCCCGGTGGCGATCGTGGACCTGGAGGCGTTCGACGCCAACGCGGACGACCTGGTGCGCCGCGCGGCCGGGAAGCCGGTCCGGGTCGCCTCCAAGTCGGTACGCTGCCGGGCGCTGCTGGAACGGGTGCTGGCCCGGGACGGCTTCGCGGGCGTCATGTCCTTCACGCTGGCCGAGTCGCTGTGGCTGGCCAGGACCGGGTTCACCGACGTGCTGCTGGCCTACCCCTCGGCGGACCGCGCCGGCTTCGCCGAGCTGGCCGCCGACCCCAGGCTGGCGCGGACGGTGTCGGTGATGGTCGACGACGTCGCCCAGCTCGATCTGATCGACGCGGCCCGCGGCGCGGACGGCACCCAGACCATCCGGGTCTGCCTGGAACTCGACACGTCACTGCGGAAGTTGGGCGGCCTGCTGCGGGTGGGCGCACTGCGCTCGCCGCTGCGCACCGCGGAGCGGATGGCCGGGCTGGCCCAAACGGTCGCCACCCGGCCGGGCTTCCGGATGGTGGGCGTCATGGCGTACGAGGGGCACGTCGCGGGGGTCGGCGACACGGTCCCGGGACGGCCGGTCCGGTCGCTGGCCATACGGCTGATGCAGACCACGGCCCGCAAGGAGCTGGCGGCGCGGCGCGCGGAGGCGGTACGGGCGGTGCGGGCGGTGGCGCCGGACCTGGAGTTCGTCAACGGCGGCGGCACCGGCAGCGTGCAGACCACGGCGGCGGAGGACGCGGTGACCGAGGTCGCGGCGGGCTCCGGGCTCTTCCTGCCGCGGCTGTTCGACAACTACTCGTCCTTCCACGGCCGCCCGGCCGCGCTGTTCGCCCAGCCGGTGGTCCGCCGGCCGGGCGTGGGGGTGGTGACGGTGCTCGGCGGCGGCTACCCGGCGTCGGGCGCGGCGGGCGCCGACCGGCTGCCGGTGCCGTATCTCCCCGAGGGGCTGGCCTTCGACCCGCAGGAGGGGCCGGGCGAGGTGCAGACCCCGCTTCTCGGCTCGGCCGCGGACGATCTGCTGATCGGCGACAAGGTGTGGTTCCGGCACGCGAAGGCCGGTGAACTGTGCGAGCGGTTCGCCGAGTTGCAGCTGGTGACCGGCGACCGGGTGACGGCGGCGGTGCCGACGTACCGGGGCGAGGGCAAAACGTTCCTGTAGGCCCGGCGCCACAAGCCCGGCGCCACAAGCCCGTGGCGGCCCACCGCGTTCTGCGCAGGGCCGCCTCGGAGCTCCGGCTGAGGAGGGCGCCTCGGGCCGGCGGGCCGCAGGCCGCAGGAGCCGGTCAGACGCCGGTGCCGCCCGTGCTGCCGGCCGGGCCGCCGCTGCTGTCCGCCTTGATGCCCTGGGTGATCTCGTCCATGACCTCCAGGCCCGGGGCCTTGTCGGTGATGTCGAAGCCGAAGCGGACCACGACGATGTTGGTCTTGTCCGCCGGGGACGGGAACGCCAGCGACTCCACGTAGCCGTCGGTGCCGGACTCGGTCTGCACCTTCCAGCGGACGTAGTAGCCCTTCTGCCCGGCCACCGTCGCCGATCCGGCGCCGATCTGCTGGTGGGAGGTGGTGGCGCCGTAGGTGTCCTCGTTGTAGGAGTCGGCGGCGTTGCCGGCGATGTCCGCGCGGGCGACCGCCTCGGGCGTGGTGCCGTTGAGCTTGAGGGCCTGCGCGGGCGCGGAGTAGGCGCCGCCGAGCGAGCACGCCTGGGTACCGGAGTCGTCGCCGGGGCAGGTGTAGGCGCCGGTGGAGATGTTGGCGCCGACCCCGGCCGTACCGGGGCTGCCCTGCCAGCCGGCCGGCACCGGCAGCCGGATGCCGTCGTAGACGTCGACGGGCGGTCCCGCGGCGGGGGCGGTCGGCGCGCCCTGGCCGCCGGGGTCGTCCGGGCCGCCGGGGTTCAGCGGTGTCCCGCCCCGGCCGGGCCCGCGCGGGCTCTCCGGGGTGCCGGCACTGGGCGTGGGGCGGCTCTTGGCGTCGTCGTCCTTGCCGCTGCCGCCGCCGGCGGCCAGCACGGCCGCGACCACGCCGCCGATCAGCACCAGGGCGAGCACGACGGCGACGACGACCGTACCGGTCCTGCGCCGCCGGGGCTCGGGGAACGGGCCGGGCGGCGGGTAGCCGACCGGGTAGCCGACGGGATGACCGGGGTAGACCGGCGGGGCGTCCACGGGTGTGGGCGCGGGCGCGGTCCTGGTGTACTCGGTCCACGTGGTCCCGTCCCACCAGCGTTCCATGGCCGGGCCGTTGCCTGTGTGCCCGGGTTCTGGATACCAGCCGGGCGGGGTCGTCGTCGTCACGCCGGTCACCTTATGGCCCCAGCATGAGGATCCCGTAAGCAACGGGGTCGGGTACCGGCCGCACCGGCTGCGGTCAGCGCGCCGCGGCCCGCAGCGCCCGCCCGAGAACCGTGGGCGCCTCGGCGAGCGAGGGTCCGTACCAGGTGAGATGGCGCCCGCTGACGAGGGCGGCGGGCAGTGCGGGGAACGCCTCGGGGCCGTCGGCGGCGGTGAAGCGGTACGGCTCGTCGGGCAGGACCACCAGGTCGGCGGCGGGCAGGTCGGCCGGGTCGATCCTCGGGTAGCGCTCGGGGCTGCCGGCGTGCACGTGGTCGACGCCGAGCCGGGCCAGCAGGTCGCCGGCGAAGGTGTCGCGGCCGAGCGTCATCCAGGGGCGCCGCCAGACCGGCACGACCGCGCGCAGCCGGGGGGCGTACGGTGTCACCTCACGCCAGGCGGCCTCCGCCGTGTCCAGCCAGCCGGGTCTGGCCAGTCCGCAGCCGTCGGTCAGGACGCGTCCGAGTTCGGCGAACGCCTGCGGCAGGGACCGTACCTCGGTGACCAGGACGCGCAGACCGGCGGCCCGCAGGGCGGCCAGGTCCGGCGGGCGGTTCTCCTCCTCGTTGGCGATCACCAGGTCGGGCCGGAGGGCGGCGACGGCGGCCACGTCGGGGTTCTTGGTGCCGCCGACACGCACCACGTCCAGGCCGGCCGGGCGGCTGCACCAGTCGGTCGCGCCGACGAGCAGTCCGGGGTCGCTGACGGCGACGGCCTCGGTGAGCGATGGAACCAGCGAGACGACCCGGCGGGCGGGGCGGACCAGGCGGGCGGGGCGGTCGGGCGGGCTCGGCGGGGTCACCGTCCCACGGTACGGCGGTCTGTCGGCGGGGCGTGCCATGCTGGCGCCGTGACTGACCACAAGCCCGGCAGCCTGCTGCTTCTCGACACCGCGAGCCTGTACTTCCGCGCCTTCTTCGGGGTGCCCGAATCGGTGAAGGCGCCGGACGGCACCCCGGTCAACGCGGTACGCGGCCTGCTCGACTTCATCGCCCGGCTGGTCGCCGACCACTCCCCCGGGCACCTGGTGGCGTGCATGGACGCGGACTGGCGCCCGCAGTGGCGGGTCGAGCTCATCCCGTCGTACAAGTCGCACCGCGTCGCCGACGAACCGGCGGCCGGAGCCGGCGGCGAGGGCGCCGCGGAGCAGGTGCCGGACACCCTCGCGCCGCAGGTCCCGGTGATCGAGGCGGTGCTGGACGCGATCGGCGTCGCCCGGCTCGGCGTGCCCGGCTACGAGGCCGACGACGTGATCGGCACCCTCGCGGTGGCCGCCGCCGGCCCGGTGGCGATCGTGACCGGTGACCGCGACCTCTTCCAGCTGGTGGACGACGCCCGCGGGGTGCGGGTGCTGTACCCGCGCAAGGGCGTCGGCGACTGCGACGTCATCGACGAGGAGGCGATCGCGTCGCGGTACGGGGTGCGCGCCGGCCAGTACGCGGACTTCGCGGCGCTGCGCGGCGACCCGAGTGACGGGCTGCCCGGGGTGAAGGGCATCGGCGAGAAGACCGCCGCCGAGCTGGTCACCCGCTACGGGGACCTGGCCGGGGTCCGGGCCGCCGCCGCCGACCCGCTCTCCCGGCTCACCGCGGCCCGGCGCCGCACCATCACCGAGGCCGCCGCGTATCTGGATGTCGCGCCCAAGGTGGTCCGGGTGGCCGACGACGTGCCGCTGCCGCGGTTCGACGCGGCGCTGCCAAGCGAGCCGGCCGACCCGCGGGCGCTGGCGTGGCTGGCCGAGCGGTGGGGGCTGGGCGGTTCGCTGGCCCGGCTGCTGGACGCGCTGGCGAAGGCGGCGGGCTGACCGGCCGGTCGGGGGACGGGCCGGAACCGGGCCGGCGGCGGGGGCTCCGGTGGCGCCGGGCGCGCCCTACGTGATGGCGCTGGCGCCGGTCGCGGTCCGGCCGTGCTCGGTCGCCGTCGCGCTGGAGATCCGGGGTGAGCGCTGGTCGCTGCTCGCGCTGCGGGAGCTGGCCTACGGGGTGCACCGCTTCTCGAGGATCGCGGGCTGCACGGGCGCGTCCCGCGACATTCTGGCGGACCGGCTGCGCAAGCTGGAGGAGGCGGGCGTCGTCGAGCGCCGGCCGTACAGCGAGCACCCGCCGCGCCACGAGTACCACCTGACGCAGGCGGGCCAGGAGCTGTTCCCGGTGATGCAGGGGCTGCGGGCCTGGGGCGACAAGTGGGCCGTGGACTCGCCCGCCGTGGTGTTCCGGCACACCTGCGGCGAACCGCTGGAGGTCGACCTGCGCTGCGGGCACTGCGGGGAGCCGGCCGCCCGGGAGTCGCTGACCCCGACCCGGCCGGCCTGAGGACGGGCGGGCGGCTCCGCGGTCGGCGGCCGACCGCGCGACGGCCACCCGCAGGGTGCCCGGCCCCGCGGTGCCCGGCCGCTCGGTGCCCCGTCCGGCCGCGCCCGCTCGGCCGGTGCGGCACGCCGCCCACGGGCCCGCCGGCCGGTCAGCGGGCCGGCGCGGGCGGTCGCGGCGGTACGCGGTCCGGGCCGGATACGGGCGCGGCGCGCGTCAGCGCAGCCGGACCGGGATCTCCTTCCAGCCCTGGGCGATGAAGGACGGCACCTGCCGCAGGTCGGCCGGGCCGGCGGCCAGTGACAGGCCGGCGTACCGCTCGAAGAGGGCCGGGAGCGCGATGACCGCCTCCATCCGGGCCAGGGGGGCGCCGATGCAGCGGTGCACGCCGATCCCGAAGGCCAGGTGGTCGTCGGCGCCGCGGGCCGCGTCGAACCCACCCGCGCTCTCGCCGTAGTGGGCCGGGTCCAGGCCCGCTGCCGCGAAGGTGGTGACGATGGCGTCGCCGGCCGGGATGGTCACCCCGGCCACCTCGATGTCCTCGACCGCGAACCGCAGCGGCAGGGCGGCGATCGACGGGTGCACCCGCAGCACCTCCTCGACGACCGCCTCCCAGGAGATCCCGCCGGCCCGCACCGCGGCGAGCTGCTCGGGGTGCCGCAGGAGTGCCACCGCGGCGTTGCCGATCAGGTTGACGGTGGTCTCGAAGCCGGCGCTGATCACCAGCAGCAGGGTGTGCAGGAGCTCCTCGCCGCTGAGCCGGTCGCCGTCGTGGTCCCGTACCCGGATCAGCTCGGTGGTGATGTCGTCGCCGGGGTGCTCGCTCTTGTAGCCCACCAGGGCGGACAGCACGGTCCCGATCTGCTGCTGGACGAGGGCCCCGTGCTCCGGGCTGGTGTCGGAGGTGTCCATGAGGGCGGTGACCAGGGCGCCGGAGGCGCCCACCAGGTGGTCGGGGACGCCGAGGAGTTCGCTGATCATCCGCATCGGCAGCGGGTGCGCGTACCCGGCCCGCAGGTCCACCGGCTCACCGGGGGCGGCCTGTTGGGCGGCGTCCAGGGCGTCCAGGAGTTCGGTGGTGATCGCCTCGATCCGCGGGCGCATCGCCTCGGTGCGGTGGGCGGTGAAGCTGGGGGCGACCAGCTTGCGCAGCCGGGTGTGGTCGGGGCCGTAGGAGGAGAGCATGTTGACCACGCCGACCCAGGCGAGGATCCAGGACCACGACGGGTGCCGGCCGACCTCGGGCCACAGCGACCAGTGCTGCCGCGGGTCCTTGCTGACCCGCGGGTCGAGGATGAGCGACTTGAGGGCGGCGTGGCCGGTGGGCGCCCAGGCGGGGATGCCGCCGGGCAGGTCCACCGGCACCACCGGGCCGAGGGCCCGCAACCGTGCGGTCTCGGCGGCGATGTCACCGCCGAACGGGTCGATGGCCGGGCGGACCGGGCCGGTGGAGCTCGTCATGTGCGTTCTCCAGATTGGTCGGGAGTACGTGGGGGGAAGCGGACGGGCGGTGCCGTCGACGAACGGTGGAAGAGCTCCTGGCGCCGGCTGCGGCGCTCGCGGGCGGTGACCGGCCCGGGTCCGGCAGCCGCCGGGAGAGCCGTTGGACGGACCCGGTCGCGATCAGCGAGGCCTGCCGGCCGGGCGCAGGCGGGGCGGCCGGGACGCGGAGGGTGCGGACCGGCGGCCGCGGCGGCGCAGCGGCCTCCACCGCGGTCGGCGCGCCGCCGTCCGGCACTTCGAGCGGCCCGTACCGGGCGGCCGGCGGCTCGTCGCGCGGGCGGCGGCCGGTACCGACCGGCACGGACGGCCCACGCGGGCCGGGGCGGCCCGGCCACGCCGCCCCGGCGGCGGACGGACAGGCGGGGACCGGACAGGCGGGGACCGGACAGGCGGGGACCGGCGGACGGCCGGTCCGGCGGCGGGTCATGCCGGGATGTCGCCCTGCCCGCCCCGGGGTGCGGCGGTCATCGCCTTCTCACCGAGCCGGGCGACCTGCGAGTGGACGCGGTGGGCGAGCAGGTCCAACCGCACCTCCGGGTCGCTGTAAGCGGCCACGCAGGTGCCGTGGGCGGTGGGCGCGACCAGGATGTAGCCGTGGTCGGACTCCACCACGACCTGCAGGACCCGGGCGTCGTCGCGGTCGGCGAAGGCCGCGGCGGCCGTGCGGCAGGCGCCCTGCACGGTGCTGACGATCGCGGCGGCGCGTTCCGCCGTGGGCCGGGACAGGGTGTCGGTGTAGCCCGAGACCAGGCCGTCCCTGGTGAGCAGGACGGCGGCCTTGACATGGGGGATCTCCAGGATCGGATCGAGCACCCACGCGGTGTCGCCGGTGTCGCGGCTGGTCATCACGGGTCTTTCCCTTCGGTTGGGACGGCTGGGGCCGCCGCCGTGCCCGGCCGGAGGGCGCCGAGCACGGCGGCCGACTCCTCCGGGGTGCGGGCGGGCGGCAGCGGCGGTGGGACGGCCTCGGCGAGGCGGGGGGCGCGGGGCCGGCGGCGGCGCCGGGGCGGTACGCCGCCGGCGCCGTCCTCGGCGGCGCGGTCGGCGCGGGTGGTGTCCGCGGCCCGCGCGGGCTCGGCGCCTGCCGGGGGGCGCGCGGCGCGGCTGCCCGGTTCTGGGGCGGGGCCGGCGGCGGGCCGCGGCGCGGCGGAGCCCTTCGAGCGCCCGGCGGGAGCCCTCGGGTCCCGGCCGGGTGCGGTCGGGACGGGGGCGGTGCCCGGCGACCTCCTCGTGCCGCCGGATGCGGTGCCGGCGGGAGCGGGGCAGGCCGCCCCCGGGACGAGCGCCAGGAAGGTCCCGGCGGCCGGGCCGCCGACGACCGGGTCCGGTGGTTCGGTCATCGAATCGGCCTCGGAAGAGTCTCGGGGAGATCACTGGGAGATCGGCGGCGGACAGCGGACGGGTGCCCGTTCGAGGCGGGTCCTGCCCAGTAGACACTGTGGCGTACGGGTCGCGTGCGGTTTTTGATGAAGATCCTTTCCCTTCCCCGGCGGGGCCGCAGCGTTCCGGCCGAGGGTGTCCGGGCGGTCGTCAAATGTGCCCCGGAAACCGGGAGTCGGCGCCTCCGGGGCGGGCCGGGCCGGCCGCGCGAGGGTCCGGTCCGGGCGCCGCCGCGGCGGCGGTCCCGGCCGCACGGCCGCCGCTTCACTACTTGAAGACCGTCCGCCCCCTTGACGTCCCGTCGGTGGCGTCGCTTTCATGCACACCATATGGGAGCGCTCCCACACCCGGTACCCCCACCGCCCCGACCGCAAGCGTTCCGCCCCCCACCGAGAGGAATCGCACCCGTGGTCCCCACACCCGGCTCACCGACGAGCCCCCGGCGAACGCTCCGCCCGCCAGGGGCCGCACTGACCGCCACCGCCGCGGCGGCCCTGCTGTCGCTCCTCGCGCTTCTCGCGCTGTTCGGCCAGTCGTCCGCCACGGCCGCCGCCCCGGCCGCCGCGCGGGCGGTCGCACCCGCCGCCGCGGGGGCGGGCTACTGGCACACCAGCGGACGGCAGATCCTCGACGCGGACAACCAGCCGGTGCGCATCGCGGGCGTCAACTGGTTCGGCTTCGAGACCAGCAACGACGTGGCGCACGGCCTCTGGTCGCGTGACTACAAGAGCATGATCGACCAGATGAAGTCGCTGGGATACAACACCATCCGGCTGCCGTACAGCGACGACATCCTCAAGCCCGGCACGATGCCGAACAGCATCAACTTCTACAACATGAACCAGGACCTCCAGGGCCTGACGTCCCTTCAGGTGATGGACAAGATCGTCGACTACGCGGGCTCCGTCGGCCTGCGGATCATCCTCGACCGGCACCGGCCGGACGCCGCCGGCCAGTCGGCGCTCTGGTACACCGCCAGCGTGCCGGAGTCGACCTGGATCGCCGACCTGCAGGCACTGGCCACCCGCTACCGGGACAACCCCGCGGTGGTCGGCATCGACCTGCACAACGAGCCGCACGACCCGGCCTGCTGGGGCTGCGGCGACACCTCGGTCGACTGGCGGCTGGCCGCCGAGCGGGCGGGGAACGCCGTGCTCGGGGTGAACCCCGACCTGCTGATCTTCGTCGAGGGCATCCAGACCTTCAACGGCACCTCCGGCTGGTGGGGCGGGAACCTGATGGGCGTCGGCCAGTACCCGGTCCGGCTCAACGTGGCCGACCGGGTCGTGTACTCGGCGCACGACTACGCCACCAGCGTCGCCCAGCAGAGCTGGTTCACCGACCCTGCCTTCCCCGCCAACATGCCCGCGGTGTGGGACCGCTACTGGGGCTACATCTTCAAGCAGAACATCGCCCCGGTCTGGGTCGGCGAGTTCGGCACCACCCTGCAGTCGACGATCGACCAGCAGTGGCTGAAGGCACTGGTCTCCTACCTGCTGCCGACGGCCGGCAACGGCGGTGACAGCTTCAGCTGGACGTTCTGGTCGTGGAACCCGGACTCCGGTGACACCGGCGGCATCCTCAAGGACGACTGGCAGAGCGTCGACACCGTCAAGGACGGCTACCTGACGAGCGTCAAGGCACCGGCCTTCGACGGCACGGGCTCGACCGGCGGCACTTCGGCGGGCACGTCCTCGGGTACCAGCGCGGGCACGTCGTCCGGCACGTCGGCCGGCACGAGCGCGGGCACCTCCTCCGGCACCTCGTCCGGCACCTCCTCCGGGACCTCGTCCGGGACCACCACCGGTACGTCGTCCGGCACGACCAGCGGCTCCACCGGCGGCACGGGCGGCAACGGCTGCACCGCGACCCTCCACATCGACAACCAGTGGGACAGCGGCTTCACCGCGACCGTCACGGTGACCGCGGGCAGCGCGGCCGTCAACGGCTGGACGGTCTCCTGGACCTGGCCGGGAGACCAGAAGGAGACCAGCGCCTGGAGTGCGGACGTCACCCAGACCGGCAGCGCCGTGACCGCGAGGAACCTCTCCTACAACGGCGCCGTCGCGGCGTCGGGTTCCACCAGTTTCGGCTTCCAGGGCACGGCGTCCGGCGCGTTCACCGTGCCCGCGCCGACCTGCACCGCCTCCTGACGGGCCGCACCTCACAGCGCACGGCCCCGACGGGTGCCGCACCCGGCGGCTCCCGTCCGGGCCGTTCCCGCCCGGCCCCGACGCCGGGAACACCGGGAACACCGGGAACACCTTCAAAAGTGGCCGGTCCTTCGGCCGATCGGGACAGTGCGGCCTGCCGCACCCATCCGCGGGCCCCGCAGGCCGAAGGGGAGTGCGGAACCGGTCTTCCGACCGGGGTCCTCCTCCCCACGGAAAGTTCCTCCACGAGTCCACGCAGAACACCGGCCGGCGTCGGCCGGTGGAAGTCCACCGCGCTGCTGCTGGCGCCGGGCACCGCGGTCGCGGGCGCCGCGCCGGTCGGACCCGGCTCGGAGGTCGGCCAGGCGTCCAGCCACCGCGAGGCGCCGCTGATCGCCTCCGACTTGCAGGTCGGCAACACCGACCTCTGAGCGTTCTCCGGCCCGGACAAGTCCGACACGGTGACGCTGATCGCCAACTGGTACCCCTTCCAGGAGCCCAACGGCGGGCCGGACTTCTACCCGTTCACCACCGACGCGCACTACGACATCAACATCGACAGCCAGGGCACCGGCACCCCGGACCTGGTACACCCTGGATCTCCAGGGCCGCACCACCGAGGCCGAGCAGGCGCTGCGGCGGGCGCCGGAGGGCGCCGCCAACCCGGCCGACCAGGCGCTCTGCCAGCACTACCCGGGCGAACTCGCCTGCAGCACCGGCCATCCCCAGCAGGCCCGGGACCACTACCGCAGCGCGCTCCGCCTCGATCCGACCTACACCGCCTCGGTGGCCGGGTCGGCCCGCGCCGAGGCCGCCCTCGGCCGGATCCCCCGCGCGGTGGCCGACTACCGGACGGCCGTCGACCGGGTGCCGCAGCCGCAGCACGTACTGGAGTTCGGCGAGCTGCTGGAGTCCTCGGCCGGGCCCGGGAGGCCGCAGCCCAGTACGGCGTACTCGAAGCCGAGCAGCGGCTCTTCGCCGCCGACGCCCGCAGCCGCCTCACCGCCGTGCGAGGCCGACGATGAGCCTCAGCACCGGGACCCGCACCAGCGCCGGCACCAGCGGCCACGCCGGGGCCCGCGGCCACGCCGGGGCCCGCGCCCGCGCCGGGGCCCGCGCCGACGGCCCCGCCCGTCCGCGAGCCCGGCGCGCCGCCCTGCTGCCGGCCGGCGTCCCGGCCCTGGTCTGGCTGACCGCGCCCGCCGTCTCGGCCCATCCGCTCGGCGACTTCACCGTCAACCGGTACGACGGACTCACCCTGCGTCCAGGCCACGTCGACGACCTCGCCGTGGTCGACACCGCCGAGATCCCGACGCTTCAGGGCCTGCCCGCGATGGACACCGACCACGACGGCCGGCTCGGCGCGGCCCGAGGCCGCGGCCCACGCCAGGACCGCCTGCGACACGCTGGCCGGCCAGGTCCGCGCCCCCGCCGCTCCGGCCCCGCACGCCCCGTCCTCTCCGCTCCGTCCCGACACCCGAGGTGAACGCCATGTCCTCCGGGCACCGCCGCTTCGCGGCTCCCGTCCTGCTCACCGCCGCTCACGCTGACCTCCTGCGGCGGGTCGGGACCGCCGACCGGAGCGCTCGACACCGGCGCCCCGACACCGCGCCCGGTCTGCCGCCCGCACCAACCGGTGCTGCCTGACCGCGACTACGCCGGCGGCAAGGACGGCAGGCCTCTCGCCGTCCTCACCATGCTCCGCCACTTCACCGCCCAAAGGTCGCTCCCCTCCTGCGGCGGAAGGCCGCCCGCCTCCCGTGACGCCGCCTGGACCCGGCTCTACGCCGACCTCACCCGCTCCTGAACCGGCCTCGCTCCGGGCCCGGCCCAACCCGGCGGCCGGGAGGTCGGTCGCGAGGTCGGTCGCGAAGTCGGTCGCGAAGTCGGTCGCGAGGTCCCCCTGGCCGGTTTCCGACCATCGGTTAGGCTTACCTAACCAGGACCGCGAGAGAACGGGCGCACCATGGCCGACCGACCGCAGCGCAGGACCCGCACGCCCAAGCACGCCACCGTCGTCCGCACCGAGCGGCTGACCCCGCACATGATCCGGGTGGTGCTGGCCGTCGACCCGGCCGCCCCGCTGGAGATCGGCTCCTGCACCGACCACTACGTCAAGCTGCTCTTCGCGCCCGAGGGCGTCACCTATCCGGAGCCGCCGGACCTCGACGCGATCCGCGCCGAACTGCCGCGCGAGCAGTGGCCGCGTACCCGTACGTACACGGTCCGGGCCTGGGACGAGGCGAGCCGCGAACTGAGTGTGGACTTCGTGCACCACGGGGACGAGGGGCTCGCCGGGCCGTGGGCGGCCGCGGTCCGCCCCGGCGAGAGCATCCACTTCATGGGCCCCGGCGGCGGCTACGCACCCGATCCGGCGGCCGACTGGCACCTGCTGGCCGGTGACGAGAGCGCGCTGCCCGCGATCGCGGCGGCGGTGGAGCAACTGCCGCCGGGTGCACCGGCGAAGGTGTTCGTCGAGGTCGCGGGACCCGAGGAGGAGCAGAAGCTGCTGGCCGGCGGCGCGGCGGAGATCGTCTGGCTGCACCGCGCCGACCGGCCGGTCGGCGCGGCACTGGTCGAGGCGGTGACCGCCCTCGACTTCCCCGCCGGTGACGTGCAGGTCTTCGTGCACGGCGAGGCCGGCTTCGTCAAGGAGCTGCGCCGCCACCTCCGGCTCGACCGCGGCGTGCCGCGCGAACGGCTGTCCGTCTCCGGTTACTGGCGGCGCGGCGCCGACGAGGACGGCTGGCAGGCGTCCAAGCGCGAGTGGAACGAGCAGGTCGAGCGGGAGCAGGAGTCCGCGGCGGGCTGAGCGGTCCGCCCGGCCCCGCGGCGGCGCCGCCACGCTCAGCTCCCCGCGGCCACGGCCTTGAGTTCGGCGAGCGACTCCCGCATGAGCTGTGCCAGGTCCTGCTTGCCGGTTCCGTCGGTCCAGCGCCCGAACGCGATCTTGAAGACGGCGATCCCCGCCTCGGCGGTCAGGCTCGCGGCCGGTTCGCTGACACCGCGGCGGCGCAGTGTGTCGGCCAGGGCTGCGGACAGCGACGCGAGCTTGATCAGCTCGCGTTCCCTGAGCTCCGCGTTGGCCGCGATGACGACTTGGCGCTGCCGGGCGAACTCGTGGCGCTCGGCGAAGAGTTCGCCGACGGCGTCGAGCACCGCGGCTATCGCGTCGATCGGCGCCGCGGTGTCCGGGGTGCCGGCCAGGGTGTCGACGAAGAACTCCTGCAGCGGGCCCGCGCCCGCGAACAGCACCTCGCGCTTGTCGGCGTAGTGCCGGAAGAACGTCCGCTCGGTGAGCCCCGCCCGTTTGGCGATCTCCGCCGCGGTGGTCTGGTCGAACCCGCGCTCGCGGTAGAGCTCCATCGCCGCCCGTTCCAGCCGGCCGCGCGCGTCCGGCTCCCATCGACTCATACCCGGATCCTACGCGATGGCAGCGGCTGACATCGAGTGCTACGGTTGATGACAGCATCTGACATCGACTCTCCCGGCGCGAGCCCGCGACGGGGGCGGTCGACGCACCCGGAGGTCTTCCCATGCGTGTTTTCGTCACCGGCGCGTCCGGCTGGATCGGATCCGCCGTCGTCCCCGAGCTCATCGGCGCGGGTCACCAGGTCGTCGGTCTCGCCCGCTCGGACGCCTCGGCCGCCGCGCTCACCGCGGCCGGGGCCGAGGTACGGCGCGGCACCCTGGACGATCCGGAGGCGCTGCGCGGTGCCGCCGCCGAGTCGGACGGCGTGATCCACCTCGCGTTCAAGCACGATCTGGCCTTCTCCGGGCAGTTCGACGACGCCACCGCCGCGGACCGGCGGGCGATCGAGACGTTCGGCGAGGCGCTCGCGGGCAGCGAGCGGCCGTTCGTGATCGCCTCCGGGACGCTCGGGCTCACCCCCGGCCGGGTGGCCACCGAGCAGGACAGGCGCGAACCCGAGTCGGCGCCGCTCCCCGGCGGGCCGGCGGCACGGCTGGGCAACGCACACCTGACGCTCGCCCTCGCCTCCCGCGGTGTCAGCTCGTCCGTGGTGCGGCTCGCCCCGACGGTGCACGGCGAGGGCGACAACGGCTTCGTCGCGACGCTGGTCGCCATCGCCCGCGACAAGGGCGTCTCGGGCTACCTCGGCGACGGGGCCAACCGCTGGCCGGCCGTGCACCGGTACGACGCCGCGCAGCTCTTCCGGCTGGCGCTGGAGAAGGCCCCGGCGGGATCGGTCCTGCACGGGATCGCCGAGGAGGGGGTGCCGGTCCGGTCCGTCGCCGAGGTGATCGGGCGGCATCTCGGGGTGCCGGTGGTCGCGGTCTCCGCCGAGAAGGCGGGTGCGCACTTCGGCTGGATGGCCGGCTTCCTGGGCGCCGACAGCCCGGCGTCGAACACCCGGACCCGTGAACTGCTGGGGTGGCAGCCGACCCGGCCCGGCCTCATCGAGGACCTCGACAAGGGGCACTACTTCAGCAGCCCGTCCGCCTGACCGGCCGTCACCCCTCCCCCACCGGGCCGGGCGGCGGACCGGACCGGAACGCCGGTGCCGCTCGGCATGCGGCGGCTGTGTGAGGAGTTCGGCCCGTGGCGGACACGGACGTGTCATCGGTGGGTAACACCCGCTCCCTCGTTTCTTTCGCTCGACAGGAACACGTGACAGGGGTCACCCCCATGACCGCCACCGCACCGTCCGTCCGTCCCGACCCGCCCGACGGCCCGACGGCCCGGCCGGCGACGGCCCGGCCGGCCTGACCGGCTTCGGCTACCGCCAGGAGCTCCACCGCACGCTCGGCCGCTCCGCGTCCTTCGCGGCCGGCTTCTCCTTCATCCCCGTCCCGACCGCCGTCTCCCGGTTCTTCGCCTTCGGCTACTCCTTCGGCGGCTCCCCCTTCTTCTGACCTGGCCCGCCGCGCTCGCCGGCCAGCTCCTCATCGCCCCCCTGCTCCGCCGAACTCGCCGCGCGCTACCCGATCTCCGGCGCCGTCCACCAGTGGTCGAGCCGGCCCGGCGGCAGGGTCTCCGGCTGGTACGCCGGCTGCGTTCCGGACTCCCGTCCGGCACCGACGAGTCGGGCAGCCCCCCCTTTTTCGCTGGGCCGTTTTCGCGTCCCGGTCAACGCCCCGGCCCTCCTGTGCGGCCTCGCCATGACCGTCGGCCTCGCCTGGCCCCGCGCCGCCGTCTACGACCCGTCGGGCGGCCGTGGGTACTTCCTGTGGCTCACCCTGCTGTTCCTGCTGGTCGTGGTGGCACTGGGCCTCCGCTGGCGGACGGCGCGGGCACGGCGCGGAGTCCTCCCCACGCCGGGTCCCGTCCGCGGCACCTCCCGTTTCCGCCCGTCCCCATCCGCGCCCGCGGTCGTCCTAGGACCCGTCCCGGAGGCGGGCGAGGGCGTCGGGGCCCACGCCCGCGATGCGGAGGGCGGCGTCGGCCGCGGCGGCGGCCGTGACGGGGACGGGTCGGGAGGGGGTGGCACGGTGGACCAGGATGAGGCCCTCGACCAGGGCGAAGAGAAGGTCGGCGCGCAGGGCGAGGTCGGCGGGGGTGAGGGCGGCGCCGGGGGCGGTGGCCGACAGGAGGTCGGCGTAGGCGGCCTTGAGGGCGGTACGGGCCCGGTGGAAGCCGGCGAAGCGGGGGGAGGCGACCTCGGGGAGGAGGTAGAGGGCGCCGAGGTTGTGCGGGCCGGCGCACAGGAGTTCCGCGTCAGAGCGGCACAGCTCCCACAGGCGGAGCTCAGCGGGGCGGGTGTCGTCGGCGATCAGCACCCGGGCCAGGTCGAGGGACGGGGTGACCGTGCCGTCCAGGAGTTCGGCGAGCAGGTCCTCCTTGCCGCCGACGTAGTGGTACATCGACGCCTGCCGCATACCCGCCCGTTCGGCCAGCGCCCTGGTCGTGGTGGCGGTGTACCCGCGGGTGGTGAAGAGCTCGGCCGCCGCCGCGAGCAGCTCCTCCCGCGCGCTCATCCCGCTGTCCGGACGCTGCTGTGCCCGCGGCCGGCCGACCCGTCTGCTGTTGACGCTCACCGACTGATCGTCGCACAGCCCGTGGCCAGTGCAGCCCCGCCCGTCCCGTGAGCACCCGGTAACCCCGCCGCAACCCCCGGGCAACCGGGTCGAAGTCACCGCCGCCTACTTTCTGTCGGACGACAGAAAGTCACCCGCCGAGCCGGACCGGAGGTGTGTCGCACCGTGGCGACGAGAAGCACCAGGACATCGAAGGCGGCGTCGAGAGCCGCGATGACGACGGACACGGCCCACGCCGCCCGCGACCACGCCCGCGCCCAGGCGCGCGGTCGGACCCGCGGCGGCGCGATGCCGACCGTGCCCGCGCCGGACGGCCTGCTGTGGGCCGAAACCGTCGCGGGCGGCGGCTACACCCACAAGACACTGGCCCGCGGCACCGAACTGCGCCTCGCGGACCCCACCGGCGACGCCTGCGCCCACCTGCTGCTCTTCGTCGACGGCCGCCCCTGGGAGCGGCTGAACACCGCCGACACCGCCAAGGTCCAGTGGAACGCCTACCTCGGCGCCGGCCAGCTCCTGCTGTCCGACCAGGGCCGGGTCCTCGCCTCCCTGATCGCGGACACCAGCGGCCGGCACGACACGCTGTGCGGTACGTCCACCGCGGTCCGCAACCAGGCGCGCTACGGCGACGGTTCACCGCACGGCCGCACCCCCTCCGGCCGCGAGCTGTTCAAACTGGCCGCCGCCAAGCACGGGTTGGCGCCCCGCGACCTGCCGCCGTCGCTCTCCTTCTTCCAGGGCGTACGCGTCGAGCCGGACGGTGTCCTGGAGTTCATCGGCTCGGCCGGCCCGAACACCGCCGTGGCGCTGCGGGCCGAGCAGCCGCTGACCGTGCTGCTGGCGAACGTGCCGCACCCGCTCGACCCCCGGCCGGCGTACACCTGCGGGCCGTTGGAGGTACGGGCCCGGCACGGCAGCCCGACCGCGCCGAGCGACCCGCTGTGGGACACCACCCCGGAGGGCCGCCGCGCCTTCCTCAACACCGCCGAGTACCTCGCCGCCAGGGGGATCGCGTGACCGCCGGCACCGGCACCGTGACGACCGTCGAAGCCCGCGCCCCCTGGTCGGCGGTGATCCCGGCCGGGGCCCTGCTCACCATCACCGACCTGCACGGCAACCAGACGGTGGACTTCCTCGTCTACGACGCCCACGACACCGCCGTCCGCTACAGCGCGCCCGACACCGTCCACGCCCAGGGCAACATCTTCCTCACCACCGGCAGCGTGCTGCTCTCCAACGAGCACACCCCGCTGATGACGGTGGTCGCCGACACCTGCGGCCGGCACGACACCATCGGCGGCGCCTGCTCCAAGGAGTCCAACACCCTGCGCTACGGCCACCGCACCTGGTCGCAACACGCCTGCGTGGACAACTTCCTGGCCGAGGGCGCCCGTTGGGGGCTCGGCAAACGGGACCTGGTGAGCAACGTCAACTGGTACATGAACGTGCCGGTGGAGGACGACGGCACCCTCGGCATCGTGGACGGCATCTCCGCCCCCGGCCTCGAAGTGGTGCTGCGCGCCGAGACCGACGCCCTGGTACTGGTCTCCAACTGCCCCCAGATCAACAACCCCTGCAACGGCTTCGACCCGACCCCGGTACGGATGACGGTCACACCGGCCGGCGAGGCCGCGACCGCCCTGGCGGCGGTGGCGCGCGCATAAGCCGCGACACCCCGACGCCCCGGAACGCCCCGCGCTCGCCGGACACCCCGCCCGCCCCGGCCGGCCCCTTCGACACCCTGCTGATCGCCACCGGGGCGAGATCGCCGTCCGGATCATCCGTACCGCCCGCCGCATGGGGCTGCGCACGGTCGGCGCCCTCCCCCGCCCGATGGCGCTGGTCAGCGTCGAACCCGCCGGCGGCACCGCCGTCCCCGGCTTCCTCTGCGATCCGCAGGCCCTCCAAGGCACCGAGGACATCACCGGGTACGGCGGCTGGCGCGCCTACCCGGTGGCCCGCCCGGCACCCCGACGGGCCACGTACCGCGGGCGACCGGGTGGCCCCCAGCCCGTCGGGCCGGGCCCGCCGGACGGCCGCCCCCAGGGCTCACCCCACCGAGGAGTACGCCACCACTCCGCGCAGCAGGCCGTCCACCGCGCGCCGGGAGTTGCGCCGCACCGGGCTGTTCTCCGGCGCCGCGTTGCCGATCTGGCCGAGGACGTCGATCAGCTGCTTGCACCAGCGTACGAAGTCGCCGGCCGGCATGTCGGCGTCGGACAGCACCGAGTCCAGACCGTGGCCGGACGCCCAGCGGTACGCGGCCCAGGCGAAGCCCAGGTCGGGCTCGCGCTGGCCGACGCCCTCGGTCTGGCTGATCCCGTGGTCCTCCTCCAGGGCGTCGAGCCGGCCCCAGATGCGGACCATCTCGCCCAGCGCGTCCTTGGCCCGGCCGGTCGGCAGCTTGGGCGCCACCGCGTCGTCGGAGTTCCGCGACTCGAAGACCAGCGCGGAGGCGCAGCCGGCCAGTTCGGCCGGGCCGAGGCCGTCCCACACCCCGTCGCGCAGGCATTCGCTGGCCAGCAGGTCGAGTTCGCCGTAGAGCCGGGCGAGCCGGCGGCCCTCCGGAGTGACCTTGTCGCCTTCCAGGTAGCCGAGTTCGGTGAGCACCGCGCAGACCCGGTCGAAGGTGCGGGCGATGGTGTTGGTCCGCCCCTCGATCCGCCGCTCCAGCTGGTGGGTGTCGCGGCGCAGCCGGTGGTAGCGCTCGGCCCAGCGGGCGTGGTCCTCGCGCTCGTCGCAGCCGTGGCAGGGGTGCGCGCGGATCGCGGCCCGCAGCCGGGCGATCTCGTTGTCGTCAGCCGCCGCCGAGCGCTGCCTGCGGTGCCTGGCGGGCTCCGCCCAGCCCGCGGTGCCGGCCTTGCCGCGCATCGCGGAGGCCAGGTCGCGGCGGGACTGCGGGCTGCGCGGGTTGAACGACTTGGGGATCCGCATCCGGTCCAGCGCCTCCACCGGCACCGGGAAGTCCATCTGTCCCAGCCGCTTGACCTGCCGTTCCGCGGTGAGCACCAGCGGCCGGGGCCCGTCCTGGTACTCGTCGAACCGCCGGCCGTCGGACCGCCCGGCCGGGATGCCGGGCTCCAGGACCAGCGCGAGGCCGGCGTACTTGCCGGCCGGCACCTGGATGATGTCGCCGGGCTTGAGCTTCTCCAGTGCCTCCGAGGACGCCGCCCGGCGCTGGAGCGCGCCCTGCCGGGACAGTTCGGCCTCGCGCTCCTTCAGCTCCCGCCGCAAGGTCATGTACTCGTCGAAGTCGCCGAGGTGGCAGGTCATCGAGCCCTTGTAGCCGTCGAGCCCCTCCTCGTTGCGCTGCACCTGCTTGGAGATGCCGACCACCGAGCGGTCCGCCTGGAACTGGGCGAAGGAGGTCTCCAGCAGTTCGCGGGACTTGTGCCGCCCGAACTGGCCGACGAGGTTGACCGCCATGTTGTACGACGGCTTGAAGGACGACCGCAGCGGATAGGTGCGGGTGCCGGCCAGGCCGGCGACGATCGCCGGGTCGAAGCCGCGCTGCCACAGCACCACCGCGTGGCCCTCGACGTCGATGCCGCGGCGCCCGGCCCGGCCGGTGAGCTGGGTGTACTCGCCGGGGGTGATGTCGGCGTGGGTCTCGCCGTTCCACTTGACGAGCTTTTCCAGGATGACCGTACGGGCCGGCATGTTGATGCCGAGCGCCAGCGTCTCGGTGGCGAAGACCGCCTTGACCAGGCCCTGGACGAAGAGCTCCTCGACCACTTCCTTGAACGTCGGCAGCATGCCGGCGTGGTGGGCCGCGATGCCGCGCTCCAGGCCCTCCAGCCACTCGAAGTACCCGAGCACGTGCAGGTCCTCGTCGGGGATGGCGCGGGTGCGCTCCTCGACGACCGCCCGGACCCGGGCCCGGTTCTCGTCGCTGTTCAGCCGCAGGCCCGCCTGCAGGCACTGCTGCACGGCGGCCTCGCAGCCGGCCCGGCTGAAGATGAAGGTGATCGCGGGCAGCAGCCCCTCGGAGTCCAGCCGCTCGATGACCTCCGCCCGGCCGGGGGTCCAGGTCCGGCTGCGGGCCCGCCGCTCCCGCTCGCGGTCGGCCTCCCGGCCGCGCTTGGCCCGCGGGTGGTAGGTGCGCTGGTTCTCCTCGCGGGCCAGCCGCAGCAGGTCCGCGCTGACCTCGCGCCGGCCGCGGTTGTCGGTGGCGCCGGCCCGCTCCTCGAACAGGTCGTACATCCGGCGGCCGGCCATCACGTGCTGCCACAGCGGGACCGGGCGGTGCTCGGAGACGATCACCTGGGTGTCGCCGCGTACCGTGTCGAGCCAGTCGCCGAACTCCTCGGCGTTGGAGACCGTCGCGGACAGCGACACCAGGGTCACCGACGGCGGCAGGTGGATGATCACCTCCTCCCACACCGCGCCGCGGAAGCGGTCGGAGAGGTAGTGCACCTCGTCCATCACCACGTAGCCGAGGCCCTCCAGGACGGCGGAGTTCGCGTACAGCATGTTCCGCAGCACTTCGGTGGTCATGACGATCACCGGGGCGTCGCCGTTGACGCTGTTGTCGCCGGTGAGCAGGCCGACCTTGTCGGCGCCGTAGCGCTGGGCGAGGTCGTTGTACTTCTGGTTGGACAGTGCCTTGATGGGCGTGGTGTAGAAGCACTTGCGGCCCTCTGCGAGGGCGAGGTGGACGGCGAACTCGCCGACGATGGTCTTGCCCGACCCGGTGGGCGCGGCGACCAGGACGCCGCTGCCGGCCTCCAGCGCCGTGCACGCCTCTATCTGGAACGGGTCGAGGCCGAACTCGTACAGTTCGCGGAACCGGGCGAGTGCGGTGGCGTTCTCTGCGGCGCGGCGCCGGCTGGCGGCGAAGCGCTCGGCGGGGGACATCTCTTCGGTCATCTCGTCCATGAGCCTACCCGTCGGCACCGACACGGCGCGTGATCTTATGGGCCCGAGGTGGGATCCCCCGGGGCAACGTTGACGACACCGACGGTCCCTACCCCCTTCCGGCCGTCCTCACCCCAGCAACCGCACCGCCCGCGGCACGGTCTCGGCGACCAGCGGCAGCGGTCCGACCGGCTCGCCGTCGGCGTATCCGGTGACGCCCTCGGCCGCCAGCCGGACCCGGGCGGCGCGGTGCACGGTCACCGCCGGGTGGGCGGGGTGGGTCCCGCGGTAGACCCGCGGGAAGACCCGCAGCAGCGTCGTACGGCTGCACGGCCCGACCACACACACGTCGAAGAGCCCGTCGTCCATCCGGGCGTCGGCGCAGATCCGCATGCCGCCGCCGTAGGAGGAGCCGTTGCCGACCGCGATCAGGGTGGCCTCGATCTCCCGCTCCGGGGCGTCGTCGAACCGGACCCGGTAGCGGATCGGGCGCAGCGCGGCGAGTTCGGCGAGCATGGCCACGTCGTACCGGTAGCGGCCGGTGGGCCACCGCATCCGGTTGCCGCGGTCGTTGACCCGGGAGTCGAAGCCGGAGGCCAGCACCGTACCGAACCAGCGGTCGCCGATCCGGCCGAGGTCGAGGACCCGGGTGCGGCCCTCGCGCAGCGCCCGGCCGATGGCGGTACCGGCCGCGGCGGGGTCCTTGACCGGCAGTCCGGCGGCGCGGGCGAAGTCGTTGCCGGTGCCGGCCGCGACGACGCCCAGCGGGGTGGCGGTACCGGCCACCGCCTGGAGGGCGAGGCCGACCATGCCGTCGCCGCCGACCGCGACCAGCCCGTCGGTGCCGTCGGCCACCGCCTGCCGGGCCCTGGCCAGGGCGTCCGGCGGGTCCGCGCCGGCGACGACCCGCACGGAGCAGCCGGCGTCGCGCAGCGCGCGGGCGGCCGGCCCCGCGGCGCGCGTGGCCCGGCCGCGGCCCGCGGCGGGGTTGACGAGGAGGGTGATCTCGCGGGTCACGGCCGGACCCTATCCCGGAACGGCCGCCCGCGGCCCGACCGGGATCAGGTCGCGTCGTCGAAGTCGCCGCCACCGCGCCGGTCGGACTCGCTCAGCGGCGCGGTGGAGACCTGCTCGGGGATGTGGCTCAGCGCGGACGCCTCGTCCGGGTCGAGCGCGAAGTCCGGGTCGGCCGCGCGGCGGCGCAGCTTGCGGGAGTCGTTGAAGAAGCAGATGCCCATCGCCACGAAGTACAGGAAGACGATCGGCGCGGCCAGCAGGCACATGGTGAGCGGGTCGCCGGTGGGGGTGGCGACGGCGGCGAAGACGGTGATGCCGATCACCATGCCGCGCCACCAGCCGAGCATGCGGCGGCCGGTGACCATGCCGGTGAAGTTCAGCAGCACCAGCACCAGCGGCAGCTCGAAGGCCATGCCGAAGACGATGACCATCCGCGCGATGAGGTCGAGGAAGTCGTCCAGCGGCAGCAGGTTGGTGGCGTCCTCCGGCACGAAGCCGATCATGATCTTCGCGGTCTGCGGCAGGATCGCGTACGCCAGCGCGGCGCCGGCGAAGAACAGCGGCACACCCGCGCCGACGAAGCCCAGCGTGTAGCGCTTCTCGTTCTTGTGCAGGCCGGGCGCCAGGAACGCCCACAGCTGGTACAGCCAGACCGGTGAGGAGACGACGACGCCGGCCATCAGCGAGACCTTCAACGCGATGGAGAAGCCGCCGAGCAGACCGCTGACGGTCATCGCGGCACACGGCTGCCCGTTCTTCTGCACGATCGCGCCGTGCTCGCAGCCCACCGACTTCAAGATGGGATGCTGGAAGAAGTGGATGATGTCCTTGTAGAAGAACGCCGCCACGATGGTCACGGCGATGATCGCCAGGACCGACTTCAACAGCCGGTTGCGCAGTTCGCGCAGGTGGTCCGCGAGGGGCATCCGCCCCTCGGGGTCCCTCTCCTGCCTGCTGGCGGTCTTGAGCACCCACGTCCTCGTCTCGTACGGCAGCCGTCAGTGGCGCGCGCCGGCCTGGGTCCAGCACCAGCGGGCCGACCGCCCCGAGCGGCGGGCGGTCCTGGTCGTCGGTCTCGGGATCAGCCCTGCGCGGAGGTGCGGTCGGCCGGCTCGGCCACCGGGCGGGCGCTGGCGGTGTCACCGGGCGCGGCCTGGATGGTACGGGCCGCGACCTGCTCCGGCGCGGGCTGCGCGGTGGCCGGGGCGTCACCGTCGTTCTTCATCGCCTTGGCCTCGCTCTTGAGAATGCGGGCCGACTTGCCGAGCGACCTGGCGACGTCGGGAAGCTTCTTGGCACCGAAGAGGACGACGATGACGAGAAGGATGAGGACGATCTCGAAGGGCTTGAGATTGCCGAGCATAAAAGGTCTACCTTCTCACCGGGGCGGCGTGGTCATTGCTGCTTCGTAGCCGGGCGCCGGACGGATGGCCGACCGCCGCGCTGGCTGTGATCGTAGCGCGCACCGGTGAACACCGGGGAATGCTCCGGGGTCCACCTGATTACGGCCCCCGCCGCGCTCCTTGTCGGGCCGCCCGGCCAGACTACCCCGGCCCCGCGCCGGCGCGTCAGGCCCGGTGTCGGGAGATGTCGCCGGCCCGCCCGGCCACCGGCTCCGCGGCCCGCCGCAGCCGCTCGCTCGCCCGGGTCAGCGCCTCGGTGCCGGCGGCGACCTCGCGGGCGAGGTCCTGGACGGCGAGAAAGACCCGGACCGCCGGTACGGCCAGCACCAGGAGTCCGGCGGTCGACAGTCCGACGCAGAGGAAGAGCCACCACATGGCCGGCAAGCCTACCGGTCAGGGGGCGTGCAGCCGCATCGTGCGGACGCCGCCGTCGGTGAGCAGCTCCACTATCCGCTCACCGGCCGGTTTGCGGACCGCCTCGCCGCACTCGGGGCAGGTGAAGGAGTAGAAGGTGGTGCGGGGCGAGCCGCCGATGGCCAGCCGCAGCGCGCCCGCGGTGAGTTCGAAGCTCTCCCGGCAGTGCGGGCAGCCGGCCCGGAACAGCGCGGGCCGGCTGCCCGCGGACGGCGGCGGGGCGGTGCTGGTGGTCATCGTGGGTGCCTCACTCCCCGTAGGCGGCCAGGGCCTGTACGGCCGCGTCGCGCGCGCCCCCCGCCAGTGCGGCGGGGGACACGATCCGGCCGTCGCGGCCGAGCCGCAGTGCGAGCCGCCGCAGCGAGCCGGGGTCGGGGGTGCGCAGGGTGATCCGCAGGTCCCCGCCCGGCAGTTCCTCGGCGCTGTCGTGCGGATAGTACTCGGCGACCCAGCGGCCGCCCGGCCCGACCTCGATCACCACCTCCGGGTCGTCGCCGGCCGGCTGCACCAGGCCCTGCGAGAGGTCGCGGGGCTCCAGCCGGGGCGGGTCGGACGGCTCGTCGAGCAGTTCGATCTCCGCCACCCGGTCGAGCCGGAAGGTGCGGCGGTCCTCGGAGAGCCGGCACCAGCCCTCGAAGTAGGTGTGGCCGACGGCGAACAGCCGGATCGGGTCCACCGTGCGCTCGGTGAGGGTGTCGCGGGCCGGCGAGTAGTAGCGCATCCACAGCGGCCGGCGCTCGGTGATGGCGCGGTCGACGGTGGCGAAGACGCTGCCCTCGGACTCGAAGGTCACCGACAGCTGGGCGCTGGAGCCGGCCGCCTCGCCGGCCGCGGCCTCCAGTTTGGCGGCGGCCCGCAGCAGTGCCTGGCGGTCGCGGTCCCGCAGGCCGGGCAGGTTGGCCACCGCTCGGGTGGCGACCAGCAGGGCGGTGGCCTCGTCGGCGGCCAGCCGCAGCGGCTGCGCCACGTCGTCGGCGGTGCCGGGGTTGTGCCACCAGATGCGTTCGCCGTCGGTGTCGATGTCCAGCAGGTCGCCGCCGCGGAAGCTGGTGCCGCACAGCGGCAGGACGTTCAGGTCCCCGATCAGCTCCGCCTCGGTCACCCCGAACGCCTGCGCCACCTCGCTGACCCGCGCGCCGGGCCGCTCCTTCAGATAGGTGACCAGGGACAGCATCCGCCGGGTCTGGTCGATCGCGTTGCTCACCGCGTGTCCTCGCTCTCCGCCGGGTGCCGCCCGCGGCCGGCCGCGGCTCCGCCGGCCGGTCCCGGAGCCGTCGCCGTCCTGTCCGCCGCCGCCCCGCCGGCCACCGGGGTCCGCGGCCCCGCGGTCCGGGCCGCCGGGGTCCGCGCCGCCACGCGTCGGGGGGCCGGAATGCGGGCCACCACAGATCGGGTGGCCGCGCGTCGGGCGACCGGGGTCCAGGTCACCACGCTCCGGATGGCCGCGCGTCGGGCCACCGCCGTCCCGGGTGTCGTGACCGTCCCGGCCGTTCCGCCCGTCCCCCGCGCCGGCCGCCGCGCGGCGGCCTCGCGTGCCTCGCCCACCATGGCGGAACCCCCTTCAGCCCTTGGCCACGGCGCGCAGCCGTTCCAGCACTTCGGCGCGCAGCTCCTCGGGGGCCAGCACGACCACGTCCGGGCCGAACTCGGCCAGCCAGGCGTCGAGGCCGTGGCCGTAGGGGATCTCCAGTTCGTCCCAGTCGGCGTCCACCGGGGTGGTGGTGACCGCCCGGGAGCGCAGCGGGTAGCCGCTGTCGCGGCGCAGCCGGATACGGGCGGTGGCGGCGGTGGCACCCTCGCCGGCCCAGCGGGCGACGGCCTCGCGGACGTCGACGTGGTCGGGGACCTCGGCGACGAAGGGGCCCCGGCTGCGGACCTTCCCGCTGATCCGGGAGAGCCGAAAGACCCGGACGGCGCCGCGGTCGCGGTCGTGCCCGGCGACGTACCAGTGGCCGCGCCAGCACTCCAGCGCCCAGGGCTCCACCAGCCGGGGCTCCGGACGCACCGCGTTGGCCTTGCGGTAGTCGAAGGAGACGGCGCGCCGCTCACGGGTGGCGAGCATCAGCCCCTCGAAGGCCGGTTCGGGGGTGGGGATACGCGGTTCGAGCACGCTGCTGGCGGCCTCGTACGGCACTCCGGCCGCGCGCAGCTTCTGCAGTGCCCCGCTGGCCGCCTCGGCGAGCCGGGCCTGCTGCCACACCTTCGCGGCGAGTCCGAGGGCCGCGGCCTCCTCGGGGTCGAGGGCGATGTCCGGCAGCCGGTTGCGGTCACTGCGGGCCAGGTAGCCGAACTCGCCGTCGATGCTCTCCACCGTGTCGATGACCAGGCCGAGCTCGCGCAGGTCGTCCTTGTCCCGCTCGAACATCCGGTTGAACGACTCGTCGGAGGTGACCTCGTGGTAGGCCTCGATGGACGCGCGCAGCTCACGCTTGCTGACCGGGCGCCGGGTGTTCATCAGGCACAGCGCCAGGTTCATCAGCCGCTCGGCCTTGGCAATCGCCATCCCGCACCCTCCGCTCGCCGTGCACGGTCGAACCTATCGCTCCCGGCTGCGCGAACCCAAGCCGAGCGGGCGTGGCGGGTGACGGCAAAAGGGGTCCGGGTCCCGGGTCCGGAGGCCGGACCGGGGTCCCGCCGGACGGCGGGACCCCGGTGCCGACCGGCTGCCGCCGCGGCTCAGACCGCGATCAGGTCGCAGACGAAGATCAGCGTCTCGCCGGGCTTGATCGCGCCGCCCGCGCCGCTGTCGCCGTAGGCGAGGTGCGCGGGGATGATCAGCTGGCGCCGGCCGCCGACCTTCATGCCCTGCACACCCTGGTCCCAGCCGGCGATGACCTGGCCGACACCGAGCTGGAAGCGCAGCGGCGCGCCGCGGTTCCAGCTGGCGTCGAACTCCTCGCCGGAGGAGAAGGCCACTCCGACGTAGTGGACGGAGACGGTGTCCCCGGCCTTGGCGACCTCGCCGTCGCCTTCCCAGATGTCCTTGATCTCCAGGTCGGCCGGCGGTTCGCCACCCGGGAAGTCGATCTCGGGCTTTTCGATGCTCACGTGGGTACTCCTCGCGATGTGACAGGCAACCGGGACAGTCTTGCAGACCTCACAGGAGGGCCAGGATGTCCAGGGTGAAGACCAGCGTGGAGTTGGCCGGGATGCCGTTGTTGGCCTGGTTGCCGTAGGCCAGGCCGGGCGGTGTGACCAGCATCACCCGGCTGCCGACCTTCTTGCCCGCCAGCCCCTGCTGCCAGCCCTTGATGAGCTGGGCGAGCGGGAAGGCGGCCAGCTGGCCGTGGGCGTAGGTGGAGTCGAACTCCTTGCCGGTGTCCCACAGCACGCCCTTGTACTGGAGCAGCAGGTTGTCGGTGGCCTTCACCACGGCGCCGTCGCCTTCGAGGACGTACTCGGCGACCAGTTTGGTGGGGGCCTTGGCGCCCTTGGGCACCGTGATGACCGGAGCCTTGCCGTCGGTGTTGGCGCCTACCTTGGGCAGGCTCGCGTCGTTCTGGGCGGCGGCCTTGCCGGTGGCCGAGCTCTTGGCGTTGAAGCGCTCCAGCACGTCCACCACGAAGACCAGGGTGTCGGTGCCCTTGATGCCGGCCTGGGCGTTGCCGGAGCTGCCGTAGCCGAGGGCCGGCGGAATCGCCAGCTCCACCCGGCTCCTGACCTTCTGGCCGAGCAGGCCCTGGTCCCAGCCGGGGATGACCTTCCCCTGACCGATGACGTTGGTGTACGGGCCGCGGCCGAAGGAGGTGTCGAAGACCTTGGCGGTGTCCCACACCTGGCCGAGGTAGTTCACCTGAACGAAGTCGCCGGAGGCGATCGCGGGGCCGTCCCCCTGGATGACGGTCTTGACCGCGAGGTCCTTCGAGGGGGTGCCGCTGCCCTTGGCGACGGTCGGCTTCTTGTCGAAGGAGGTGCCGCCGGTGACAGCCGGTACCGGGCCGCTGACGATCTTCGCGGTGGGGGTGGCGGAGGCCGAGGGCGTACCGGTCGGCGAGGCGGTGTCCGAGGGGGAGTCCGAAGGTGAGGAGGCCGCGTCACCCGAGCTGTCCCCACTGCCGCAGCCGGCGGCGGTAAGCATGAGCGCGGGCACGGCGAGCAGTACGGAACGTCGGCGCACGGGGTTCCTCGTTCGGTTCGCAGGGGGTGGGGCAGGCGGTCTCGGATTCCGCCGCCCCACACCCTACGGGGTGCGCTCGCGCCGTCACATCCCGGCGATCAGCTTCTCCACCCGGTCGTCGACCGACCGGAACGGGTCCTTGCACAGCACCGTGCGCTGCGCCTGGTCGTTGAGCTTGAGGTGCACCCAGTCGACGGTGAAGTCCCGGCGCTGCTCCTGCGCGCGGCGGATGAAGTCACCGCGCAGCCGTGCCCTGGTGGTCTGCGGAGGCACCGACTTGGCCTCGAAGATCTTCAGGTCGTTACAGATTCGCTTGGCCTGGCCCTTGCGCTCCAGCAGGTAGTACAGGCCGCGGCGGCGGTGGATGTCGTGGTACGCGAGGTCTATCTGGGCGACCCGCGGGTGGGACATGGTGATGTTGTCGCGGTTCCGGTAGCGCTCGATGAGCTGGTACTTCATCACCCAGTCGATCTCGGTGCCGATCTTGGCGAGGTCGCCGCTGCCGATCGACTCCAGGGTGCGGCCCCACAGCTCCAGGACCTGCTCGATCACGCCGCTGCGGATGCCGCGGCGCTCGCAGAACTCGACCGCCTTGGAGTAGTACTCGTGCTGGATGTCCAGTGCGGACGCCTCGCGGCCGGAGGCCAGCCGCACCTTGCGGCGGCCGGTGATGTCGTGGCTGACCTCGCGGATGGCCCGGATCGGGTTCTCCAGGGTCAGGTCACGCATCACGGTGCCGGCCTCGATCATCCGCAGCACCAGGTCGGTGGCGCCGACCTTGAGCAGCATGGTGGTCTCGGACATGTTGGAGTCGCCCACGATGACGTGCAGCCGGCGGTAGCGCTCGGCGTCGGCGTGCGGCTCGTCGCGGGTGTTGATGATGGGGCGGGAGCGGGTGGTCGCGGAGCTGACCCCCTCCCAGATGTGCTCGGCGCGCTGGCTGACGCAGAAGACCGCGCCCCGGGGGGTCTGCAGTACCTTGCCGGCGCCGCACAGCAGCTGCCGGGTGACGAGGAACGGAATGAGGATGTCGGCCAGCCGGGAGAATTCCCCGTGCCGGGCGACGAGGTAATTCTCGTGGCAGCCGTAGGAGTTGCCGGCCGAGTCGGTGTTGTTCTTGAAGAGGTACACATCGCCCGCGATGCCCTCCTCGTGCAGGCGCCGTTCGGCGTCCACCAGAAGACCTTCGAGGATGCGTTCGCCGGCCTTGTCGTGCGTGACGAGTTCGGCGACGTTGTCGCACTCCGGAGTGGCGTACTCCGGGTGCGAGCCGACGTCGAGGTAGAGGCGGGCACCGTTGCGGAGGAAAACATTGCTGCTTCGGCCCCATGACACGACACGGCGGAAGAGGTACCGCGCCACCTCGTCAGGGGACAGACGCCGCTGTCCCCTGAACGTGCATGTGACGCCGTACTCGTTCTCCAGCCCGAAAATGCGGCGGTCCATGTCTGAACATTACGCCTGATGCGTGGTGCTGAAACGGGGTTCGACCCCACCGTTTCGATCTTTTTCCGGCCGGGTTTCGAGGTTTGGAACGGTCAGGATTCGCCCGGTGAGCAGCAGTACGAGCATGGCGGCCGCCCCGCTGACGGCGCTGACGGCGAATCCGGCGCTCGTTCCGCCATCCTGGGCGACCAGGCCCGCCAGCGCCGTACCGAGGGCCGCGCCGACGCCCATCGCGGTCACGATCCAGGAGAACGCCTCGGTGACCGTGCCCGCCGGGGCGTGCCGGTCCACGACGAGGAAGGCGCAGGCCAGCGTGGGCGCGAGGAAGAAACCGGACAGGGCGGCCAGCGGCAGCATCCAGCCGAGGCCCGGGGCCGGCAGCAGCGGGGGATAGCAGGCGGCCAGCCCCAGGGACAGCAGCCGCAGCCGCCGCTCCGGGACGCCCGTCCAGACCCGGGCGCCGTAGCCGAGGCCGCCGGCCAGCGCCCCGGCGCCGTTGGCCGCCAGGACGTACGCGGTGGCCGGGTCGCCGCCGTGCGCGTCCCCGTAGGCGACCGCGGCCAGCGACAGGGCGCCGAGCGCGACGCCGATGAAGAGGCAGGCGCCCAGCAGGACGGCCAGGCCGCGGGAGCGCAGCGCGCCCAGCCAGTGCGCCTCGCGGGCCGCCGCCCGCCAGCGCCGGGAGGGCGCGGAGGTGACCACGACCAGGGTCCCGGCGACGCCGAGCAACCCGGTGAGAACCACCGCGGCGGCCTCGGAGGCGGCGGCCACCGTGAGGGTGACCAGGAGCGGCCCGACGGTGAAGAGCACCTCCTGGGCGGCGGCGTCCAGCGCGTACGCCTTCTGCACCTGCTCCTCGTGGCGTAGCACGGCGGGCCACAGCGCCCGCAGGCCGCCCTCCAGCGGCGGGGTCGCCACCCCGGCGAGGACCACGGCCAGCACCGCGACGGGCAGCGGCCGCGGCCCGTTGACGGCCAGCAGCGCGAATCCGGCGGCCGACAGCAGCGCGGCGGCTGTCATCACCCGCGGCTGCCCCCGCCGGTCCACCGCCCGCCCCAGCAGCGGCTGCCCGATCGCCACGGCCAGCCCGTAGAGCGCGGACAGCGTCCCGGCCAGCCCGTATCCCGAGCCCTGCGAGCGCAGGAACAGCACGATGGCCAGCGCCGACATCGCGTTCGGCAGCCGCCCCAGCAGGGTCCCGGCGAGCAGCCGGGCGGCGTGCCGGGCCCGCAGCAGGTCGCCGTATCCGGTAGCCGCCATGCTTCCCCCGCCTCAGTGTTACGTATAACGTCAGGTGGTCATACGTACCATGGCGCCAGCCCGGGGTCCACCCGTACGGCGGAGGCGCCCGGCCGTGAGCAGACCGAAGCAGACCGATTCGCCCCCCGTCCATCCGCAAGCGAGCGGAACGGGCCCGGTGGGCGGGACCGGCGGAGCCGGACGGAGGGAGCGGGCAACGGTGACCGGGAGCACTCGGCCGACCTCGCGGGACGTGGCGCGGGCCGCCGGCGTGTCGCAGGCGACGGTGTCGCTGGTGCTGGGCGGCAAGTGGCCGGGCCGGGTGTCGGAGCGTACCGCGGCCGCGGTACGGGAGGCGGCCGGCGAACTGGGCTACCGGCCGAACCTGGCGGCGCGCAACCTGCGGCTCGGCCGGACCAGGACCGCGCTTCTGGTGGTGCCGGCGCTCACCAACGAGTACTTCGCCCGGATCTACACCGGGGCCGCCCGGGTGGCGGCCGAACACGGCTTCGGCGTGGTGCTCTACCCCTCCCCCGAGGGCGTGGGGCCGGCCCGGGACCCGTTCGGCTCGGCGCGGGCGGCGATCGACGGGGTGATCGCCTCCTCGATGGCCGCCGACGCGCTCGCCGGCATCGGCGACGGGCTGCCGCTGGTGATGCTCGACAGCGACCCGGACGCGCCCGGCGGCGCCCCGACGGTGAACCTGGCCGTCGCCGACGGCATCCGCCAGGTCGCCCGGCATCTGCTGGCGCTCGGCCACCGGCGGTTCGTCCACCTGGCCGGGGAGGTGGACGCCTGGACCTTCCGGGTCCGCGCGTCGGCCGTCGCGGCCGAACTGGACCGGGTGCCCGGAGCCGTACTGCTGCACACCGAGCGCTCGGCGCTGGAGGTGGCCGCCGCCCGGGACGCGGTGCTGCGCGCCCTGGCCCGGCCCGGTCCGCGCCCCACCGCGCTGCTGTGCGACGACGACATCCTGGCGGCCGGCGCCTGCAAGGCGCTGCGGGGCCTGGGGCTGGCCGTCCCGGGCGAGCTGTCGGTCTCCGGCTTCGACGACCTCTCGCTGGCCACCGCGATGGATCCCGAGCTGACGACGGTACGGCTGCCGGCGGAGGAGGTCGGCGCGGCCGGGATGACCGCGCTGCTGGCCCTGCTGGGCGGGGTCCCGGCGCCGGGCGGCGAGCTGCCGGTCCGCCTGGTGCCGCGGGCCTCCACCGGTCCGGCCCCCCGCTGAGCCGCCCGGGGCCCCTCCCGGCGCCGGAGCCGCCCGCTCCCCCCTCCCTGGCGCCGGTCCCTCCCGGCGGGCGGCGAGCGGGAAGGAGCGAGGGGGGAGAACGGGCGGTGCCCCGGCAACCGCTGCCGGGGCACCGTACGCCTGGGAGGTCGGGCCCGGGGGCCTACTGCTCCTCTTCGTCCGAGGGGTCGTCGGTCTTGGCGGTGGCCGCGCTCTCCGTCTCCAGCAGCCGGGAGAGCTGGCGGCCCAGGATGCGCTTGAACTTCCGCTGCTGCGGCCGGGTGCGGTCCAGCACCGCGACCTCCAGCTGCTCGGCGGTGAGCTGCCGGTCGCCGCCGTTGGTGTCGCGGCTGAGGGACTCCACCGCCAGCGCCAGCGCCTCCGCGAGGGTCATCCCGTCCCGGTGCCGCTGGTCGAGGTAGCTGCCGATCTGGTCGGAGTTGCCGCCGACCGCGACCGCACCGTGCTCGTCCACGATCGAGCCGTCGTGCGGCAGCCGGTAGATCTGGTCGTCCTCGGGGGCCGAACCGACCTCCGCGACGATCAGCTCCACCTCGTAGGGCTTCTCGCCGACACTGGAGAAGATGGTGCCCAGCGTCTGGGCGTAGACGTTGGCCAGCCCGCGGGCCGTCACGTCCTCGCGGTCGTAGGTGTAGCCGCGCAGGTCGGCGTAGCGGACGCCGCCGATCCGCAGGTTCTCGAACTCGTTGTACTTGCCGACCGCCGCGAAGGCGATCCGGTCGTAGATCTCGCTGACCTTGTGCAGCGCGCGGGACGGGTTCTCGGCGACGAACACGATGCCGTCGGTGTACTGCAGCACAACCACGCTGCGGCCGCGCGCGATCCCCTTGCGGGCGTACTCGGCGCGGTCCGCCATGGCCTGCTGTGGCGAGACGTAAAAGGGCGTGGACACCGGCTAACCGTGCCTTTCTGCTGTCAGCGCTGTGGTCGAGAGGGGGGACTGATGGCTCCGGGTCGGCTGACCGGAGGTCACAGCACCTGTGCCTGGGGTCCGTCGGGGCGCTCCAGGCGTCCGTCGACCACCGACTGGGCGATCGCGGCGACCTCGCTGTCGGCGAGCCGCCGGAACCCCTCCTCGGTGATGACCGTGATGATCGGGAAGATCCGCCGGGTCAGGTCGGGACCGCCGGTGGCCGAGTCGTCGTCCGCCGCGTCGTACAGCGCCTGGATGACCGCGGTGGCCAGCTGGCTCTCGGTGAGGTCGCTGCGGTAGAGCTTCTTGAGGGCGCCGCGGGCGAAGACCGACCCGGAGCCGGTGGCGGAGAAGCCGTGCTCCTCGCTGCGGCCGCCGGTCACGTCGTACGAGAAGATGCGGCCCTTCCCGCGCTCGGTGTCGTATCCGGCGAAGAGCGGGACGACGGCCAGGCCCTGCAGGGCCATGCCGAGGTTGCCGCGGATCATGGTGGACAGGCGGTTCGCCTTGCCCTCCAGGGAGAGCGTCGCCCCTTCGATCTTCTCGTAGTGCTCCAGTTCCAGCTGGAAGAGCTTCACCATCTCCACGGCCAGGCCCGCGGTGCCGGCGATGCCGACCGCGGAGTACTCGTCGGCCGGGAAGACCTTCTCGATGTCGCGCTGAGCGATCACGTTGCCCATCGTGGCGCGGCGGTCACCGGCGAGGATGACGCCCCCGCTGAAGGTGGCGGCCACGATCGTGGTGCCGTGCGGCAGCTCGATGGCGCCCTTGACCGCCGGCAGCGGACGGCCGCCGGGCAGCAGCTCGGGCGAGTGGTCGCCCAGGAAGTCGAGGAACGAGGACGAGCCGGGCGTCAGGAAGGCGGCCGGCAGTCGCCCGGGCTTGCGAGTGTTGGCTTCCACACGATTCCTTCCACACGATCATGAAGTCGGTACAGACCCTACCCGCGGCCCGGAAATCCATCCGCCCCGCGGGCCATTGCCGCGGGGCGGATCGGAGGGTGAGCGGCTACTCGCCGCCCTTCTGGACGAAGGAGCGCACGAAGTCCTCGGCGTTCTCCTCCAGGACGTCGTCGATCTCGTCCAGGACGGAGTCCACGTCGTCCGAGAGTTTCTCCTGGCGTTCCTTGAGGTCGTCGGCCGCTTGGGAGTCCTGCTGGACCTCCTCGGCCTCCTCCGTGGAACGCGTCGCCTTCTGCTGTCCGCCGTCGGTGTCCTTGGTGGCCATGTCCCTCACCCCGCTCGGTTGCGTGCCTACAAGATCAGACCCTACAAGCAGGGTCCGACTTCGGCTCCGGATTACGAGAACGTCCGAGTGCCACCGGGTTGTTTCCCGGTTCCGGACCGTTTCAGCCCCCGTTCAGCCGCCGGACAGGATCCGTACCAGGTCCTCGGCGGTACGGCAGCGGTCCAGCAGCTCCTTGACGTGGTTGCGGGTACCCCGCAGCGGCTCCAGGGTGGGCACCCGCTGGAGGGAGTCGCGGCCGGGCAGGTCGAAGATCACCGAGTCCCAGGAGGCCGCGGCCACGTCGTCGGCGTACTGCTCCAGGCAGCGGCCCCGGAAGTAGGCCCTGGTGTCCTCCGGGGGCTTCGTGACGGCCCGCAGGACGTCCTTCTCGTCCAGCAGCCGCTGGATGCGGCCACGGGCCACCAGGCGGTTGTACAGGCCCTTGTCGGGCCGTACGTCCGCGTACTGGAGGTCCACCAGGTGCAGCCGGGCGGCGTCCCAGCCGAGGCCGTCCCGGCGGCGGTAGCCCTCCAGCAGCTCCTTCTTGGCCACCCAGTCCAGCTCGCCGGCCAGGCTCATCGGGTCGTTCTCCAGCCGGTTGAGCACGTCCTCCCAGCGGCCGAGCACGTCCAGGGTCTGCTCGTCCGCGTCGGCGCCGTAGCGCTCCTCGACGTACTTGCGGGACAGCTCGTAGTACTCCATCTGGAGCTGGACCGCGGTGAGCTTGCGGCCGTTGCGCAGCGTGACGAGGCGGCGCAGACCGGGGTCGTGGGAGACCTCGTGCAGGGTGCGGACCGGCTGGTCCACGGCGAGGTCCACCTTGATGAAGGAGTCCTCGATCATGGACAGCACCAGCGCGGTGGTGCCGAGCTTGAGGTAGGTGGAGATCTCCGAGAGGTTGGCGTCGCCGATGATGACGTGCAGCCGGCGGTACTTCTCGGCGTCGGAGTGCGG